>NZ_CP113056.1:2774921-3088228 GCF_026625645.1 Ancylobacter sp. SL191 | reverse complement strand
GTGTGAAGCTCGGCCTCGACCGCCTTCACATCCTCTTCCAGCGCGGGAATATCGGTCTTCAGCGCGCCGACCTCGGCCATCAGCGCGTCGGCGCGGGCCGTGTCGCCCGCCTTCTTGGCGGCGCCGATTTCCTTGGAGGCGGCGTTGCGGCGGGCCTGAAGCTCTTCCAGCTTCACGATGCCGGCGCGGCGGCGCTCGTCGAGCGCGATCAGCCCGTCCACCAGCGCCTGCGCCTCGCTCTCGGGCGTGCCCCGGCGGGTGAGAGCGGTCACGAGGCCCTTGGGCTCCTCGCGAATCCATTTGATGTCGTGCATGGACGTCTCGCTTTCGCGTCTGATCGGCCCTGTGGCCCGTGCCGCAGGGGACTACCCAATGACGGCGCCGCCGACAAGGGCGGCGATCGCACGGGCACCGATCAAACGCGACGCGCGGGACGCCCCTTACGCCACCGAGCCCTCGGTCGCCGCCTCGCGCGCGGCGCGCCGCTTCTCGATCATCTGCACGAGGATCACCGAGATTTCGTAGAGCAGCAGGGTGGGGATAGCGAGGCCGAGCTGGCTGACCACGTCGGGCGGGGTCAGCACCGCCGCGACGACGAACACGCCGACAATCGCATAGCGGCGGAACTTCTTCAGCTGATCGGACGAGACCACGCCGATCTGCGCCAGCAGCGTCAGGATCACCGGCAGCTGGAAGCAAATGCCGAAGGCGAAAATCAGCGTCATGATGAGCGAGAGATATTCGCTCACCTGCGGCAGCATGGAGATTTCCGGCGTGCCGGGGCCGGCGGCCTGCTGCATGGAGAGGAAATAGGTCATCGCCATGGGCATGGCGACGAAATAGACGAAGGCCGCGCCGATCAGGAAGCACACCGGCGTCGCCACCAGATAGGGGCGGAAGGCGTTCTTCTCGTGGCTGTAGAGGCCGGGCGCCACGAACATGTAGATCTGCGTCGCCACCACCGGGAAGGAGATGAACGCCGCCCCGAACATGCCGAGCTTGATCTGGGTGAACAGGAATTCCTGCGGCGCCGTGTAGATCAGCTTCACATGCTCGGTGCCGCCGGCCGCGAACTCATAGGGCCAGAGCAGGATATTGTAGATGAACTTGCCCAGCATGAAGCAGGCGAAGAAGGCGATGAAAAAGGCGATCAGCGACTTGATCAGCCGCGAGCGCAGCTCGATCAGATGCTCGATCAGCGGGGCCTTGGAGGCGTCGATATCGTCCTGGCTCATGCGCCCGGCCCTTCATTGCCGGTAGAACCGGCCGGCGCCTTGGCGGCGCGAGACCGGGGCTTGGGAGACGCCTTGGCGGCGGCCGGCGGGGTATCAAGCGGCAGCTCACCGGTCGAGGCCACAACCTCGGCGGCTTTGGCGCGCACACGCGGCTTGGCGACACGCTTGGGCGCGCTTTCCGTGGAGGCTATTTCCTTGGAGGCGATTTCCTTGGGCGTGGCGGCAACCGGCGCGACCACCGGATCGGCGGCAGCGTCAGAGGCGGGAGCCGCCTTGCGGCGCGTCGCCCGCTTGGGCAGCGCCGGGCGCGGCGGAGCGTCGGCCACCGTGGAGGCCGGCGCGGCCGGCGCCGTGGTTGGGGCCTTCTCAGGCGTCACCGCGGCAGGCGCCGGTGGCTGCGCCGTCGCCGGGGCGGCAGAAGCCGACACCGGCGCGGCGGCGGCAACGGCAGCGCCGGCCGGCCCCGCAGGCTCCATCTTCTGCGTCGCGGCGCGCACCTCGTCTTCGATGGTCTCGAAGGCGTGGGTTTCCAGCTCGCTCGGCGCGGGAAGCTGCGCCTCGATGTCGGCCGCCGGCAGGTCCGTGCGCTCGACCGGGGTCGAGGTCGCCTTCATCTCGGTATCGAGATCCTGCAGCGGATTGGTCGGAAAGGCGTTGCTCAGCGTCGAGCGCGCATTGTCGGCCAGACCGGAGAGGTCGTTGCGCAGACCGCTCACGCTGTCCTTGAGGTCGGATAGCTCCGCCTCGCGCAGCGCCTCGTTGAACTGCCCCTGGAACTCGCCGGCCATGCGGCGCAGCTTGCCGACCCCCTGCCCTATCTTGCGCAGGACAGTCGGCAATTCCTTGGGCCCGATCACGACCAGAGCGACGACGCCGATCACCAGTAGTTCGGACCAGCCGATATCAAGCATATGTCAAGCCGGGGCCGCCGCAGCGGCCCTCCCCGATCAAGAACGCCCGCGAGCGGGCTTCAGCCGACCTTGGTCCGCTCGGCTTCAACGCTCGACTGGTGGTCGAGGGAACGCACCGGCTCGGCCGGCTTGGCGGGCGTCTCGTCGTCGTCCGACATGCCCTTCTTGAAGGCCTTGATGCCCTTGGCGGCGTCGCCCATCAGCTCCGACAGCTTGCCGCGGCCGAAGAGGAGGAGCACGACGACCAGCACGATGATCCAATGCCAGATGCTCAGCGAACCCATTTTACAACTCCCTGTCCGAGGCGCCGCCGGCCCCTGGTGACGACGCTTCGCAATTGTGAGCGGACACTAGGGCCCGGTTGCGGCGAAGACAAGAACTTCAGCCGCGTCGATGTGCACGCCTACGTCATGGCCACGGTGCAATCCGGCAACCGGGCGGCGGCGTGCGACCAAAGGGGTATCGAGGCCCTCGACCGCGACCTCATAGAGATCGAGCTCGCCGAGGAATCGGTGGTTGATCACCCGGCCGGGCACCCCGGTGCCGGGCGCGCGCAGATCGACCCCCTGCGGGCGGATGGCCGCGACGGCCGGACTGCCCTCGGCGAGGCCGGGTGCCGGGTAGTCGCCGAAGGGCGTGTGAATCTTGCCCTGACTGGCCACACTGTTCACCTCATTAACCTCGCTGAAGAAGCGCGCGGCGGACAGATCCGCCGGGTGGCGGTAGAGTTCTTCGGGCGTGCCGAGCTGGACGATTTCGCCCTTGCGCATCAGCGCGATCCTGTCCCCGAGCCGCATCGCCTCCTCCGGGTCATGCGTGACGATGATGCAGGTCGCGCGCGCTTCCCTAAGCACGGCAAGGGTTTGCGCGCGCACACTGCCACGCAGGCGACTGTCCAGCCCGGAGAAAGGTTCGTCCATAAGGAGAATGCCGGGGCGTGGCACAAGCGCACGGGCCAGCGCCACGCGCTGCTGCTCGCCGCCCGACAGCGCATGCGGATAATCCTGCGCATGCGCCTCCAGCCGCACCCGCGCCAAAGCCCGCAACGCCTCCGCCCTCGCATCGCCCGCACTGAGCGCCCGCAAACCGAAGGCGACGTTCTGCTCGTTGGTGAGGTGCGGGAACAGCGCATAGTCTTGAAAAACAAGGCCAATGCTGCGTTTTTCCGGCGGGACGAACACGCCCGGACCGGCCACCACCTTGCCGTCGAGCAGGATCTGGCCGGCGCTCGGCCGCTCGATGCCGGCGATGAGGCGCAGCAGCGTGGTCTTTCCACAGCCCGACGGGCCGAGCAGGCACAGGATCTCGCCGGGCTCGACGGTGAGCGAGATGCCGCGCACCGATTCCGAGGCGCCAAAGGCGTGGCGAAGCCCGTCCAGCGTCAGGCGATTGGCGAGCGAGACCGGAGTGCGGGCCTGCGCGCGGACCGGCATCTGGGACATGCGGCGCCTTTCCTCTGCGAGGAACCGCCGCTACCCCTCGTCCTCATCATCCGCCTCCGGTTCCGGGGCGAAGGAGAGGTCGAACTCGGGCTCCAGCGGATCCTCGTCGTCCTTCAGCCCGGCATCGTCACTGGGCAGGGGCACGGTTAAGCCGGCGGAGACGCGCGCGTCAATGAGCCCGGTGCCGCGCAGCTCCTCCAGACCCGGCAGATCCTGGATGCTGTCGAGCCCGAAATGCACCAGAAAGGTCTCCGTGGTGCCATAGGTAACCGGCCGGCCGGGGCTGCGCCGGCGCCCGCGCATCCGCACCCAGCCGGCGGCGAGCAGCACGTCGAGCGTGCCCTTATTGGTTGAAACGCCACGGATTTCCTCGATCTCCGCCCGCGTCACCGGCTGGTGATAGGCGATGATCGCCAGCGTCTCCAGCGCCGCGCGGGAGAGGCGGCGTGGCTCCGGCTTGTGGCGCGACAGCAGGAAGCCGAGATCGGGCGCGGTGCGCAGCATCCACTTGCCAGCGACCCGGACGAGATTGACGCCGCGCGGCGCATAATCCGCCGCCAGTTGCGCCAGCAGCGCGCGCAGGTCTGATCCCTCCGGCAGGCGGGCGGCCAGCGTCGCCTCGTCCAGCGGCTCGCCGGCAGCGAACAGCATGGCCTCCAGCAGCCGTAGCCCGAGCGCACGGTCGGGGATCAGAGGCTCGCGGTCGGGCTGCGGCACACGCGCCGCCTCCGCGCTCATGCCCCCTCCCCGCCGGTCGCGCGCGTGCGAATCCAGATCGGAGCGAAGGGCGCCTCCTGCTGCACGTCGATCAGCCCCTCGCGCACCATCTCCAGGCTCGCCGAAAAGCCGGAGGCGAGCGCGGTCGCCCGCATTTTCGGGTCCGCCATCCAGTTGAGCAGGAAACCGTCGAGCCGCGCCCATTCCCCGCCAAGCGCGAGGCGGCCGATCAACCGCTCCAGCCGCTCGCGTGCCTCGGCCAGAGACACGACGTTGCGCGGGGCGAAACGCACCTGCGACAGCGCCATCTTCTGCCGCTGCGCGCCATAGGCGGCGAGCAGTTCGTACAGCGTCGCCTCATAGGTTTGTGGCCCGCCGCGCTCCAGCGGCTCCGGCGCACCGCGTTCAAACACTTCGTGGCCGATGCGGTCGCGGGTCGCCAGATGCGCTGCCGCCGCGCGGATCTGCTCCAGCCGGCGCAGGCGTTCGGTGAGGTCGGCGGCGAGATCGGCCGCGCTCGGCCCTTCCTCTTTCGTCGGCTCGGGCAACAGCAGGCGGGATTTCAGATAGGCCAGCCAGGCGGCCATCACGAGATAGTCGGCGGCAAGTTCCAGCCGGATGCGCCGTGCCGCCTCGACGAAAGTGAGATATTGCTCGGCGAGATCGAGGATCGAGATGCGCCCGAGATCCACCTTCTGCGTCCGCGCAAGCGCCAGCAGCAAGTCGAGCGGGCCCTCGAAGCCGTCCACGTCCACGACGAGCGACGGCTCGCCCGGCGAACGGGCGTCATCCGCCTCGAAAGCGAACTGGCTTTGCTCCATGAAGTGACCGCGCTGGCGTTAGGACGCCGCGATCATAGCCGAAAATTGAACGCGCGCCTGCGTTTGTTCGATCATCGTGGGACGCGCGACCCGCTCCAACGCGGCGGCGCAACGCCGGGCGGCGTCCCCGGCGAGAACCGGAGCGTGCGCGGCGACCTCGCGCATCTCGTCGATCTTGCCATTGCAGTGGAGCACGAGGTCGCAGCCGGCAGCGAAGGAGGCTGCCGTGCGGCTGGCGAGCGAGCCGGCAAGCGCACCCATGGAGAGATCGTCGCTCATCAGCGCGCCATCGAAGCCGATGAAGCCGCGAATGATCTCGTCGATGACACGCTTCGAGGTTGTGGCCGGCGCGTCGGGGTCGATCGCGGCGTAGACCACATGGGCGGTCATGCCGAGCGGAAGATCGGCGAGCCGGCGGAACGCCTCGAAATCCGTCGCCTCCAGCTCCGCGCGCGACGTCTCGACCACTGGCAGGCTTTCATGGCTGTCGGCGCGCGCGCGGCCATGACCGGGAATGTGCTTGAGCACGGGCAGCACGCCACCCTGCATCAGCCCCTCGGCGGCGGCACGGGCGAGCACGGCAACGCGCTCGGGCGTCTCGCCATAGGCCCGGTCACCGATGATGCCGTGGCCTTCCGGCAGGCGCAGATCGGCACAGGGCACGCAGTCCACATTGATACCAAGCGCGGCAAGGTCGTCCGCCATCAGCCGCGCCCCGAGACGCGCGGCCTCCGCCCCGCGGGCTTCGCTGGCGGTGGCGGCAAGCTGGGCAAAGACATCCGCCGGGGGGTAGATCGGCCAGTGCGGCGGGCCGAGACGCTGCACGCGCCCGCCTTCCTGGTCGATCAGGATCGGCGCATCGGGCCGGTCGACGAGCGCGCGGAACGCCGCCACAAGCGCGGCAACCTGCGCGGGCGTCTCGATGTTGCGGCGAAAGAGGATGAAGCCCCAGGGATTGGTCTCGCGAAGGAAGGTCTCTTCCTCCGCCGTCAGATGCGTGCCGGCGCAGCCGGTGATAAAGGCGCGCGGCGCGGTCGTGGCGGTCATGGGACGGCTGCTTCGGTTAGGGGTCAGTTGCGCTGGACCATGCAATCCCCGCCCTGCGCGCGCAGCGCCTGGCAGAGTGCATTGGCATCGTCACGATTGGTGAAGGAGCCAACCTGGGCGCGGTAGTAGATGCCGCGGTCGCCAAGGTCCGCCCGGCGCACCGCCATGGACTGGCCGTTCAGCACGCCCGGAAACTTCGCCTGCATGGAGCGCCAGGTGGCCTGGGCTTCCGCCTCCGAGCGCACCGAAGCGATCTGCACCACATAGGCGCCCGCCGGCGCCGGAGCGGCGGAGGTCGCTGCCGGAGCCGGTGTCGGCGCGGCGGCAACGCGGGCCGGCGGGTTCGGCGCGTTGGGCACGATGGAGGGCGTCGCGGCGAGCGGCGTCGGGCTGGTCGAGACCGGCGCGCCCGAGCCGGTGCTCAGCGGCGCCGGGGCGGAGGCCGTCGGCTGCGCGGAGGATTGGACGGAAGCCGTCGTGCCGGGAGGCACAGGGCTCGGCGTCGCGTCCTCGACGATCGTGCCGTCGGCCCGCACGGTGAGGGTTCGCACGCGCTTGGGTTCGGTTGTCTTTGCGCTCGGGCTGGTGGCCGGCTGGATGACGCGCGGCTGCGGCTGTGCCGCCTGGCTCACATCGACCGGCTGCTCCTCGCTGGAGACGACCCGCTCATTGCCAGTCGGGGCGCTGCCGCCAACGCGGTCATAGATCAGCTTCTGGCCGTCGGAGGAGGCCTCCGGCGCCGGCTGGGACGGCACGATCTTGTTCGGCCCCTGCTCGGCGTGGATCACCGGCGCATCGCCCGAGGCGGAGACGCTGGCGCGCTTATTGGCGACGAGCACATAGCCGGTGACCGTGCCGACGGCGGCGAGGGCCACAACGGCGACGACGAGCGCCAGGCGGCGGCGGCCGGACCGAGCCCGCTCCTCGCCATCGATCTGGTAATTCTGCTCGACGAATTCTTCCTCGTCATAGCCTTCATCGGCGTCAGCCGAGCGGCCGTAATCATAGGCATCGTCGCCGGCCGGAGCGTCCCGCGCGGGAGCGGGAGCCGGGGCCGGAGCCGCGCCACGCGCCATCCAGGCCGGCGGAGCCGATTCGCCACGCGGGGCCGCCCGCCCGGCAGCGCGGGGATCTTCATAGACCGGGTCATCCACCAGATTGAACGGCTGCGACAGGGCGCGCGAAATGGCGTCGGCTGCGCTGTCGCCAATCGCCGCCTCGTCACGCGAACGGGGCTGCGGAGCGCGCGGCTCGGGAGGGCGCGGAGCCGGCGGCGCAGCCCGCTCGGGGCGGACCATGGAGCGGTTGAGATCGCGCGCCGTATCCTCAAGCGAGGAACGCGGCGCGGGAGTCGCGGGCGGGGCCGGACGGCGCGGCGTCTCGGCGAAGACATCAGCCGCCAGCGCCGAGAAAGAGGTCGGCGCGGCGGGACGAGGTTGGGCCGGGGGGGCGCTCGGCGGGGCCGAGGGACGGGTCGAGGCCGGACGCGGCGGCAGCGGCGGGCGCGCCGCCGCAGGGGGCGGACTGGCCGGCGCGGGCGCGGCCGGACGAGCCGCAGGCCGCGCGGACTGGGCCTGACGCAGCAGATCCGCGAATTCGTCTTCCTGACCCATCAGGCGAGCGAGTTCGGCAAGCGGATCCTCAGCGGGACCGCCCTGCCGATTACGCGTCGTGTCGTTGGCCATGTTCACCGAACCTGTTCGCTGCGTCTCGCTACACACCCGCCGGGAGGCGGCACATCGGCGGCGGCAGGTCAGATGCGATCTGCGGGCACCTCAGGAGGAAGCACCCGTTCCGCGACTCGCTCACCGCATTTCTTCGGGAGCATCGACTCCAAGAATCGAAAGTCCTGAAGCGATGATCAGCGCGACCGCGTGCACAAGCGCCAGCCGCGCGTAGGTCAAGTTTCGATCATCTTCGATAATGAAGCGTAAATGTGGCATGTCTTTCCCGCGATTCCACTGTCCATGCAGGGCGCTGGCGAGATCGTAGAGATAAAACGCCACGCGGTGCGGCTCGCGCGCGCTGGCCGCCTGCTCGATGAGCCGGGGATAGGCGGCGATGAGCTTGGCAAGCCCAATCTCCCCTTCGTCATCGAGACGGGAGAGCTCGGCCTCCGCAAAGGCCCCCAGTTCGGTCGGCAGGTCCGGGAACGCCTCGCGCGCATTGCGCAGGATCGAGGATGCCCGCGCATGGGCATACTGGACATAGAACACCGGATTGTCGCGCGACTGCTCGATCACCTTGGCGAGATCGAAGTCGAGCACCGCGTCGTTCTTGCGGTAGAGCATCATGAAGCGGACGGGATCGACACCGACCTCATCCACGACGTCGCGCAGCGTGACGAAGGTGCCCGCGCGCTTCGACATCTTCACCGGCTCGCCATTACGCAGCAGGCGCACGAGCTGGCAGATCTCGACATCAAGCGCGCCCTGCCCGGCGGTCGCGGCGGTCACCGCCGCCTGCATCCGCTTGATATAGCCGCCATGATCGGCGCCCCAGACGTCGATCATCTGCTTAAAGCCGCGATCGAACTTGTTCTTGTGATAGGCGATATCGGCGGCGAAGTAGGTGTAGGTGCCGTCCGACTTCACCAGCGGGCGGTCGATCTCGTCGCCGAAGCCGGTGGCGCGGAACAGGGTCTGCTCCCGATCCTCCCAATCCTCCACCGGCGCGCCCTTGGGCGGGGGAAGGCTGCCCTGATAAACAAGGTCGCGGGCGCGCATCTCGTCCAGCAGCCGGTCGATGATCGAGGCGTTGCCGCCCTCGCGAGCATGGAGCGTGCGCTCGGAGAAGTAGACGTCGAAGCTGATGTTCAGCGCCTTCAGGTCGGTGCGGATCATCGCCATCATCATGTCGATGGCGACACCGCGCACCAGCGGCAGCCACTCGGCTTCGGACTTCGCGAGCAGCGTGTTGGCATATTTGGCGACCAGCGCATGGCCGACCGGGACCAGATAGTCGCCGGGATAGAGGCCGTCGGGAATGGTGATCGCCTCGCCCAGCGCCTCGCGGTAGCGCAGGAAGGCGGAGCGCGCGAGCACGTCCACCTGCACGCCGGCATCGTTGATGTAATATTCGCGCGTCACTTCGTGACCGGCAAAGGCCAGAAGGTTCGCCAGCGCATCGCCGAACACCGCGCCGCGGCAATGGCCGACATGCATCGGCCCGGTCGGGTTGGCAGAGACGTACTCCACATTGATCTTCTCGCCGGCGCCCAGCTCGGAGCGGCCGAAGGCACGGCCCGCCGTCAGCGCGGCCGCCAGCACGCGCGGCCAGTAGGCGAGATCAAGCGCGATATTGATGAAGCCGGGGCCCGCCACCTCGACGCGCGCCACGCCGGCGACGGCCGCGAGCTTCGGCACCAGCGCCTCGGCGAGGTCGCGGGGTTTCATCTTCGCTTCCTTGGCCAGCACCATCGCGGCATTGGTCGCGAGATCGCCATGGCTGGCCTCGCGCGGCGGCTCGACCACGACGCGCGCTACATCGAGCCCGGCCGGCACGCGGCCTTCAGCGGCAAGCTGGCCCACGGCGTCACGCACATGGTCGGCGAAGATGGCGAACAGGTTCATCGGCAGCAGCTCTCGGCTCGGCGCGTCGGCCCGCAGGGCCGGAAAGGACGGCCGCTGCCGCTACCGCAGTTCAGGTACGCTGTCAAAGAGACGGGCATGTTCGGCCAGCGCATAGCGGTCGGTCTGGCCGGCGATGAAGTCGGCGATCCGCCGGGCGCGGGCGGACTCGGTGCGGCCGGCGACACCGGCGCGCCATTCCTCCGGCAGCGCCCGGTCGTCCTGCATGTAGCGGTTGAACAGCGCCCGCACGACCTCGCCCGCCGCATCCATCTCCGCCATCACGCGGGGGTGACGGTACATGCGGGGGAACAGGAAGGCCTTCACTGCCCGCTCGGCCTCTGCCATCGGAACGGAGAAACCGACGAGAGTCCGCCCGAGGCGCCGCACGGCATCCGCGCTGTCAGGCTGGGCGTGGGCCGCACGGCGGCGGGTCTCCCCCACCACATCCTCGATCAGCGCGGTAATCATCCGCCGACCGATTTCATGGATGAAGCGGGAGCGGTCGAGGCCCGGAAAATGCGTGCGAATATCCGCGATGATATTGCCGACCAGCGGCAGGTCGGCGAATTCCTCGATGTCGAACAGGCCGGCTCGCAGGCCGTCGTCGAGATCGTGCACATCATAGGCGATGTCGTCGGAGATGGCGGCAACCTGCGCCTCGGCGGAGGCCCAGCTCCACAGCCACAGATCCTGCTTCTCCGCGTGAACCTCGATGGCATGCGGCAGCGGCCCGGCGAGCGGGCCATTATGCTTCACGATGCCCTCGAGGGTCTCCCAGGTGAGGTTGAGCCCGTCGAAGGAGGGGTAGCGATTCTCCAGCCGGGTGACGACACGCAGCGACTGGGCGTTGTGGTCGAAGCCGCCATAGCCGGCCATGCAGGCGTCGAGCACGCGCTCGCCGGCATGGGCGAAGGGCGGGTGGCCGAGGTCATGCGCCAGCGCCAGCGCCTCGGCGAGATCCTCGTCGAGCCCGAGCGCGCGCGCCAGCGAGCGGGCGACCTGCACGACCTCCAGCGTATGGGTCAGGCGCGTGCGGTAATGGTCACCCTCGTGATAGGAGAAGACCTGTGTCTTGTAGGCGAGGCGGCGGAAGGCCGAGGAATGGATAATGCGGTCCGCGTCGCGGCGGAAGCGGCTGCGCCCGTCGCCGTCCGGCTCGCCATGGAGACGGCCGCGGCTTTCTTCCGCCCGCGAGGCCCATGCCACGCGCGGCTCTGCTCCGGCCACCGCCATGCGCGCATCTCCCCTGCGTCGATGCCCCTTTGACTCGGGGCCGGCAGCACTTAACTATCCAGTCAGTTCATATTCAACCCGAAGGCCGCGAGATGAGCGCAAGCCCCGCACTGCCGAATGCGTCCTCAAACGCCGGTTCGCCTCCCCCCGCCACGGGCGTCGGGGTAACCGCGAGTGCCATCCGCCGCATCGCCGAGATTCTCCAGGGCGAACCCGGCGATGCCATGCTGCGGGTCAGCGTGGAGGGTGGCGGCTGCTCCGGCTTCCAGTACAAGTTCGACATCACCCGCGAGCGTGACGCGGACGATATCGTGATCGTCGACGGCGCCGCCCGCGTGGTGATCGACCCGGTCTCGCTTGAGTATATGTCCGGCTCGCAGCTCGATTTCGTCGATGACCTGATCGGCGCCTCGTTCCGCATCAACAACCCGCACGCGACGTCCTCGTGCGGCTGCGGCACCAGCTTCGCCCTGTGATGGGTCCGGTCGGCGTTCTCTGCGCGATTCCGCAGGAGCTCGCCTATCTCGCCGACAACCTGATCGCGGCCGAGATCACCGAGGTCGCCGGCATGCGCTTTCATGCCGGTCGACTCGACGGCGAGCCCGTGGTGCTGGCCCGCGCCGGCATGGGCAAGGTCAATGCCGCCATAGCCGCGACGCTGCTGATCGAGCGCTTCGGCTGCCGCGTCGTGGTGTTCTCCGGGATTGCCGGCGGGCTCGATCCCGCGCTGGCGATTGGTGACGTGGTGATCGCCGATCATGTGGTCCAGCACGATGCCGGCTATACCTCGGAGGCCGGCTTCACCGTCTATCAGGCCGGCTTTCTTCCTTTTTTCGCGCCGACCGATGAGCTCGGTCACAGCGCCGAAGCCGCGCTGCTCGAGCGGGTGCGCGCGGCGCTCGCCGATATGGCGCTGTCGCCGCTCTCCGCCACCTCCGATGAGCGCCCTCCCCGCCTGCATTTCGGCCGCGTGCTGACCGGCGATCAGTTCGTCAACAGCGAGAGCCTGCGCCGGCGTCTGCATGAGGAGCTGGGCGGCGTCGCCGTCGAGATGGAAGGCGCCGCCATGGCTCAGGCCTGTGCCGCCTTCGGCGTGCCCTGGCTGGTCATCCGCGCGCTTTCAGATCTCGCCGGCAACGAATCGCATTTCGATTTCCGGCAGTTCGTGGATGAGGTCGCGCTCTCGTCCGCGCTCATCCTGCGCCGGCTGATGCCGGTGCTGTAAGCTCGCGCTCCGATTCACCGACCTGGCAGGCCCCGATGATCATCGCCACCTGGAACGTCAATTCCGTCCGCCTGCGCATCGACAACACGGTCGCTTGGCTGAAGGACCGCCAGCCGGACATCGTGTGCCTGCAGGAGATCAAGTGCCAGGACGACCAGTTCCCGCGCGAGGCGTTCGAAGCGCTCGGCTACAATGTCGCCGTCCACGGCCAGAAGGGCTTCAACGGCGTCGCGGTTCTCTCGCGCCTGCCCTTCGACGAGGTGTCGCCCGGCCTGCCCGGCGATGAAAGCGACGTGCAGTCCCGCTTCATCGAGGTGGTGGTGTCGACGTCGCAGGGCGCGGTGCGGGTGTGCGGGCTCTATCTGCCGAACGGCAATCCGGTCGGCACCGAGAAATACCCCTACAAGCTCGGCTGGATGGCGCGGCTGAAGGACCATGTCGCCGCCCGCCTCGCACTGGAAGAGCCGCTCATCGTCTGCGGCGACTACAATGTGATCCCGGAAGCGGCCGATGCCGCCCATCCGCAGGCCTGGGTGAATGACGCGCTGTTCCTGCCGCAGACCCGCGCCTCGTTCCGCGAACTGCTCAATCTCGGCCTGACCGACGCGCTACGCGCCACCACGGACGAGCCCGGCCTCTACAGCTTCTGGGACTATCAGGCGGGTGCCTGGCCGCGGAACAACGGCATCCGCATCGATCATCTGCTGCTCTCGCCGCAGGCCGCCGACCGGCTGAAGAGCGCCGGCATCGACAAGCATGTGCGCGGCTGGGAGAAGCCGTCGGACCATGTGCCGGTCTGGGCGGAGTTCGATGTCGGGGGATGAGGAAGGCCGGCGCGCTCAGCGCACGTTCTTCATGTACTGCTCGAGATAGACCAGTGCCATGGCGCGCTCATCCGAGCTGGCGCCAGCAAAGGCCTCCTCATAGAGGTCGACGACCCACTTGTCCTCGGGACCGGCGGCCGCGTCACGGGCCAGCGTCAGCCACATCAGCCCCCGCGCGCCCTGACGCGGAATGCCATCGTCGCCCTTGAACAGCAGCCCACCAAGCGCGGCCTGCGCCTGATACTGACCCTTATGGGCGGCAAGGCCGAGCCAACGGGCGGCAAAGCGCGGATCGCGCGGCACGCCGTCGCCGTCGATATACAGACGGGCGAGGTGATATTGCGCGTCGGGATCGCCAAAATAGGAGGCGGCATAGGCGAACATGTCGCGCGCGCGATTCGGATCGCGGCGCACCTTGTTGGGAATGCCGACGAGGTAATAGCCGCCGAGCGCCACGAAGGCATCGGCCACGAAGCGCGCCTGCGGCGCCGACGGGTTGTCATCGGCATGCAGGTTGGCGATCTGGGTGAAGTACTCGAACGCCTTGATGTCGTTGCGCTCGACGCCCTCGCCCTCGGCATACATGCGCCCGAGCTTCCACTGCGCGCCGGCATGGCCCTGATCGGCGGCATAGCGCAGGGAATCGATCCCCTTCTCCATGTCGCCGGAACGCAGCGCCTGCGCGCCGAAGCGCACGACTTCCTCAAGCGGGCGGGTGCCGGAGGGTGGCACGACGCCCTTGGGCAGCGCCTGCGCCGCCGAGGCGGAATCGGTCGAGCCATCGAACGCCCGCGCGGGAGCCGGCGCGAGCGCCATCACGACGCCGCCAAACGCGGCGCCCATGAGGGCGAGAAAGACTGGGCGCTCAAATATCCGCATAGCACGATGTCTCGGCCGCGCCGCCGGGATGGGTGACCGCGCCCTCACGGGCGGGCCCCACGGCCTGCGCGAACTTCCAGATGGCCCCCGAGCCGACGGGCGAGGGACGCGGCACCCACTCCGCCCGGCGGGCGGCGAGTTCCTCGTCCGAGAGCGCCACGTCCAGCGTGCCCTCGATTGCGTCGATGGTGATGATGTCGCCGTCGCGGATCAGCCCGATCGGGCCGCCAACCGCCGCCTCCGGCCCGACATGGCCGATGCAGAAGCCGCGCGTGGCGCCGGAGAAGCGTCCGTCGGTAATCAGCGCCACCTTGTCGCCGGCGCCCTGCCCGTAGAGCGCGGCAGTGGTGGAGAGCATTTCACGCATGCCGGGGCCGCCCTTGGGGCCCTCATAGCGGATGACCAGCACGTCGCCATCGGCATAAGCGCGCTGGGCGACAGCCTCGAAGCAGGCTTCCTCGCCATCGAAGCAGCGGGCGGGGCCGGAGAACTTCAGGTTTTTCAGGCCCGCCACCTTCACGATGGCGCCGTCCGGGGCGAGGTTGCCCTTGAGGCCGACCACGCCGCCAGTGACGGTGATCGGGTCATTGGCCGGGCGCACCACGTCCTGATCCGGGTTCCACTTCACCGAGGCGAGGTTCTCGGCGATGGTCCGCCCGGTCACGGTGAGGCAGTCACCATGCAGGAAGCCATGGTCGAGCAGCGTCTTCATAAGCAGCGGAATGCCGCCGACCTCGAACATGTCCTTGGCGACATACCGCCCGCCGGGCTTGAGGTCGGCGATATAGGGTGTGCGCTTGAAGATCTCGGCGACGTCGAACAGGTCGAACTTGATGCCGGCCTCATGCGCCATAGCCGGCAGGTGCAGCGCCGCATTGGTCGAGCCGCCCGAGGCGGCGACCACGGTCGCGGCATTTTCCAGCGCCTTCAGCGTAACGATGTCGCGCGGGCGGATGTTGCGGGCGATGAGATCCATGATCTGCTCGCCGGCCGCCATGCAGAACCGGTCGCGGATCTCGTAGGGCGCCGGCGCGCCGGCCGAATAGGGCAGCGCGAGGCCAATGGCCTCGGAGACGGTCGCCATGGTGTTGGCGGTGAACTGCGCGCCGCACGCCCCGGCCGAGGGGCAGGCGACCTGCTCCAGTTCGTCGAGATCATCGTCGGACATCAGCCCGACGGAGTGCTTGCCGACCGCCTCGAACATGTCCTGCACGGTGACCGGCTGGCCACGGAAGGAGCCGGGGAGGATCGAGCCACCATAGATGAAGATCGACGGAACGTTGAGGCGCAGCATCGCCATCATCATGCCCGGCAGCGACTTGTCGCAGCCGGCAAGGCCGATCAGCGCGTCATAGGAATGGCCGCGAATGGTGAGTTCGACCGAGTCGGCGATCACCTCCCGCGAGGCCAGCGAGGACTTCATGCCCTCATGCCCCATGGCGATGCCATCGGTGACGGTGATGGTACAGAACTCGCGCGGCGTGCCATCGGCGCTCGCCACGCCCTTTTTCACCGCCTGCGCCTGGCGCATCAGCGAGATGTTGCAGGGCGCGGCCTCATTCCAGCAGGAAGCGACGCCGACGAGCGGCTGGTGGATCTGCTCACGGGTCAGACCCATCGCATAGAGATAGGAACGGTGCGGGGCGCGCGCCGGACCTTCGGTCACGTGCCGGCTCGGCAGCTTCCGCTTGTCGATGATGGTCCTGACGTCCATTTTCTTATGCGCATCCCGGTGGACGATGGCGTAGCGGGCAACTGCACCCGGCCACTACTTTCCCTCGCCTACACGTCGGATTTCGTGCCGGTTTGTGGCGGCTTCACGGCATCCGGTCCCGCGGTTCCAGTTATGGTTGCGAATGCGTGACACTGTTGCGGAGACGCCACGATCTCAGGCCTGTTTCGCCGGACGAACGGCGGATTCAAAATGTCAGAATCAGCCGACAATACATTGTAAACCATAAGGAAACGCCAAAATGCGCAGTTTGCTGACCGCCGCCACGCTGCTTGCCGTGGCGGGTCTGTGGGCGCTGCCCGCGCTCGCGCAGGATTGTACCGACGCCACCCAGATGGGCCTCGATGAATGCGCGGGAGCCGCGTACAAAAAGGCCGATGCCGAACTCAATCAGATTTACGGCCGCATCGTCGCTCGTCTGACCAAGGATGCCGGGACGAAGGCCAAGCTGGTGACGGCCCAGAAGGCCTGGATCACCTTCCGCGACACGGAGTGCGCGTTCCGCGCCTCGGCCGTCGAAGGCGGCAGCATGTACCCCATGGCGATGGCGCTGTGCCTTGCCGACGCCACCAAGCAGCGTGTCGCTGAGCTTCGCCCGCTGCTGTCCTGCCAGGAAGGCGACACCACCTGCCCCGTACCCCCTTCCCCGTGAGAGAGCTCAGTCGGCGGCGCTCCGCGTCCAGGTCGCGGAGATGACATCCGGCAGATGGCGGACCCGCGCGACCGTCGCGTCGAGCTCGGCGACACGCACGGAGGTGTTCACCAACGTCGCCCGCAGCTCGACCTTGCCATCCGGGCGATCCTCCTGCGCGACGACATCGGTCGGGAAATGCGCGGCCTCGAGCAGGGCCGAGAGCCGAGAGATGAGATCATTGGCGACCGCCGCCCGCGTGACCACCGTCACGCCATAGGTCGCCTCGGTCGATTCCTCCGGGCGCGGCAGGCGCTCAAGCGCCGTGACCAGCGGCCGGAGCATGGTGTTGCCGGCAAGGACGAACAGGGTGAGCAGAATCGCCTGCGCCACGAGGTCCGCTCCCGCGCAGGCTCCGACGGCCGCCGAGCACCACAGGGTCGCCGCCGTGTTGAGGCCGCGAATATTCGCGCCCTCCTTCATGATGACGCCGGCGCCGAGAAAGCCGATGCCCGACACCACATAGGCGACAACGCGGATCGCTCCTTCCGGCCCGCCCAGATGCACCGCCATGTCGACGAACTGACAGGCGCCGATGGCGACCAGAACATTGGTGCGCAGCCCCGCCGTGCGCTGGCGGTACTGCCGCTCCGCCCCGATCAGCGTGCCGAGAGCGAAGGCGACAAAAAGGCTGACGAAGGTCGAGAGAAAGTCGCTCGCCTCGAAGCTCGCAATGAACGGCATATGCCCCCGGCCCCGATGGAACGCGAGAGCCAGGCGCTTGCGACGAAGCGCCCGGCTCGACCAAACCTATCAGCTGGCGCGGCCGAGCCGTGCCAGGGCTTCGCGGATCTTCGCGGCGCGGGCTTCGGCTGCCTCGCGGCGCTCGCGCTGCTCCTCGATCACCTCTTCCTTGGCGCGGGCGAGGAAATCGCGGTTGTTCAGCTTGGCGTCGACCTTGGCGATGTCGTCGCTCGCCTTGGCGAGCTCCTTGGACAGGCGCGCCGCTTCGGCATCCATGTCGATGACACCCGCCAGCGGCAGGGCCGCGGTCTCGCCGCGCACCACGAGTTGGACTGCGCCGGCCGGCGCCTCCGCCTCGAAGCTGATGGCGGAGACGCGGGCGAGCCGCATCAGCACATCGCTCCAGGTCGCCACGCGCGTGCGCACCTGCTCGCTCGCCCCGACCAGCACCAGCGGCAGCTGCGCCCCGGCAGGAACGTTCATCTCGGCGCGCACCGACCGGATCTCGGTGACCAGATCGATCAGCCAACCGATCTCGGCCTCCGCCTCCGGCGCCTCGAGCCCCTGCAGTTCCGACCACGGCGTGAGAGCCAGAAGCCCGTCGCGCGCGGCGCCGCCCTCCGCCGTGCGGGCCCACAGCTCTTCGGTGAGGAAGGGCATGAAGGGGTGCAGCAGCTTCAGGATCTCGTCGAGCACGAAAGCCGCGGTGGCACGGGTCTCCGCTTTCCAGACCTCATCCGTGCCCATGAAGACGGGCTTCGCGAGTTCCAGATACCAGTCGCAGAAGATATTCCAGACGAAACGATAGGCCGCGCCCGCCGCCTCGTTGAAGCGATAGGCCTCGATGGCGGTGGTGATTTCCTCGCCGGCCTTCTGCGTCTCGCCGACGATCCAGCGATTCAGTGTGGTGGAGACCTTGGACGGATCGAAGGACGGATCGCGCCCACAGCCATTCATCTCGGCGAAGCGCGCCGCGTTCCAGAGCTTGGTCGCGAAGTTGCGATAGCCCTCGACACGCGAGGTCGCGAGCTTGATGTCGCGCCCCTGCGCCGCCATCGCCGCCAGCGTGAAGCGCAGGGCGTCGGCGCCGTACTGGTTGATGAGGTCGAGCGGGTCGATGACATTGCCCTTGGACTTCGACATCTTGGCGCCCTTCTCGTCGCGGACGAGGGCGTGGATGTAGACGTCCTTGAACGGGATCTCGCCGTCCATGAAGTGCAGGCCCATCATCATCATCCGGGCGACCCAGAAGAAGATGATATCGAAGCCGGTGATGAGCACCGAGGTCGGGTAGAAGCGCTTCAGCTCCGCCGTCTCGTCCGGCCAGCCGAGCGTCGAGAACGGCCAGAGCGCGGAGGAGAACCAGGTATCGAGCACGTCCTCGTCGCGGGTGATGAGAGCGGCCCGCTTCTCCGGGTCGTCCGCCAGTTCGCGCGCCTCGGCATCGGTGATGATGCCCGTCTGCACGCAATGGGCGAGCGCGGCGGCGACGGCTTCTTCCTCGGTCTCCTCGACGAAGACCGTGCCGTCCGGCCCGTACCAGGCCGGGATCTGGTGACCCCACCAGAGCTGGCGCGAGACGCACCAGGGCTGAATGTTCTCCAGCCACTCGAAATAGGTCTTCTCCCAGTTCTTCGGGATGAAGCTCGTGCGCCCCTCGCGCACCGCCGCCAGCGCCGGCTGGGCCAGCGTGTGGGCGTCCACATACCACTGGTCGGTCAGCCAGGGCTCGATGACGACGTTCGAGCGGTCACCGTGCGGGACCATGTGGGTGTGCGGCTCGATCTTGTCGACGAGGCCGCGCTCTTCCATGAGCGCGACCACGGCCTTGCGCGCCGCTTCGCGGCTCTGGCCGTTGAGGGCGAGCACGACATCGAGATCCGCCCCCGCCGTCCCGGCAAGGAAGTCCTCATTGCCGGCCAGCGTCAGCCGCGCCTCGGCATCGAGGATATTGATCATCGGCAAATTGTGCCGGCGACCGACCTCGAAATCGTTGAAGTCGTGCGCCGGGGTGATCTTCACCGCGCCCGTGCCCTTGGTTGGGTCCGAATACTCGTCCGGCACGATGGGGATCAGCCGGCCGACCAGCGGCAGACGCACCTTGGCGCCAGCGGCGACGAGGCCGATGTAACGGGGATCCTCGGGATGTACCGCGACCGCCGTGTCGCCCAGCATGGTCTCCGGCCGCGTGGTGGCGACGACGATGTAGTCGCGCGTCTCAAACTCGGTCGGCAGGCCGTCCGCGTCGAAGGCGACCGGGTGATCATAGGTCACGCCATCGGCGAGCGGGTAGCGGAAGTGCCAGAGATGGCCCTTCACCTCGACCTGCAGCACCTCAAGGTCGGAAATAGCCGACTGGAACTTGGGATCCCAGTTCACCAGCCGCTTGTCCTTGTAGATCAGCCCCTGCTTGTAGAGGCGGACGAACACCTTGAGGACGGCGCGCGAGAGCCCCTCATCCATGGTGAAGCGCTCGCGCGACCAGTCACAGGAAGCACCGAGCTTCTTGAGCTGGTTGATGATGGTGCCGCCGGATTCCTCCTTCCACGCCCAGACGCGCTCGACGAAGGCCTCGCGGCCCATCTCGCGCCGGCCAGGAAGCTGGCGCTCGGCGAGCTGGCGCTCGACCACCATCTGCGTGGCGATACCGGCATGGTCGGTGCCGACCTGCCAGAGCACGTCCTTGCCGCGCATGCGCTCGAAGCGGCAGAGGATGTCCTGCAGCGTGTTGTTGAGCGCGTGCCCCATATGGAGCGAGCCGGTGACGTTCGGCGGCGGGATGACGATGCAATAGGGCTCGGCGCCTACCCGGTCCGCCCGGCCAGCCTTGAACGCTTCCGCATCCAGCCAGTTCTGGTAGATGCGGCCCTCGACGGCGGCGGGATCGAACCTGTTCTCGAGCATTTTGGCTCCGGCACCTCGTGTTGAATGGGTGCGACAGAAAGCGGAGCCGGGCCGTCAAGTCAACGGGCAGACCGCAACTCAGCCCTGCGCGGAGACAACGGCGCAAAAGGAAAGGCCGCGCGGCAGTCAGCCCACGCGGCCTTTATGAAACCAACGATGAGGGCGCCTCTGGCGTCCCCCAACCGGATTGCGGCGTCAGAGCCCCTGGCGGGAGACGCGCTCGATCTCGGCGCGCACCAGACGCTCGACCAGCGCCGGCAGGTTCTCGTCCAGCCATTCCTTCAGCATCGGACGGATCGCCTCGGTCACGAGATCGTCCACCGTGCGGGAATTGGAGGCGACGGCGCGCGCCAGCGTGCCAAAGGCAGCGGAGACGGCGGTCGTCGTCGTGCCGGAGACCAGACGGTTCGGCGCCTCGGCGGTGGGAGCCTCGGCCGGGCGCGGCGCCGGGAAGAAGCGCGGCTCGCCACGGTTCTCCGGCCGGCGGTCCTCGGTTCCCTCAACCGAGGACGTGCGCGAGACGGGGCCCGTCTTGGCTTGAACCTGCATGTCGGCGATCTCCGGGACGGACGAGGGTTCAAAAGAGTGATCGGCGGCGACGGGCGCGGCCTCAGGAGCGGACGACTCGGCCACATCGGCCGTCTCCGCCGCCACTATCGGCTGAGTCGGCTCGGAAGCCACGGTAGCCGCCTCCGCCGCGTCGCCGGACATGATGGCGAGTTCCGCTTGCACTGCCTGCTCGACGAGATCGAGGTCGAGAAGGGCTGCGGCGAAACGCTCGTCCTGATCCTGAACCTCGGCAGGTTCGGGAACTTCCACCGGCGCGAAGACCGGCAGCGCCTGCGCCACGGCGGCACGGGCGGCCTGGCGGGTCAGCGAGGGGCGCGGCGCCGGGGTGAAGGTCGCCTCGGCCATGCGGCTCGCCGGCTCGCCGGCAAGCGTCGCAACGGCGCGACGGCCATTGACGAAGGGCTCGGAGGCCACGGGGCGTCCCACCGGCGTGTAGCCGAGGGAGCCGCCGTTGCGCGCGGCGTTCATCGCGCTGCGCGAGACAAAAGCCGGCAGATCGGCCAGCGGACGCGCGGTCTCGATTGGCGGGGCGTCGGCGGCCTGCGCGAAAACCTCGGCCGCGGGCACGGAATCGTCCTCAGCGAGAGCCTGAGACGCCCCCGGATGCCCGTTCTCATCCGCGCCGTTGAGATGATCCCCGACGGCGAAATGCGCGGCAGCATTCTCAGGGTCGGCCTCGGCATCGATCGCCTCCTCGGCGAGACGGCGGCTGGCCGGCAGATCGCGACGGGCATTCTCTCCCGTTGTATCGGCGGCGCTGCGCTCAACCGCCATCGGGCGAGACGAGGCAGGCGCCTCGCGCGAGCCGCTGGCGACTTCGTCGGAGATGATGCGCCGGATGGAGGCGAGAATCTCTTCCATGGATGGCTCGTTTGCCCTCGCGCTCGCCGACATGCGCTGATCCCGGTTCTAACTCAACTCTGCGGTGCCGGGCCCGCGACTCGCACGAATCACCCGTTAACGCTTCATGAATATGACACCGCGTCACGCAGGGCGCCACGGACGGCCCTATCGCTGTTGTGGATGGCAAAACGGGCCGGCAAGCCGACCCGTCTCAATCCTGCGGCGAAAGCCTTGCCTCAAGCTGTCACTGACCACCGGGCGTGCGCACGCCGATCCAGGCATCACGCACCTGATTGTAGTGAACCTGCGGCTTATAGGTCGCGACCTTGAGCCCAAGGCGCATGGAATTGAGCTGGCCAGTGGCGGACAGCACCGCATAGGACGCGACCACGCGGTCACGCTGGGCAATGACGAGATTGGCGCGGGCGTCGAACAGCGCCGTCTGCGCGTTCAGCACGTCCAGCGTGGTGCGCTGGCCGACGCGCCATTCCTCGCGCACGCCGCGCAGCGCGATCTCGTTGGCGGCAACGGAGGCCTGCGCCGACTCGATGGCCGCCTTGGCGGCTTCGAGGTTGCCCCAGTACTGCACCACATTGGCGCGAACCTGCTCGCGGTTCACGTCGACCTCGATGCGCATCTGGCCGAGCGTCTCCTTGCTCTGCCGGATCGTCGCGAACTCGCTGCCGCCCTGATAGATCGGCACGGAGAGGTTCAGCGTCGCCGACGCCGCTGTCTGGCGCTCGGTGTACTGGGCGCTGTTGTAGTCGGACGAGGCGGAGCCGTTCAGCGTCAGCGTCGGCGACAGGGCGGCTTCCGCCACCTTGACATTGGCCACGGCCGCATCGACGGCGAACTCGGCCGACTTCACCGCGGGATGGCTGCCGATACCCGTGCTCACCGCGGCAGGCAGCGTCTTGGGCAGCAGGCCGTCGATCGGCCGACCGGGGGACAGCTTGGTCGGCTTCAGGCCGATGACCTGGAAGAAGACCGCATTGGCGCTGTTCAGGTTGGCGTCGGCGAGAGCCAACTGGCTCTGCGCATCGGCGACGCTCGCCTCGGCCTGGGCGACGTCGGTACGGGTGATCTCACCCACCGCGAAGCGGTCGCGGGCGGCGCGCAGTTCCTCGCGCAGCGCTTCCAGGTTCTGCTTCTGCAGTTCCACCAGCGCGGCGTTCTGCAGCACGTTCATATAGGCGGTGGCGGCATCGAGCAGGACGAGCTGCTCGGTGTTGCGCAGCAATTCGCGCTGGCCCTTCACCTGCGACTCGGCGCTACGCACCGAATTCGCCGTGCGCAAACCGTTATAAATGGTCTGGCTGATCGTCACGCCGACGCCGCTGGGGTCGGTGCGGTTGTTGCTGATCGCCTGATTGCCCTGAAGAGCGGCATAGCCCGAATCGACACGGGTCTCGGCCCACTGGGTGCCGACATAGGCGCTGCCGAACACCTGCGGCCGGTAGCCGGCCAGCGCGATCGGCACATACTCATCGGTCGCCCGCGTGGCGGCGCGCTGCGAATTCAGCGTCGGATTGTTCTTGTAGGCGGCGGCGAGAGCCTGCTCCAGGGTCTGCGCGTGCGCCGGAAGCGAGAAGGCACCGAAAAATGAGACCGCCGTAAACACGACGATCCTGCCCCCGGTAGCTGACAGCCACATGGTCCAAACCCCTGCGAACGCATTACTTGTCCGGAGTCACCTGCCCCCAGGGAGACTCTTCTGATTCACGTCTGACGCAGCATCAGAATAGGGGTTCGGGTAGGCACTGTGAACCGCCCTCACCGCTCATCCCGACGTTTTAGTCGCACGCGCGGCAGTTCAGCCACAGCAGGTTCGGAAACGCTCAGAAAACGAAGCCGGGACGCGCCTCGAAACCGGGGAGCGTGGGCACGCCAGCGTCGAATACAATACGCGAGCCGACACCGCCGGGCGTGTTGGTGAACACGGTGGCGCGCCCGGCGCGGCCGCGACCGACCACGGCGACGAGCCGACCGCCGGGCTTGAGCTGCGCGAACAAAGCCGCCGGCACCTCGTCCACCGAGCCATTGATGAAGATGACGTCATAGGGCGCTTCGCCCGCCCAGCCGGCGGTCATCGGGCCCTGAACATAGGCGGCGTTCAGAAGACCCAGATCGACCAGCACCGCCGAGCCCAGCGCCGCGAGCTCCGCGTCTTCCTCGAGCGACACCACCTGACCGGAGAGCTTGGCCAGCACGGCGGTCGAATAGCCGGTGGCCGCGCCGACATCGAGCACCAGCGCATCCGGCCCGATCTCAGCCGCCTGCAGTAGCTTCGCGAGGACCATCGGCTCGACCAGATAACGGGCCGGCTGGCCGTCCTTCACCATCAGGTCATCGTCGATATAGGCGAAGTTCGTGAGAGACGCAGGAACGAAGCGCTCGCGCGGGGTCTCCATCATGGCGGCGACGATGCGCAGGTCGGTCACGTCGTTGGCGCGCACCTGCGCGTCCACCATGGCACGACGCATCTCAGCGAAATCGATCATTCGGGGAACCTCGGCAAGTCCGGGCGCCACGGGCGCACGGGCGGTAACGTCGCAGGAGAATTGCGACACGCGCGGGCGCAATGCAAGCCTTGTCGAAGGATTCCAATGTCGCGGACCACCGCCGCGCACAGCCGGCAGGCCCCTGCCCGGTCCCCGCGGCGCTCACGCGATGGGGATGGCGAGCCCAAGGTGCGTTGCCGATCCCGAAAGGCTCTGTTATGAGGCGCCCGGTCCATCGGTCGGGAGACATCCCGCGCACCGATCGGCCACGTGGCGGAGTGGTTACGCAGCGGACTGCAAATCCGCGTACGGGGGTTCGATTCCCTCCGTGGCCTCCAGTTCACGCACGCGCCGCCGGGCCGTCTCACGGTAACCGGCGGCGCGTGTCGTCCACGCTACACCTTGCCAAAGCTCGCCCCATGCACGGGCGGGTTGGTTTGACAACGCCCGCCGATCGTCGTTGATGAGGCCGCCGCCCTGGGCGGACCGCGATCGAGCCGCGCCCGGAGGTTCCGGCGCCGCGATGGCTCTCTGCAGAGGAACTGCCTGATGGTGCCTGCCAAGCTGGCCAATACCTTCCGCAATATGGTCTCGCCCGAGACGCGGGACACGGTGAAGCGGCTGTTCATGACCGATGGACGCCGGCACTGGAAGGGATACGCCATCTCCTTCGTCTTCATGGGCCTCATGGCCGGCTCGACATCGGGCCTCGCCTATCTCATGGGGACGGTGATCAACCGCATCTTCGTCGAGCAGAACTCGTCGGCGATCTGGATTCTTTCCGGCGCGGTTCTCGCGCTCAGCATCGTCAAGGGCTTCGCCTCCTACGGGCAAGCCGTGACCCTCGCCCGCGTCGGCAACCGCATCGTCTCCGACAACCAGAAGCGGGTGCTCGACCGACTCTTCTCGCAGGATGTGCGCTTCTTCAGTGGCAGCCACACCGCCGAGATCATGCTGCGCTTCACCACGGGTGCGCAGGGCGCGCGCAACGTGCTGAACCTCATCATCACCAGCCTCGGCCGCGACCTGCTCTCGGTCATCGGCCTGACGGCGGTGATGATCATCCAGGATCCCTTCATGGCGCTGATCGGCCTCATCGTCATGCCGATCGCCGTCGGCGGTGTGCGCGGCCTGATCCGCAAGGTGCAGAAGATCTTTTCGCGCGAATTCCACGCCGCCGCGCAGATCATGACCGAGTCGATCGAGGCATTTCAGGGCATCCGCACGGTGAAGTCCTTCACCATGGAGGACGACCTGCGCACCAAGATCTATGACCGCGTGGACCGCATGGAGAAGGCGTCCAACCGGATGATCCGGGCGCAATCGCAGTCGGGCCCGCTGATGGAGGCCCTGGGCGGCGTCGCGATCGGTCTCGTCGTCATGTATGCCGGCTGGGGCGTCCTGCATGGCGGGCGCACCCCGGGCGAGTTCTTCTCGGTCATCACCGCCCTGCTGCTCAGCTATGAGCCGGCCAAGCGGCTCGCCCGTCTCAACATCGACCTCACCACGCACCTCATCGGCGCGCGCATGCTGTTCGACATCCTCGACCGCCCGGCGATCGAGACCGACCAGCCGGAGAGGCCGAAGCTCTCCGTCACCAAGGGCGAGATCGCCTTTGACGACGTCTATTTCGGCTATCGCGAGGACGAGCCGGTGCTGCGCGGCCTGAGCTTCATCGCCGAGGCCGGCAAGACCACCGCGCTGGTCGGCCCGTCCGGCGGCGGCAAGAGCACGATCATGAGCCTGATCGAACGCTTCTACGAGGTCGACTCGGGCAGTATCAAGGTTGATGGCCAGGATGTGCGCGACGTCACCTATCGCTCGCTGCGCGAGGCTGTCGGCTTCGTCAGTCAGGACGTGTTCCTGTTCTCCGGCACGATCCGCGAGAACATCGCGACCGGCCGACCGGGCGCATCCGACGAGGAGATCATGGAAGCCGCCCGCGCCGCCAACGCGCATAACTTCATCATGGGCTTCAATGAAGGCTATGACAGCCGCGTCGGCGAGCATGGCGCGCAACTCTCCGGCGGCCAGCGCCAGCGCATCGCCATCGCCCGCGCCTTCCTGAAGAACGCGCCGATTCTGCTGCTCGACGAGGCGACCGCCGCGCTCGACAGCGAATCGGAGGCGGAGGTCCAGAAGGCGCTGCGCCTGCTCGAGCAGAACCGCACGACGATCGTTATCGCCCATCGCCTGCAGACCGTCGTGAGCGCCGATTGCATCTGCGTGATCGACAGCGGCCGCGTGGTCGAAAGTGGCCGCCACGAAGAGCTCGTGGCCAAGCGCGGGCGCTACTACAACTTCCACCAGCTCCAGTTCTCGGGGCAGGAGGAACGCCTCAGCGCGTGATTAATATCCACAGGCCACGCGGTTGCGACTTCACAAACCGAGAACGCGTTGCTATATCGCCGGCCTCCGAGGCGCTCAGCCGCGCCTCCGGTCCCTGATAGCTCAGTTGGTAGAGCGTTCGACTGTTAATCGAATGGTCGCAGGTTCGAGTCCTGCTCAGGGAGCCACTCCCCCGTTTCCGGGGCGGCTCAGCTTTTCCCAGATCGTCTTGCTATCCCTTGAATTGGCTGGATAATTTCTTCTCCAGCCTCCGCTCGCTGTCCGAGCCGGGCTCAGCCAGAGCCACCCCATCCCGCGAATTTGTTGGCCTTGTTGTTGGCCTGCAGGCCGTGTTTTCGTGATCCCAGCGATCAGCAGGGAGAGCGAACATGGCCTTGTCAGATGCAGCGTGCCGGACGGCCAAAGGCCGGGAAGGCGAATACAAACTTTCCGACGGTGGCGGCCTCTATCTTTTCGTGAAGCCCAACGGCGCCCGGGTCTGGCAGCAGGCCTACAGATTCGCGGGCAAACAGAAGAAACTCACCCATGGGCCCTATCCGCTCATTTCGCTGGCCGATGCCCGGCGGCTGCGCGACGAAGCCAAGAGGTTGTTGACCTCGGGAGTAGACCCTGGAGCCAACAAACGAGCCAACAAAGCCGCCGTCGCGGCGTCTGTCGCGGCCGCAACGAGCACCTTCGGTGTCATTGCGACGGAGTTCATCGACAAGATGACCAAGGAAGGGCGAGCCGAGGCCACCCTCCTGAAGGCGCACTGGCTGCTGGAGGAAATCGCAGCCCCTCTTCGCAACCGCCCCATCGCCGAGATCACACCGCCAGAGATCCTTGCCGTCCTGCGGGCGGTGGAGGTCAAAGGGCACTACGAGACTGCGCGCCGCTCCCGCAGCATCATCGGTCAGGTCTTCCGTTATGCGATCGCAACCAGCCGCGCCGAACGGGATGTGACGGCCGATCTGCGAGGCGCACTTCTCGCACCCACGACCAAGCACCGCGCCGCCATCACACGCCCGAAGCGGCTTGGCGAGCTTATGGCGGCCATCTATCGCTGGAAGAAGGGTCAGGAAACGACGGTCGCAGGCCTGAAGCTGCTCGCCCTGCTTGCGCTCCGTCCCGGCGAACTCCGCGCCGCCACGTGAGACGAGATTGACCTTGAAGCGGGGGTCTGGACCGTTCCAGCCGGCCGAACCAAGATGCGCCGACCACACCGCACGCCCCTGCCCTTACAGGCCGTGGCCACCTTGCAGGAGTTGCGCGACGCCACCCGAAGGGGGATCAGTTTCTTCGTGTTTCCGGCGACCGTCTCGGTTAGGAAGCCGATGAGCGAGAACACTCTGAACTTCGCGCTACGCCGCTTGGATATAGGGGCGGAGGAAATGACCGCCCACGGTTTTCGGGCCGCGTTTGCCACGCTCGCCAATGAGAGCCGGCGCTGGCATCCCGACACGATTGAGCGGCAGCTCGCCCACGTTGAGGGCAATAATGTGCGCCGGGCATATACCCGCGGCGAGCATTGGGACGAACGCGTGTTGATGATGCAGTGGTGGGCAGACGAGTTGGATCGGCTTCGAGGGAGCGCCATCGCCGAAGCCCGCGCCACAGAGGTTTCACAGCGCCTGCCTGCGACTTCAGGCGGTTCGGTAAGGCCGTCCGCGTCTCGCAGCCCTCCGATCTCATAATAGACCGATATAGCCATCATAGAACGCACGCACATGGGGCAATAACTGTGCTGCGAGATGCCGCCGGTCGAGTTCCGCCGACGTGGGCGTCACCTTCAAGCGCCGGTGGATCTCCGCCAGCGTCTCCGCCCGGTCGACCCGGGTGAACGTGCCCTTGGTGTAGATGACCTCGCCCCCCACTATCACCGTATCCACGCACTCGCGCTTCGCGCGGTACACCAGCACGTCTTCTAGCGCCAAATCGGGGTCCTGATAGGGATAGACCAGACGCTCCCAGTCGAGCAGCACGATATCGGCGGCGCTGCCGGGGCGCAGCTGGCCTATGAAGCTGCCGAAGGGTGTCGTTCCCGCGCCGTGCTCTGTAGCCATGCGCAGGATGTCCGCTGCGCTCGGATGGGGACTGTCGATGCCGGGCTGGCGATGCACGCGCAGGGCAAGGCGCATCTCCTGCAGCATATCGCGGTCATCATTGATCCCCGCCTCGTCAATGCCGAGAGCAACGGGAATGCTGTGAGCTCTGAAGCGGTTCACCGGTGCGGTGCCGCTCTTCAGCCGTAGATTGGATGAGCAGTTGTGGCAGATGCGCGTGCCGGTATGGGCGCAGATCTCCATGTCCTCCTCGCTCATCCACACGCCGTGGCCGAGGGTGAGGTGCGGACCGGTCAGCCCGAAACGATGAATGTGGGCGAGCGGGGACCCACCGGTGCGCTTCAGGGCGTAGGCCTTCTGGTAGGGCGTCTCCAGCAGATGCATATGCATCGGCGCGCCCGTCTCGGCGGCGATCTCGGCGGCGCTTGCCAGCGCAGCATCGGAGAGCCAATGCAGATTGGAGGGCGCGATCTGTATGGCTATGCGCCCGTTATCAGCGTGACGCCGGCGAAGTTCATGGAACACCTCGATCTGGTCGGAAAGCGGCTGGGCGAAACGGGCGAAATAGGCGGCGAGCCCGGGCCGCAGCTCCGGCGGAAGCCGCGCGAGGAAGGCCTCGTCCGCCTCGTAGACGAGCCGGTTTTGATCGCGCAGCGCGAATGAGTAGGAGGCGCGCATACCGATCTCGCCATAAGCGCCGATCACCCGCTCGGCCGTCGCCAGCACCGCCTCAAGCCCACCTGGCACGCGCGAATGCAGGTGCTGAACCGTGGTGACGCCCGAGGCGATCATCTCAAAAGCGGAATAGAGAGTGTCGAGCCGCATATCGACATCGCGCAGCCCGAGCCGGCTGGCGAACCATAGTTCCAGCGGATGGTCGGGTGAACCAAGCTGGAACGGGGTCAGGCCAACATGATGATGCGCGTTGATCAGGCCCGGGATCGCGACGAACCCCCGCCCCCCGTGCGTCGCCGCCTTGGGGTGGGCCCGCGCAAGGGCGGGGCCGTCGCCGATGTCGCGGATCTGCCCGTCCTCGATGAGCAGGCCCGCGTCGCTGAGCCACTCAGGGCGACCATCGGCAGCAAAGCCAAGAAGCACGTGGTCGGCACGCAGCAGAGTAGTGGTCATGCGAGGGCTCCAGCTTCCATGGCGCGCCTGTGAGCGAGGCGCAGAGCCGCAGGCAGCGGCTCGATGAGCCGCACATCCCGCCGGCCCGAAAGAGCGCGGGCCGCAAGAGCCAGAGGGCCGCCGCCGATGACGACCGCCTCGGCACCCGCTTCGACCGCGCGGCTACAGGCCTTGGCCAGAGCTTCGACGAGCCGCCCAGGCTCCGCCATCACCTCGCGCGGGTCGCCCGGTGTGAGAAAGGTGCCGAGAAAGGCCGGGCCATGGCCATACGCCTCGGCGGAACGCGCGATTGCGGCAACGAGCTCGGGCGTCGTGGTGACCACCGCGAAGCGGCGTCCGGCCTCCCCCGCTTCCGCCATTCCCGCTTCGGCGAGGCCAGTGGCGGGAACGGCGATCTGCCGTCGCAAGGCGGACAGCCCCGGATCACCAAAGGCGGCAACGATGACACCGGCCGCCGCGCCCATGTGAGGGACCAGATCGAGGACGGCGCGCCCGGCTTCCGCCAGCGCGGTCTCGTTGGTGATGAGCGGTGCGCCGAACCGGGCGGTTAGCGCCTCGACCCGGACGTCCTGCAGGCTGGCGCGGGCGATGTCCAGCATCGCGGCGGTGGTATCGACATTGGTGTTGGGGTTGACGAGGAGAAGGGGCTTCACAGCTTATCACCCCGGTCCACCGCCGCCTGGAAGGCGCGGGCGATATCGATGCGGCGGGCCACCCAGAGGTGGCTCTGGCGCCGCTTCAGCTCCTCGACAATCGTCTGGAAGGCCTTAAAGCGTGCCGGCCGCCCAGCAATGCGCAGATGGAAGCCGATATTGAGCAGCCGTGCGTGGCCGCGCCGTGCCTCCGCCTCCAGCACATCGAGCGCATCAATCACATATGCGGACATCTCATCCGCACGCACGAAGCCGTTGGGGTGGAAGAACTTCATGTCGTTGCTGTCAAACGCATAGGGCACGACGAGCAGCGGCGTATCGGCATCGCGATAAGGCAGATCGTCGTCGAGGCCGTTCGAGGTGTAGACATAGCCCCGCTCGGCGAGCAGCCGGCGCGTCCAGGGACTTTCCGAGCCACGACAGAAGAAGCCGAGCGGGCGCACGCCGGTTGCGTCCTCAATGGCCGCAGTCGCCCGATCGAGATCGGCAGCTTCCGCCTCGGCGTCCGGATAATCCGCATGTGGACGCCACCGCCAGCCATGACAGGCCGGCTCGTGGCCGGCGGCGACGAGCCGGCGCGCGAGTTCCGGCGTGCGCTCGACGGCGCGCCCGCAGAAGAAGATGGTCGCCGGCAAGCCCGCCCGCTCGAGACAGTCGGCGATCCGCCAGTAGCCGGCACGCAGGCCATAGGCAAAAATCTGTTCCTGGCCGAAGTCACGCCGACCTGGCTCGACCACCGAGAGCACTTCGCCCAAGCGTTCGGAACGCGGGTCTCCATCCCCGACCTGCTCCTCCGCGCCCTCTTCGAAATTGAGGACAAGCGAGACTGCGAGCTTCGCCCCGTTCGGCCAGGTGATGTCCGGCCACCGGCCCGCATAGCCGAGAAGATCGCGCGTCACGCGGTGAACCCCTCCGGCGTCGGGCGCGCCTGCCAGCGTGGAAGCCCGAGGCCCGACCGCCAGTGATGGGCAATGGCGTCGCGCCGCGCGAACCACACGCCGGGACGGCTGAGGGCGTGATCTAGGAACATCTCCAGCCCGGCGATACGCGCCGGCCGACCGATAATGCGCAGGTGCAGGCCGATGGACAGCATACGCGGCCGGGTGGCGCCCTCCTCATAGAGGCGGTCGAAGGCGGCGCCGCAGTAGCGCGCGAAATCTTCCGCGAAGGTGAAGCCGCCGCGGTTGAAGAAGCGCATATCGTTGGTGTCGAACGCATAGGGAAGCACGATGTGGTCATGCCCGGCGATGGTCACCAAATAGGGCACGTCATCATTGTAGGCATTGGAATCGTAGAGGAAGCCGCCATGCTCGACGAGGAGGTCGCGCGTGCGCACCGAGGTCGCTGAGCGCGTGTGCCAGCCCACCGGCGGCGTGCCGGCAGCCATGGTGATCGCCTCCACCGAACGGGCGATGGCGCCGCGCTCCTCGGCCTCCGTCATGTGGACATGGCGTTCCCAGCGCCAGCCATGGGAGGCGACCTCATGCCCGTCCGCGACCGCCTCAGCGGCGATCCAGGGCGAGAGCACGAGGGAACGCCCATTGGCGTTCAGGGTTGCTGGTATGCCGCGCTCGGCGAGTGCCTGTCGGATGCGCGGCCAGCCAGCGCGGGTGCCATACTCGAAATGGCTTTCCATGCAGAGATCACGCGCGCCCTCCGTCGCCTCCACCGCCTCGTAGATCGACTCGTTACGCTCATCGCCCGCACCAATGGAGAGTTCGGCGCCCTCCTCGACATTCACCACCACAGAGACGGCGAGCCGAGCGTCATCGGGCCAGCGAATGGACGGCTCGCGACCTCGATAGCCGGCGAAGTCACGTTCCGGGCCTAGCGCAGACATGCCGCCTCCATGAACTGCTGGGTCTTGCCCGCATCCCACAGCACCCGCTCGTGGCGCCCGCTATCCTCGCGCATCAGCGCGGTGGAGACGATGGCACCATCGGCCACGGCAAGCGTTTCCGCTATATTGTCGGCGGTGACGCTGCCGCCCAGAAGGATGGGGCGTGCGACGCCCGCATGCTTGGCGGCCCGAATGCGCTCAAGACTCTCCGCAAATGTCGCCCCGGTGATGACCAGGGCATCGGCGCCCAGCTTCACCGCTCCCTTGGCGGCTTCTTCCGGCGTCACATCGATCAACGGCACGCTGGTGCGGTCGAAGATATCAGCAAGAATGGCGATATCGTCGCGGCGCAACTGGTGGCGATAGGTCCGCGCCTCGGTGGCGAGGCCTTCGCGCGCGCCTTCCATCGTCATGGCCGCGCCGACGAAGACCTTGAGGCGGACGAAATCCGCGCCTGTCGCATGGGCGATGGCCAGCGGAGCCACCGCGTCGTGGGCCTGCACGATGATGCCGAGCGATATGTCGGGAAATGCCTGCTTCAGCGCGCGGCCGAGGGCGGCGGTTATCGCAATGGTCTCCGCGCTCGCCGGCCCTTTCTGGCGCGTCTGATCCTGCAGCATGATCCGCCGGATCCCAGCGGCGACAAAGACCTCGCCATTGGCCAGGACATAGTCCTCCAGAAAGGCCAGCGAGAGGTCGCGGTTGATGGAGAGGTCCGGCAGGTGCAGGGCGGCCACGATCAGCGGGTCGTCGCTGCTGGAACGAAGAAAACTCATGCGGCATCCAGGTCTGAAAGGATCGGTCGAAGGGGCTCGGCCACACAGGGGTCGAGGCTGGCGAGATAGGAGTCGAGACGCGCACGGGCGATGTGCCGCGGCGTGCCGAGGAGGTGGAAGGGGCCGAACGCCTCGACCGCGAAGGACGCGGAAATCGTACCGAGGCAGATCGCGGCCCGGACATCCTCAAACAGGACGAGTCCGGCCAGGAAACCGCCGCAGAAGGCGTCGCCCGCCCCGGTCGGATCGACAGCCGCCACCGGGAAGGCGGGCATGGTGTCGAGCGCCCCATCCGGCCGGAGCCAGCCGCACCCGCGCGCGCCGAGCTTGACCACCATGATCGGCGCGCCCAGACGCTGCACGTGGAGTAGACCGGCGGCGAGACCGAGACCGGGCGCCAGCGCCTCCAGCTCCTTCTCGCTGGGCAGGAAGGCCCGGGAGGCACGGAACAGCTCCGCCAGATCGGCCGCGGGGTAGAGGCCGGCATTTGACCCGGGATCGACCGACACGCCGATCCCTTCGCGCGACAGCCCCCGCGCCACCTCGACCTGCTGGTCCGGTCGGTTCGCCGCGAGATGAGCTGCGCGTGCCTGCCGGTACGCGGCCGGAACATCCTCAAGGCGAACCGGGTGACTCCGCCGAAAGCTGGCGAAATCGCGCCCCTCTGCCGGGCGCGAGCGCAGGCGCTCCTCCAGAAGGCAGCAGGTGCGAGCATCCAGCCGGGTGCCGGGCGGATGCGGCGGGGGCTCGTCCAGCGGCGCATGCAGATGGTCGGCTCGACTGCCATCGGGGCGGTAGAAGAACCACTCGCCTTCCGTGACGCTCTCCGCCTCGACACGCAGGCCCTGCGTGTCCACACCGCTCGCCTCAAGCTGCGCCACCAGATCGCGGGGATAGTTCGCGGGCAGGCGGCCGACAATGCCGACGCCGTCGAGCCAGAGGCGCGCGCCGGCCGCGGAATAGACGGCGTTGCCGCCCATGCTGCGCGGCCCCAATGTCCCATCCGCCGCCACCACCGTATCGAGGATGACGCCGCCGGCAGTGAAGAGCCGTATCATCGCGGCCTCACTCCAGGGGCGGCCGGACGGCGGCCCCCAGACCGAGCGCCGCTCGCGCCGTTGCGTAATGATAGGCGAGCAGATGCAGCGGCACGATCGACACCATCGCCGCCAGTGCCGCCGGGGTTTCCGGCACGCGGATAACAGCGGCGGCCCTCGTCTCGATATCCCGTGCCGGCGCCGCCAGAATGGCGAGAATCGGCCCGCCGACCTCCTCGGCGACCAGCGCGGTATCGAGCGCCCGCTCGGCGCTGGCGGCATCCGTGGCGACAAGCACCAGCGGATCGCCGGCCTTCTGCGTGCGGTAGTGGTGATATTCCTCCAGGGGCAGAGCGAAGGCGTGAACTGGGGAGAGCTCCCGCAGCTTCGCCGCGCCTATGCTGGCCGCCGCGAAGTTCGGTCCGAGGCCGGAATAGAGCACGAGCTCGGCGCTCGCCCAGCGCTCCGCCAGCGCCTTGATGTCGGCATCGAGCTCGCGGCAGAGGCGGTCGATGATCTCCGGCAGGTCGGCAAGATCGCGCAGCATCGTCTCCCGCGCCGGCGCGGCCGACGGCAGGGCTGCCCCCAGCGCGATCAACAAGGCCATGGTGGCGTTGGTGGATTGGGTCGGCCAGCCCTTGCGGGTCGCATGAACCTGCAGGGCGGCGTCGAACTCGGTCAGGATCGGACTGCCGGCCGTATTGGAGATGCCAATGCAGAAGGCGCCGCGTTCGGCGGCGGCCCTCAGCGCCTGCATTACCGCCGGCGTGTTTCCGCCCGACGAAATGCCGACCACCAACGTGGCGTCATCGGCAATCCGGGATTCATAGGCGGCGTAGTCCAGCGCCTCGATCGCCTCGGCCGGCAGTCCCGTCATCGCTTCGAGCGCATGCCGCACACCCTTGCCGGCAAACCAGGAATCGCCACAGCCCACGACAATCATCCGGCTCAACGGGCGGTTGGCGAGTGTCTGTGCGAGGGCGACCAGATGGGGCGCCGCGAGGTCGAGCGTCTGCCGGATGGCGCCTCCCTGCCCGAACAGCTCGCTGCGGGTGCGCTCGACGCGGGCGAGCCGTGCCGGATCGTTCGCCGTGTCGCGGGAGGGTTCCGCCGTCAGGGCTTTGAGACGGCTGGCTAAGTCGATCATTGGAAACAGGTCCGGTTAAGCGAGGGGACGTCGCGCACGCGGGTCATGCGCGCGCGGATTTCAGCGGCCAAAGCGTTCGAGGCCCACCGCGCGGGCGATCACCAGCATCACCACGAGCGAGAGGGCGATCTCCAGCGAGGAAATTGCGGCGATGAGCGGGGAGGATTCGAACTGCACGAGGTAATAGAGCTCCACCGGCAGCGGGCGCGCACGCACATCCGAGGTAAACAGCGACACAGTGACGTTGTCGAACGCCTCAATGAAGGTGAAGGCCGCGCCGGCGAACGCGGCGGGCGCCAGCTGCGGCAGCGTCACCCGGAAGAAAGTTTCGAGCTTGCCGGCGCCGAGATTGGCGCTCGCCTCGTCGAGCAGAGGGTCAAGCCCGGCGAGCCGCGCCATGACGATACGGACGACGAAGGGAAGGCAGAACACCGACAGCGAGAGCACCAGCATCAGGTCCGAGGCACGGAACGAGATGTAGGCGCCGAAGAACAGCGAGGCGATGCCGATCACCATGCCCGGCATCATCTGCGGCGCGAGGAGAAAGGCGTTGAACGCGGTCTTGGCCGGGAAGCGGCCGCGTATACCGGCGAAGGCCGCCGGAATGCCGAGGACCAGGCAGACAACCATCACCATCACCGAGATGCGCAGCGAGACGAGAATGGAGTCCAAGAGCTGCTGCCGCTCCAGCAGCGCCCAATACCAGCGCAGCGAAAAGCCGGACGGCGGAAAGGCGATGTAGCCGCGCGGCTCGAACGAAATGGCGATGACGATCAGGCTGGGCGCGACCAGCAGCACGATCGACAGGACCGTGAGGGCGATCAGCACCCCACGTGCGAACCGATCGCCGAGCGAGATCGTCTGACGGAGACCGCTCATCGCCGCACCTCACTCCAGCGCGTCAGCCGGTTGCCGATGGCGACGATGCCGAACACGAATACGAAGCAGCTCGACAGAAGAAGCGTCGCCAGCGCCGCCCCGCGCGACCAGTCCAGCACGACGATGGTCTGCTCATAGACCTGTACGGCGATGGTCGAGTAGTTCCCGCCGCCCAGCAGCTGCGGGATGATGAAGTTGGTGTAGGAGACCGCGAAGACCAGGGCGAAGCCGGCGACAATCGCCGGCATCGACATCGGCACGGTCACGCGGAAGAAGGTGGCGGTCTGGCTCGCCCCGAGATTGAGCGAGGCCTGCTCGAAGGAACGGTCACGCTCCGACAGCACGGCCAGCAGCGGCAGGATCATGAAAGGCAGGTGTATCTGCGTCATGCCGATCAGCACCGCGGTCGAGGTGTTGAGGATGTCGAGCGGCCGCTCGATGAGGCCCAGCGTCAGCAGGGTCTGGTTCACCAGCCCGCGCCGCCCACCAAGAATGACGATCCAGGCATAGGTACGCACCAGCGCGCTGGTCAGCAGGGGTGAGATCACCGCCACGAGCAGCAGCGTGCGCGCGGCGCCGCGCAGATGCCCATACGCATAGGCCACGGGATAGGCGAACAGCAGGGTGAGCGAAGTCGAGATGACGGCGATCCAGAAGGAGCGCCAGGTCAGGTTCCACACCAGCGGATCGGTCAGGACCCCGATCATATGGGAAAGGGTGAAGCCGCCCTCGCCGATGGCGCCGCGCTCAATGTCCACGAAGCCGAAGGTCAGCAGCGTCGCGATCGGCGCCACCATGAAGACCATGAGATAGACGAGCGCCGGCACCGCCGGCCACAGGCCGCCCCCCTCAAGCAGGCGCGCCAGGGAAAAACGACGCGGCGACAGGGAGGCGCTCGCCTCGATCAAAGGGCGACTAACCATGATCCGGTTCTCCCGGGAGCACCACCGCGGCGGCCTCGTCGCGGATCCGCGCCGTCACCTGGGCTCCCGGCGCGAAAGTCTCCACGCCGGGGTGTCGATGCAAGGCCGCGCGCAAGGGAGCGGAGAAGCCGCAATCGATTTCATACTCAATGACCGGTCCCAGCGCGGTCAGGAACGTGACCCTGCCGGGCCACCCCGCACCGCCGCCGGAGGTGAGATCGATGTTTTCCGGCCGGGCGACCAGCGTCGCCGGCCCGTCGGGAATCGCGGCCATGATCGGCTGCGGCCCCTCAGTGCGGCCCGCGCGAACACGTGTCGGCAACAGGTTTGCGCGGCCGATGAAGTCGGCAACGAAGCCGCTGCGCGGACGATCATAGATCTCCAGCGGGCTGCCGACCTGCTCGATGCGTCCACCCCGCATGATGGCGATGCGATCGGACACCGCCATCGCTTCCTGCTGGTCATGCGTCACGAAGATCGAGGTGATGCCTACACGGTCGATGAGCTTGCGCAACTCGACCTGCATGGAGAGCCGCAGTTGCGCGTCGAGGGCGTTGAACGGCTCGTCGAGCAGCAGCACCTGCGGTTCAAGCACCAGAGCCCGGGCAATGGCGATGCGCTGCTGCTGGCCACCCGAGAGCTGCTTGGGATAGCGGTCGGCAAAGGCGGCCAGCGCGATCAGATCGAGCGCCTGCGCCACGCGGCGGGCTATCTCGGCCTTGGGCACGCGGCGCACGGTCAAGCCGTAGGCGATGTTCTCGCGGCAGGTCAGATGTGGGAACAGCGCGTAGTTCTGGAAGACATAGCCGACATTCCGCCGGTTCGGCGGCAGGTGGGAAATGTCCTGTCCGTTCACACAGATCCGCCCCGCTTCGGGCGTGACGAAGCCGGCGATGGAGCGCAGCAGGGTCGTCTTGCCGCAGCCGGAGGGACCGAGAAGCGTGACCACCGAGCCCTTTTCGACCGTGAGATCACAGGATTGCAGAACCTTGAGCGCACCAAACTGCTTGGTAACGCCGTCGATGACGAGCTGACTCATCGGGCGAGCCCCCTTTGGCCGGCGCAGGAAATGGAAAGCGGCGACAGTGCCGCACAAAGAGACGAAGGCCCATATCCCCCGACCACGATCGCGCCCACGCGCTGGGCGGCACGGGCGGCGTCGAGGAGGGGCGAGCCGAGTAGTCGAGACGCCGCGAAGGCACCGACGGTGGCGTCGCCCGCCCCTGTCGGGTCGGTAACGTCCACGGGAGGCGCCGGCAGATGCCATTCCCCATGCTCAGGGCCGTCAACGATAAACAGGCCGTCGGCACCGCGCTTCTGCATCACCACCGGCCCTTTGGTGCCATCCCGACCCCGACCCGCCAGATCGCGCGCCGCCGCGTCATCCGACAGTCCTGATACGAGAAGGCGGGTTTCCTCCCGGCTGGGCGCGAAGACATCAAGGGCCGGAAGCATCTCCCGTATCGCCTCGCCCTCGGTCGCGGCGAAGACCTCATTGGTGTCGGCGACCACCGCGACGCCCGCTCGGCGGGCGTGATCAAGGAGGCTGCCGAGCCGTTCCGCCGGCATTGGGCAGGCCACGACGACGCGATAGGCGGAGAGGTCGTCCGGCGGCACGGGAGCATGAAGGCGGCTCGCTTCCCACCAGGCGGGATCGTCATAATGGCGCGAGCCACGCCGGCCGTCGGCCGCATGGCCGATCCGCGTTTGGCGGGAGGGATGTTCCCGCCTCACCAAATGACTCGTCCCCACCCCCATGGACTCCAGCGCGGCAATCCAGCTGGCCGGAAAATCCGGCCCGATCGAGGCGCACAGATCAACGTGCGCGCCCACATGCGCGGCACCCAGCGCCGCGTAGAGGCCCGCGCCGCCCGGCATGACGCGTGGGTTGCCTTCGCCCTGTGTGACCGTATCGATCGAGAGATAGCCTATGACGAGGAGACGCGGCACGCTCATAGGGATCACAACCCGGTCCCGAGCAGTGAACGGCGTGTCAGCATGCGGCTGACGCGAAAACGCTCCTCATCGTTCTTGAGATGAAGGCGGGTGTTGGGATCGAGCCCGCCGGCCTCGGCCATTCGATAGGCGAGAAGCTGAAGAGGAATCGCACTCGCGAGCGGGGCCAGAGCCGGATCGACCGGCGGCAGGGTGATGCGCCAACTCGCGCTCTCGACCGGGGACTCGGCCGTATTGATCGCGAGTGTCGAGACACCCAGCTCCGCCAGCGCCCGGGCCGATTCCCGGGCATAGCCGGCGACGACGGGATGCGTGGCGAGGATCACCACGAGATCGGTGCGCGGCATCGACCAGTATTGGCTGTGGGCAAACTCTTCCAGCTCGCCGCTCCAGACCGGCAACCGCGTCAGCTCGACGATTTTCGCCGCACCATAGGCGACCGTGCCTTGCTCGGCGCCAGCGGCGAGAAGGCGGACGCCGGAAAATGCCTGCCGGGCAACCTCGGCAACAACCGGCAGCGCAGCCTCCTGGGCACCGCGCTGTACGGCGGCAAGCGGCGACAGATCCGGCTCCGTCTCTCCCGCGAGTCCTTGGGCGAACAACAGCAACGCCGCGAGCGTCGCGGTGTAGCTGGCCGTTCCACACAGGAAGGGGGCGATGTCCGGCAGGTCGAGGGAGGCCTTCTCCTGTGCCAGGGCGCCAAGCTTGCCCCCCTCCCCGTTCACCAGCGCCAGGATCGGCAGGCCACGGGCCTGCGCCATCCGCGCCGCTTCGACGGTGCGGTCGACATTCCCGGACATCGAGACGGCGATCACGCGATCATCGTCCTTCAGTTCATCCGCGCCGACGAGCAGATCGAGCGGCCCGACCGCGTGCCAGTCCAGCCCAAGGCGGCGCGCGCAGGTCGAAGCCGCCATCGCCGCGAAATGACCGTCGCCGCAGCTCGTCACCAGCACGCGCCCGTGGCGCCCGCCGAGAACGCCGGCCGCCGCGCGCAACGACGCCGCGCGCACTGCGAGCCTTACGAGGACATCAGGCTGTCGCGCGATATCCTCCAGCATGGGCCGACCCTGCATCAGCATTCCCGCGCTACGCTCAGGCGGCAAACAGGCGGTCGAATTCTTCGACGATCGCCCCGCGCTTGGCGGCGATTACCGACCAGTCCACCGTCTGGAGCGCGGCGACCTCTTCGGGTGTCGCCGGCGTGTAGGCACGCGCCGCCGCCGGCACCTCGACGCCGGCAATGGTGGGGCCGAAGTAGTAGGGCGCGCCAGCCGCCTTCTGCTGGTATTCCGGCGAGAGGATCTCGTTCATCCACTCATTGACCAGCTCGGGATAACGCGTGCCCTTCACGGCGGACATGAAGGAGATCACCGCGATCGGGCCCGGCGCGGGCTTCACGAAAGCGATGGGCAGGCCCTTGTCGGCGGCGCCGGCGGCATCATTGTTCCAGATCGGCGCCATGACGATCTCCTCGCGCTCCAGCATCTGAAGCAGCTGGGTGGGCGAGCGGCCGACCTTGGGGTTCAGTTCCTTCAGCTTTTCCCAGCCCACGGCGAGGTCGGTCTCCGAACCGCCAAAGGTCTTGGCGGTCGCCACCAGGAAGCCAAGGCCCAGATTGGAGGACGCGCGCGGAATGCCGATCTGCCCCTTGTACTGCGGTTCCCACAGGTCTTTCCACGCGGTCGGCGGCGTCTTCACCAGCGCGGTGTTGTAGGCGATCCCGATCAGCGAATAGCTGGCGGGAATGCCGTAACCCTTGCTCTTAGCCATGAAGGCGGGGACGGCCTTGGAGGCGTTCGGCACGGCCGCCGGATCAAGCGGCAGGATATAATTGTCGCGGATCGCGATGAGATGCGGCGGCTCGCCATTGGGCATGGCGTCATAGGGCGAATAGCCCTGCGCGGCCTTGATCTGCGCGACGACATCCTGGCTCTCGCTCGGCACCAGCCGCACGGTGAGGCCGGGATGCTTCGCCTCCATCTTCCGCGCCAGCCACTGATGCGGCTCCTGCAGCTGTCCGGCGAAGGAGACGATGACAAGCTCGCGCTTGTCCTGCGCGCGGGCGAGGCCGGGCATGGCGAGCGCCGCGCCGAGAGCGGCACCCGACTGGAGGAAGCGACGGCGATTGGTAAGGAGGGTCATGGAAGGGGTTTCCTGAGGCAGACGGTCTGGGATAGGGGGCACATCAGGCGTGTCAGAAGGCGAAGGTACGGTCGAAACGTTCCACCAGCTCGCCGCGCACCGGGACGATCTTCTTCCAGTCGATCGTCTGCAGGGCGACCACTTCCTCGGGAGTGGCGGGTGTGTAAGGCGCGGCGTCCTTGGGCACCGGCACGCCCTTCACCGTCGGTCCGAAGTAGTACGGCGCCGCGGCGGCCCGGCTCTGGTACTCGGTGCTGAGAATGCCGTTCAGCCATTCGGCGACGAGGTCGGGATGGCGTGTCTTGGCGAAGCCCGAGAAGAACGAGATGATGGCAACCGCGCCCGGCGCCGGCTTGACGAAGGCAATGGGCAGCCCCTTGGCGGCGGCCGCCGCCGTGTTGTTGTTCCACAGCGGGCAGATCGCGATCTCCTCGCGCTCCAGCATCTGCGTCAGCGAGGCCGGGGAGCGCGCTGCCTTCGGCTCCAGCGCCTGAAGCTTCTCCCATCCGACCGCGAGATCGCTCTCCGATCCGCCATGGGTCTTCGCCGCGATGGCGAGGGTGGCGAGACCCAGATTGGATGAGGTGCGCGCAATGCCCACGCGTCCCTTGAATTCGGGTCGCCAGAGATCCGCCCAGCTGGTCGGCGGCACCTTCACCATAGCCGTGTTGTAGGCGATGCCGACAAGGGAATAGGTCGCCGGAACACCGAAGCCCTCGCTCTTGGCGACAAGATCGGGATAAGCGTTGGCAAGATTGGGGACGTTGCCCCCGCGCTTGGCCAGATAGCCCTCGCGAATACCGATGAGATGGGGCGGCTCGTCATTGGGACCGGCATCGAAGGGGGAATAGCCCTGTGCGGCCTTGATCTGGGCGACGATGTCCTGGCTATCGGAGGGAACCAGGCGGATCGTCAGCCCAGGATGCCGCGCCTGCATCTCGTTCGCCAGCCAGCGATGCGGCTCGGACAGCGCTCCGGGATAGGTGACGATCACCAGTTCGCGTGGCTCTTGGGCAGAGGCGCCACGCGTGGTGCCCCCCAGAGCCACCGCGCCCATGCCTGCACCTATCATGTAAAGCGCTCGACGCCTGTCGATGCTCATGAATAGATCTCCATTGATGAAGTATAGTTCAGGCATCGCGCTCCTGAGAGTTACTCAGAGCGACGGCGCGATGGCGCGCAGCGGACGGCGTGACAAACGCACGCGCGACGAGCAGCTGTTGTTGAGATGGAGGAGGCGATCAGCGCCGCGCGCTGAAATCACCCCTTAAATCAGGACCTTGACCCCTGAATCGCCGAAAGCAGCACCACGAACAGGCGCGACGAGCGCGAAACCCACCGGGTACTCCGCCGCCGCTTTGACGCATAGCGGCGACCCGACGCGGGGCGTCGGCCGACTGACGTCAAATAAGGGACGTGGGCGTTATCCATGCAATGATGCTTGCATACCACTAAGATAAGCGCAAGATGGGTCAGCCTTTACTTATGCACAATTTCCGTGCGTGATTGCTCATCATGTTGGCAATCACCGAAGAGGACCGCGGCCCTGTTCGCGCCCGACGCCCGCTGAACAGCCCCCCCCGAGACCCTCGCCCCAGGCGACAAACGATGGGAGAACCCATGACACTGGCCGCCACGCGCGACTTTGGCTACCCGAGGCCTCCCGCCCTGCTGGCGGGCCTCATCGACCATACTCTCTTGAGGCCGGACGCCACGCGTGCGCAGGTGGCGCGCTATTACGCCGAAGCGCTCGCGCACGGCTTCGCCTCGGTCTGCGTCAATCCGGTCCACGTCCCCTTCGTCGCAAGCGCCCTGGCAGGCGGTGAGGTACGCAGTTGCGCGGTGATCGGCTTTCCCTTCGGCGCCAGCGGCGCGGAAGCGAAGGCGGATGAAGCCCGCCGGGTCGTCGCCGCGGGTGCGGACGAGCTCGACATGGTGATCGATATCGGCGGGGTGATCGAGGGCGACATCGAACGCTGCCGGACCGACTTACCACCGTGCGGACAGCCACGGACGGCAGGATCCTGAAGGTCATCATCGAAGCGTGCCTGCTCGACACAGCGGGGAAGACACTCGCCTGCGAACTCAGCCGCGACACGGGGGCTGACTTCGTGAAGACGTCGACCGGATTTGCCGCAAGTGGCGCCACGGTGGCCGATATCGCGCTCATGCGGCAGGTGGTCGGCCCCGCGATGGGCGTCAAGGCCTCGGGTGGCCAGCGCACGACCGAGGCTGCCTGGGCGCTGATCGATGCTGGCGCCACCCGCATCGGCGCCAGCGCCAGCCTGGCCATCATTGTCGTAACACCGGACGCAGCGAGCACGGCGTACTGAAAGCTCCCCAGCGAGCCAACCCGCCCGGGTGGCGCCGGGATCCCTTTCACCGCACGTCTAGATGCAAATTTCAAGCAAAATGCATCTTGGTTACTCATTATCATAGATTGTTACGATTTTTCAGGATATTTTGAGCCGACTTACCCGCGACGCATCAGAACGTTTTTTTCATGAACGACGGCACGAAATACGATTTCTCAGGCCCAGTTACGGTTTTTCAGGACCGGACACTGCCTGAAGCAGCGACACCCGCTGGCTACGCCGCGCTCATAGACGCGCTGAGCCTCGCCGTGCCGTTGCCGCGAACACTCTGCGCCATCGGAGCTCATCACCGTCTCTATGAACGGGATGGCTGGCGCATATACACACCGCGCCATGCGCCGACCGCCAATCTCGAAGGCCACCTCACCTTCGCCCTGAAATACGAGGGGCTCGATCTCCTCGTCCTCAAGAGAATTTTTCGCGCCACGGGTCCGGCGCCAATCGAAGCGCTGGTGCGCGCAACGCCGACCGGCTCCTACGCAAGGCGCGTCTGGTTTCTGTATGAATGGCTGCTTGGCGAGAGGCTCGATCTTCCGGCCGCCGAAAAGGGAGCCTATGCCCTTGTCGTCGATCCCGACCTGCAATGGGCGGCGTCCGGCACCACGTCGACCCGCCATCGTGTCAGGAACAACCTGCCTGGCACGCCAGCCTTCTGCCCCATGGTGTTCGCGACCGAAGCCCTGAAGGCCTTCCACGGCACGAATCTCGCCGAACGGGCGCGCGCCGCTATTGCCGACGTGCCCCGCGATCTGCTCGCCCGCACCGCAGCTTTCCTGCTGCTGAAGGATTCCCGCTCAAGCTTTGCAATCGAGGGGGAGCATCCGACGCAGGATCGTATCCAGCGCTGGGGTCGCGCCATCGGCGAGGCAGGCCGACGCTCCATCGAACTTGACGAGCTCTTGAGGCTTCAGCGCATCGTCATCGGCGATGCGCGCTTCGTCCAGCTTGGACTACGCACGGAGGGCGGATTCGTCGGCGAACATGACCGCGACACCCGGATGCCACTCCCCGATCATATCAGCGCCCGGCATGAGGACCTGCATGATCTCATCGATGGATTGGTGGCCTTGGACCGCACGGCAGCGGAGCGCCAACTTGATCCGGTGATCGCAGCTGCCGCGCTGGCCTTCGGCTTCGTCTACATCCATCCCTTCGAGGATGGGAACGGGCGCCTACACCGTTACCTGATCCATCACGTCCTTGCTGAACACGGGTTCAATCCGCCGGGTGTTGTTTTTCCCATCTCCGCGGCGATCCTCGATCGGATCGATAATTATCGGTGGACGCTGGAAAGCTGGTCTGCGCGCCTCCTCCCCTTCATCCAATGGGAGCCGACACCAACCGGTAACGTCCGGGTGCTGAATGAGACGGCGGATTTCTACCGCTATTTCGATGCGACGCCCCACGCAGAATTCCTCTACGCATGCGTAAAGCGCACGATCGAGATCGACATGCCGGCCGAGACGCGCTTCCTGCGGGCGTATGACGCGTTCCGCGTCGCGATCGGACAGATCGTCGACATGCCGGATCGGACCGTCGATCTCCTCTTCCGCTTCCTGCGACAAAACGGGGGAGTTCTCTCAAAGCGTGCCCGGGAGCAGGAATTCCGCGAGCTCAGGGCCGAGGAGATCGAGCGGGTCGAAGGAGCCTACGCGGCGGCATTCGCCTCTGATCGCGATGGCGAGTAGAGGAGTAGAGGCGGCCGCGCACAGCGATCTGCCTCCAATCGATGAAAACGTGCCACCCCCATCGGCAGCTTGGCAAGCGACAACATCGGCGCTGTTTCGCCTAATGGTCGGCCCGCTATCAAAACCTATCGACTACCGTCTCGTCCGGTGCCCGCCATCGGGGCGGATCAGCAACCCATCGGTTGATGTCGGATTCCCGCCAGCCGGCACCGTTTGTGCTGATCTTCAGTTGGGCGGGGAAAGTGCCCTCGGCGATCTTGCGGTAGATGGTGGAACGGGACAGGCCGGTGCGGGTAAGGACGGTCTTGAGGCGGATGATACGCTCTGGTGTCTGCATGGCGGTGCTGCCTCCTGCTGGATGCGCCTGAGGGGGCCTGCGCAAAACAAGGCATGGAACCGCCGACCGGCAAGGGGATGAACGGCGCCGGTGTCGCGTGGCGAACCGGCGGCGGTACATCGGACGGGTTACAGGCCGAGGCCACGGCTGCGGTCGAAGTCGATGCCGTGGCTGTGGGCGAGTTCTCGGCCAAGGCTGCGGCCGGTCTCAAAGCTGATGCCGAGCTCCTTCCTACGAGCGGCGAGCAGGGATTCAAGCTGCGGATCGCGCTCCAGACTCCGCGCCATGTCGCCCATCTGGACGCGCGTCGCCTTGTAGCCGGCGTAGTCGCCGTCGCTGTACTGACGCTGGTGCTGCCGGTCGAGCTTCTGCCAGCGCTCGACGAAGCGATCGGCGCGGCGCTCCGGATCGGTGCGGATTTCGGTTTCAAGCTGGAGGGCACGGATGGTGCGATTGAGCTTGCCGGCGGCGGCCTCGTGCACCAGCTCCGTATTCTTCTCATAGGCCGCTTCCGCATCGCGCCAGCCATGGGGCCGAACCTCCTCGAAGGCCTTGCGGGCGTCGGAAAGCTCGCGCAACTGTTCGGGCGTGCCTTGGCCGGTGGCATCGGCCGTGGTGAGGATCGCGTCCCACGCTCGGGCATGCCGGACGAGCGCACGGGTTCGCGCCCGCCGCAGCACCATCTCCGGATCCTCAGAACCCTCCCGGGCGAGCGGCTCGGCTTTGCTCGCGAGTTCTTCGCGCAGGGCTGGAGATTCCCGTGCCGCGTCCACGGCCGGCCTTAGCCCATCGACAAGGTCGCGCAGCTTCTCCGGAACCTTGCGCACCATCTCCACGACGCGCTCGCGGAAGGTGATGCCGCGCCGCTCGGCAAAGTCCTGGGTGGGATCGGACCGCTCGTAATCCGACGCCATGTCCTTGGCCCGGTCACGCGACAGGGTGCGCGCCAGCCGGTCTCCGTCGGCGAAGTCGTCGCGGCCATAGTGCAGCTCCATCCCGTCGCGGTGGCGCGACAGCGCGACATAGCTGGAATGAGCGTCCATGCCGGGCGTTGCCAACACATGGGTTCGGTCCACGGTCATGCCCTGCGCCTTGTGAATGGTGGCGGCATAGCCATGGTCGATGCGGTCATAATCCTTCAGGTCGAAGACAACGGATCGGCCATCATCCGTACGCACCGACATGGACTGCGCGCTGACCTCTCCGATAGTACCGAGCGTGCCGTTCCTCACGCCCAGCCCACGCTCGTTCTGCAGGAACATGACACGGTCGCCGCGGGCGAAGGAACGCTCTCCGCGCTCCACGGTGACGCGCACCTCCTCGCCGAGATTGCCGGCCCCCCGCATGCGTTCGCGGGCGGCCTGGTTGAGAGCGCGCACCTCGTCATTCGTGTGGGTGAGGATGATGCGGCTGCTGTCAGGCGCAGCCTGGCGGTCACGCTCCCAGCAGTCGATAAGCGCGCCCCGCGCCTGCTCCCGCATTTGAGCGGCATGGACCATGCCATTCCTCTCATAGGCATGGATGGCCTCGTCGATCTTGCCAGTCGCCAGATCACGCGTGGCATCACGCTGCCAGTCCGCGCGCTGGCGGCGTACCTCGCTGATCTCGGCGCCGCCGTGGCGCTCGACGAGGGAGCGGAAGGCGGCGCCGGCCTCGATCGATTGCAGCTGCTGCGGATCGCCGACCAGCACCACCTTGGCGCCAACATCAGCGGCATGGGAGAGCACGCGCTCCAGCTGACGCGTGCCGACCATGCCGGCCTCGTCGATCACCAGAACATCGCGTGAGGAGAGCAAATCCCGGCCCTGGCCCCAGCCATGTTCGAGACTGGCGATGGTGCGGGACGCAATGCCCGATCCGCTCTCCAGATTCTCCGCCGCGATGCCGGACAGGGCGACTGGCTCTGCGGCTCCAGGGCGATGCCCTGCGCTTCCAGGCTGCGATGGTCGATGCGCGCGTCGATATCGAGCTCGGCCAGCCGCTCATTGGCGAGCGCGGCCCAGCGCTCGCGCCAGCGCTCCACCATCTCGGTCGCATTCCACTCCCGCACCTTCGGGCCGAAGCCGTCTTCATCGACCGAGCGCATGGTGAGCATGACATGGGCATGGGGCTTCGGCATGCCGTCCTCGCCAATATCCCAATGCACATTGAGATCGGCGACCATCCCGAGATCGACGAACTCCGCCTCAACAAAGTCGCGGGCGAGCGCGATCCCCTGCGCTTGGCTCATCTCGCGCGGCAGGGCGAACTCGACTTCGCGGGCGAGCTGCGCGTCCTTCCGGACCTCAAAGGCTTCGACATCGTTCCACAGCCGCTCGCGATCGCGCCAAACTTCAGGCGCCCCATCCGGCAGCAGTACCTCGGAGTGCACGACACCGCGCTTGGCGGAGAAGTCCTGGACACGATCGATCCGCGCGTCGCGCAGCCTTGAGGCCGAGCGGTAGGCCGCGGACGCCACCGCGCTGGAGCCGGCCTTACGGCCAATGACCTTGACGTGAAGATGATAGATCGCCATCGCGATCCGAACATGACCACGGCGAAGCGCACGTCGGAACGACGTATAAGCGCGCCCTCCCTCGAAAAAAATCGGGAGCGACGAGGCCATCCCAGTCCGTCCCAGTAACACTACAGCCTACCGTAACACGCTCAACTATCATCCATCCATCGATTGCTGATGGAGAGGACGATGCGCAAACCACGGGACTTCGACGCGGAGCTGAAGACACTCGAAGACAAGGCATTAGAGCTCAAGACCCGCAAGGTGCAGCAGCTCGGCGATCTGGTGATCGCCACTGGCGCGGACGCGCTCACGGCCGAGGAATTGGCCGGCGCACTGCTCCTGCTGGCCGAGACAAAGGACCCTGACAGGAGGGAGGCATGGGAGCGACGGGGCGCGGCGTTCTTTCAAGGAAGGGCACGCCGATCTGCAGCGGCAGCTGACCACGACGGGGGCGGCACGCCGGCGCAACCGAGCGGCACGCAACCGCCATCAGGCGGCACGGGCGCAGCATGACATGCGCGACTGGCAGATCGAGCGCCGCAAGCGCACCCGGCACCTGATCGAGCTCGGCGGGCTCGTGGTCAAGTCGGGCGTCGTCGAACTGACCGGCGATGACCGCGCCGTCATCTATGGCGCGCTGCTCTGGATGGCGAACAAGCTCAGAAGTGGCGAGAGCGAACAGGCGCGCGGCCTTTGGGAGGCGAAAGGACGAAGCACGTTTGAGAAGCATCACCGGCCCGGGGAAACACATGGCACCCAAAGACAAATCGATTAATCTTGCAGGCTGTGCTGTGCGTGATGGCCTGCTTTAGCATCGATGAATGCGCAGCGGCGCCGCGTTCGGGACCACTAAAGCGAGTGTTCACTGCCATAGAATTGGTCGAAGTTGACCCATTGATGCCCCTCGACTGCCCTAGCCGCGACGTCCGCTTTGCGCCGCCATTGCGGACATTCGGGTTCGAATGGGCGGATCCCCAAAAGCGGACGAACATCATTGCGATAGCCTCACGATCAAAAGATAGTTCGAATCGCGCCGGGCGCGCCAGCACTGCCAACTCTACTCCGTGGTGCGACTTAGTCGCCGCGACCCCTCTGTGGAGGGTAGAGGCTCTATCAACAAAACTCTGCTCTCTTGTTCCACGCAGAAAATGCGCGGTTCTGCGGCTGGAAAGCCGCGCGCCGGCTATTCCAGTGTTCCGGTGATCGCCAGTATGGATTCCAGCGCCTCGTCGGCTTGCAGCAGCTGGCGGCGGATGCGGGCGTGATCGCGCTCGGCATAGCGCTGGGCGAGACGCATGGCGAGGCGGGCGAGTCGCGGAGAGCCCCATCGCGCGGCCAACCTCGCGGCAAGGCGCGCTGACAGAAGCGGACAGTCCACCAGCAGCTTATCCTCCAGCGACAGCACCGCGACGAACACGCCCGGGTCTCCCTGGCGCGCGGTGCGGCCCGCGAGCTGGCGGTCGACGCGGGCGGAATCGTGTCGCTCGGTCATCAACACCAGCAGCCCGCCCCGCTCGGCGACGCCCGGCCCGAGCGGAATATCGGTGCCACGGCCAGCCATGTTGGTCGCGACCGTGACCTGCCCGGCGTGGCCGGCCTTCTCGACGATGCTAACCTCTGCCGCCTCGTCAGTTGCGTTGAGCACCTGATGGACGACACCGGCTTCGGCTAGATGGTGGCTGGCCTCCAGCGAGGCCGCGACCGAGCGTGTGCCGATGAGCAGGGGTACCTGCTGGCGCTGGAAACGCGCGGCGATGTAGGCGACCGTCCTCCAGCGCTCCTGCGAACGTGGAAGGATGACATCCGTGACCAACTTCCGCCGTGGTGGTTTGTGTGTCGGAATCCGCGCGATGCGCAGGCCATAGACCTCCCATAGTTCGCCCGCCACCTCCGCCACCGTGCCCGACATACCGCACAAATGCTCGTAGCGGCGAAACAGACGCTGATAGGTCATGCGCGCCAACGTGCGCCGACGCGGCGAGAGCGGAACCCCCTCCTTCAGTTCCACGAGCTGGTGAAGCCCATCGCTCCAGAAGCGTTCGGCCATGATGCGGCCGGTGTACTCGTCGACGATCTCCACCTTGCCGTCACGGACGATGTACTGCTCGCCCCGCAGCATCACATGCAGCGCGGTCAGCGCCTTGACCACCACATCCTCGCGCAGCACCTGGTTGAGCCACAGCCCGCCCCGCGCCGCCGCCTCGCCATCAAGACGCTTGCGGCCGGTTTCGGTGAGGTCGATCCGGCTCTGATGAACAACGAGGATAAAGTCGTGCCCGGCCCTCAGGGCTTGCGCCACCGCCAGTGCCTGGCGGAGCAGCTCCGCCTCAGCGGCAGATTCGGCCTCGCCGGATAGAATGAGCGGCGTGCGCGCCTCGTCGATCAGCACGCTGTCGGCCTCGTCGACGATCGCGACATGCAGGCCGCGCAAGAGCAGATCGCGTCCCGGCGCATCGCTGTCGCCCCCCCGGCCGGCAAAGCGTATCTTGCGGCGCAGATTGCCGCCCGCTCCGGCAAGGACCAGCCGATCCTTGAGGTGATCGAACGCCAGTTCCTTATTGGTGCAGTAGGTCACGTCGCAGGCATAGGCCGCGCGCCGTGCATCCCGCTCCATGCCGGCGGCGACGACACCGACGGAGAGGCCGAAGAAGCCGAAGATGGGCGCGAGCTTTTCCGCATCGCGGCGGGCCAGATAATCGTTCACCGTCACCACATGCACCGGCTTGCCCGCGAGCGCTGCAGTGACAGCCGCGAGCGTGGCGGTGAGGGTCTTGCCCTCGCCGGTGTTCATCTCGGCGATCATGCCGCTCATCAGGGCGAAGCCGCCCATCAGCTGGACATCATGGTGCTTCATGCCGAGCATGCGGCCGGAGACCTCCCGCACCAGGGCGAAGGTCGCGGCGATATCCTCCATCGCCGGGCTCCGGCTGCGCCGCAGTCGCCCCGCCATCGCCTGCGCGCGGCTGGCAACCTCCTCATCGTCCAGCCCCTCCAGCCCTGCGGCGGCGGCGTGGACCAGCGGCACGATGCGGGCAAGCTGCGCCTGCCGGCGCCGGGCGAAACGGGGAATGACGAGTGCCTCGAGGCGCTTGAGCAGCCGGTCGGCCCGGCGCGGCGGCTCGCTGGAACGCTCGGCATAGAGCACGGGGCTTGGCAGGGGCCCCATCGCCAATCCATCAACCGGCTCAGACATCGAAATGCCGCAGGAACAGCTGGCGCAGGTCCCGTATCCAGCGAAGGGCGATCGGCTCCGGCGGATGCTGGAAGCGCACATAGGCCCGCATGCCGAGCGGCGCGTCATCGCGCAGGCCGCTGACGCGTAGATCCACCTCGAACAGCGTGTCGAGTGGCTTCAGCCGGCCCGGCATATTCGGGTCGACCAGCAGGCTGCCACCGCCCCCCGGCGCGAGCACGGGATGTGGCAGCTCCGTCACCGCAGCCGGCACCTGGCGCTCGATCTGCGCCGGAAGGCTACGGGATTTGTCCGCGGCAAGGCGGACGGCGACGGCGCTGGTATGGCGCAGCACAAGGTCAATCTCGCTCTGCGGCACGAAGGCCCGCACGACCGGCCCCTCCCCGCTGACGACATAGCCGACCACGTCGCCCTTGCGGGGGTAGCGGCCCATCAGGTCGGTGGCGTCAAGCAGCCGAAGCCGGCCTTCGGCCGGGGATAGGAGGGCCAGATCGTCGATTTGGCGGCGCATATCGGCAAGCTGTGCTTCGCTTTCGCGGATCTGCTCGCGCAGGATGTTGCCGCCGACCCGGTCCGACAGGTCGAGCGCCTCCAGCTTGATGCGCAGTTCCTCCAGCTGCTTCTCGGCGATGCGCGCCTTGATCGCGAGGACGGGATCATAGAGGTCGATCAGCGGGGCCTGAGCATCCACCTTGCTCCCATCGCCGGCTGGCACGGCGGCAACCACGCCCGGGCTGCGCACGCGCACCGTCGCCGCATCGTCGGCGACCCACACCACGCCTTGCGCGAGGGTGGCATAGGGGAGCGGCACGGCGAGGAGCAGCACAAGAAGGATTCCGACGCCGAGCCCGCTCACTATGACCGCGCGTCGGCGATGCACCCCGAGCCGCGGATCGGCCAGCACATAGTGCAGCCCTTTCATCAGTGGCAATACAATCGCCGTCACAAGGCTGGCGATGGCCAGCGGCACGCCGATCAGCACGAAATGCGTTGCGATGAACAGCGCCACGCCGACCATCACCACCGTGCGATAGATGAAGGAGGCAACCGCGTAGACGACGAAGATCAGCGGCTCGCCCGGCGATTCCACCGGCGATTCAAGGTCCGGCAGGCCGAACAGCCGATGCTGGATCAGATGCATCATGTAGCGATTGGCCCGCTGGGCGAGGTTTGGCACCTCGATCAGGTCGCTCAGCACGTAATAGCCGTCGAAGCGCAGCAGCGGGTTGGCGTTGAACACGAGGGTCGAGACCGAGCAGGTCAGCACCACGTTGAACGCCACCGCGCGGACAAGGCTCGGCTCCGCCAGCACCCAGACGATCATGCCGAGGGCGGCAATCGCCAGCTCGACAATGATCCCTGCCCCGCCCACCACGGCCCTGCGGCCGCGTTCGCGAAAGGCGGTCGAGGCCGAGGCATCGACATAGGGCACCGGCATGAAGGCCAACAGCATGACGCCGAGCTCATGCACCTCCCCGCCCCACATCTTGGTCGCGTAGCCGTGCCCAAACTCGTGAACGAGCTTCACGACGGGAAAGATCAGCAAGGCGAGCGCGATGTTTTGCGCCAGAAACTCGGTCTCGAACACGGACGCCATCAGGGCGTCCCAGTTCACTGCCGCCAGCACCGCGCCAATGAGCACCAGAACGCTCCAGGCAACCAGCGCCCAGCGCGTGAAGAGCGGCCGCAGAAAGGGCAATGTGGCGGTCAGGAACCGGTCGGGATCCACCAGCGGAAGACGGATCGCCAGCGGATTGCGCACCCGGGACCACATGTCCTGACGGCTCTTGGCACGCTCGCGCTCGGTGAGATCGTCGAGATGAGGCGCAGTGCCGCCAGTCGTCAGATCGGCAGCGTGCAGCAGGGAGAGCAGCCGCACCACGTCCTCCTGCGTTGGCTGCTGGGCGCCCATCCGCTCGCACACGGCGAGCCAGATCTCCTCAACCGTCCGTCTCCCATCCATCAGGCAGACGAGATGATAGGCGGCTGTCGACAGGCGGTGGAACCGACCCGACTGGGTGTCCTGCACGACATGCCAGACGGTACCGCGGAAGCTCTGCCGGTGGATCTGCACATGCGCGCGCAGCCGAGGGCGCAGCCCGCAGACGCGGTACCAGGAGGGGCTGTGGTGGGAAACGGCCATGAATGCCCTGCCTGATCAGGGAATCCAGCGCCAGAGCGCGAGACGCATCCAATCGATGGCGCTGCGCAACCAGATCCAGATAACCCGGCGCTCGCCGACCTCGATCTTGGCGACACCACGCATGCCCGGCCGCAGCTCCTGCGTGGCGCCGTCGGGCGTCGCCTCGACCCGGAAACGGTTGCGTCCCTCCGCCGCCTCGGCGACCGAGGTGATGCGAGCGAGCGTCAAAGGGAAGGTTTCTCCCGGCAGGGCGGCGAGCACAAGTTCACCCTTCTGCCCGGGTCGCAGTTCGCCAAGCTGCGTCTCATCCACATGCAGCACGATGCGGTAGCCACCGTCGGGGATGACCTCGAACAGTACCTGCCCACGCTGCACCGCCGCGCCGATGGATTGGGAATGATCACCGGACACGATCAACCCATCGAAGGGCGCGGTGATCCGGGCTCGCTGTATCTGGGCATCGATCAGCTGAATTTGCGCATCGGCCTGCTCGATTTGATTGGTCAGCAGGCGCAGTTCGCTGCGGTTGCGCTCACCCAGCGCACGCTCATATTCGAAGGCGAGCCGCTGGCGCTCCGTCGCCCAGCGCAGCCGCTCCAACACCAGCTCGCGGTCATCGAGCCGCGCGAGTTCGTCGCCCTCGCGAACCTGGTCGCCGGCACGCACCGGCGCTTCGCGCAGGAAGCCATCGAAGCCCGCCGTCATGGCCCGCTGCACCCGGCCCTCGACGAGCGCCTCGGCCGTCACGCGGTAGCTGCCATACCAGAAAGTGAACAGCAGGAGGAGAAGCACGCCCCCCGCCGCGAAAGCCTTGCGCAGCGCATGGCGCGGCCCGGTGACCTTGCCGATCTCCACCAGCAGCGCATCCCAGGCCTTGACCGCCAGCGGCCGGTCATTCAGACGCTTCTCCTCGACAATCGGCGCGAGGGCGGTGGCCAGTAGGTCGATCAGCCGCACATCCTCGGCGGCAAAGGCATCATCCCCCGCGCGCTCCAGCGTGATCGCCCCGATGAAGCCATCGCGCAGCGGCATCGGCACGGTCAGCACCGTCGCGGCGCCATGGCCCCGCATCAGCTGCTCATGCATCCGGCTGGCGACCAGCGACCCCGGCGGCGCGGGCACCTGCACCAGCGCGCGCTGGTCAATCGCCTCGTCCATCGCCTCGCCGATGAGGCGCACGAGGTTCATGTCCTTGCCGAAGCTCGCGCTGTGGGAGATCGCGAGAACCGTGGCGTGATTGCCCCGGACGATGCCCGCCGAGACGCGCTCGCAGCCAAAGCGCTCCGCCAGCTCGATGGCGAGGCTGCGCAGGCTCGCCTTGAGGCCGTTGGGCTCCAGAGCCGCGGCGAGCAGATCCAGCAGCGCGCGGCCGGCGGAATCGCTGGCCCTCAACGTGTCGAGCCGCTCACCCGCCTGCCATTCGCGGAGCCAGGCGACGCCCCATTGCATGTGCCGCATGGCGAGGCGCAGGGCTTCGGGGGAGCGCGGCTCAAGGCGAAGCGCGACACCGCCGAACGCCTGTCCATCGAGCATCAGCGGAAAGGCGAGCAGAACCGTCGCCGCGCCCGCCCCGTCCTCCGCCTCATCCTTGACCATGCCGCGCGTGCGGGTGCGGACGCTGGCGGCGGCTTCCACGGGATAGGACGCGCGCGAACCGGGCGGCCAGAAAACGGAGACCGGCACGCCAACCGCTGCGTCGAGCGTCACCGTGGCGGCCGCCACGTCACCAATCAGCGCGCATTGCAGCAAGAGCCACGCCTCCAGCCAGGGACGCAGCTGCGTGACGTCGGAAAGGGCGCGCGTGCCCGCCTCGGCGCCCAGAAGCTGCCAGCCTTCGCTCTCGGCGAAGGCCTCCGGGCCGTGACGATCCCGCGGCAGACTGTGAAGCACGGGCGCCGATCTCCCCTGCGCCGTCAGGCCGCGCTCTTGTCGTAAGCGTCTGCGCCAGTCTCTGCGGCCGTCGCTTCATTTGCCTTCAGCTTGGCCGACAGCGTCTGCGTCGCGCCGACGCTGAACAGATGCGCGTAGATCGCGCCCAGTAGGTTCAGCCGCCGCAGCTCCAGCAGCGCCGCGTCGTGCAGAGCCGCGAACTTGGCCTCGTCGACGATCGACAACCCGTGAATGCTCGCGCTCGGGCCGTTGGCGCCCTGCACATCGATGGTCACGCTGCGCAGAAGATCGAATTCCTGCAGCTTGCTGCCCAGAAGCTCGGTGCGCTTGGCGGAATTGGCGTAGTCCGTCACCAGCTTCACCATGGCGTTCAGAGCCGGCGTCGCCTTGCCCTCCGCGTCGAACAGCGCCTGCCCGTCCTCATCCGGGGCGAAGCCGGCAAAGCCCGTATCAACGCAGACAAGCGGATCGCCCCCCTGCCGCTCGCCCAGAATGAAGGGATAGCGGCGCAGATAGGCCGGCAGATAGGTGGCGGTCCACCGACCTTGCGCATCCACGAACAGGTTGCTCTGCGGCTTCAACCCGCACAGAAACACCGCCGCATACCGCGTGCCGGCCGGTGCGAACACCACCGGGATTTCCCGCGCTGCCGCCGCGAACTCGTCGACCACCGCCGGAATGAGATGCGCCCCGGCGGCGAAGGCGAAGGGAGCCTGCGCCGTGGCGATGCGGTGGGAGCGGTGCGCCTGGCTGTCGAGCGGCACCACCGAAGAATAAAACAGCGGCAGGTCGGACATATCTCGTCGATCCGTTTCTTGAGAACCGTAAGGCCGGGGACTGGCATTCGATCGCGGTATTAAATTACCTCAATCAGCGCCAATCCTGTGAAACATCTCCCCCCTCGCCCCAACCCGCCAATGGCGCGGCGGAGGGATGGGGAACTTCCCACGCATCATTCACGGGCAGGCCGAGCGCCTCACGCAGGGCCTGCGCCCGCTTGCGGCGGTGACGCGCCGAGGCTCGGTCGGCGGTGAGCGCGAACAGCCCTCCGGCGGCAAGCGAGGCGCCCCCGACGGCCGACCACGTCTCCCGAATCCCTTGGTGATCCGCATCCATCCCGGAAGCATCTCCACGGGGCTCCAGCACCGGGCGGAGCGCGATCACCGCCTCCGAGCGCTGCGCCAGAGTGACGGCGCTGGCGAAGGGATGCGTAACCGCGAGTTCCGGCAAGACAATACCGGACGCCGAGGCCAGTGTGAGACGGGTCGGCGGCGTCAGCGCGGCACCGCGCGAGGCGGGGTCGCCCTCCGGTGGGAACTGTCCCTGAGTAGCGGGCGCACCCCCCTCGCGAAGCTGGCCCTGATTGCCCGCCGGAGTCTCGTCCGGTTGGCCCGATCCGCTGCTCCCACCCGTGGATGCGGGCGCCCCAGAACCGGGCTCGGTCGTCGGGCCCGCCCCACCGAATTGCGAGGGAGACCGCCCGCCGCTCGGGGTTTCCAGATTGAAGCGGATCGTCTGCCCGTCACCTTCCGGATCGGCCCCGTCCTCGGCGCCGTCACGCCCAAAGAAGCCGAAGCTCGGCGGCGCGCCGAAGCGGGTCGCCATGTCGGTCCCAGCATCGCCGAGGCCCTCCTCGCCCGGTGCCGCCGCGCCTTCATCCGCTCCGGTGGAACCGGCCAGCGCCCCGTCGATATTCGGCTCCGGCGTGGCGGTCAGATCGGGCACGGTGACCGTCATGACGATGGACAGCGCTTCCGAAACATCGCCAGCATCGTCCATGGCGGTGATCGTTACGTTGAAGGCGCCGCTGCGGCCGAAGAAGTGCCGGACATCGAAGGTGCCCGTCACCGGATCGACCGCGACCGTGCTCGACCGCCCGTCGCCCCAGTCGATGCTCACCTGATGAATGTCCTTGAGGCCGACATCGGTGACGCGTCCGCTCAGATCGACCGCGCCGGGCAGGATCGCCCCGCGCCGAAGGAAGGCGATATCACCCAGCACCGGCGGCACATTGTTGACCGTTGTCTCCAGCACGGCGGTCGCGGTGGCACCGGCATTGTCGGACAGGGTGACGGCGATGGTGTAGCGCGCCGTGTCGAGCGCGGTCAGTGCGTCCTGCAGATAACGGTGCTCGACGCTGAAGCTGCGGGTGAGCGGGTCAACCGTTACCAGCGAAGCCTCGCCGTCACCCCAGTCGACGACGACCTCATGCGTGTCGCGGCTGCCAATATCCGCCACTGTCCCAGTGAGCGTAACGATGCCGTTCTCGTCGATCTCAGCCGTCGCCGCGACCGTCGGGAGGCTCGGTGCGACGTTGCGCACGAGAACCTGCGCCGTCTCAACATCCTCCCGCGCCACGTTATCGCCAATGGCGTCGTCCACCGCCGTGATGCGAACCGTGTAGCTGTCAGCCTCAAGGCCGAAGGAGCGGGCATCGTCGAGATAGCGATGAGCGGCAGTGAAGGTGCCATCCGCCGCGAGCGTAACCACCTCACCCATCTGGCCCAGGGACTCATCGCCCCACAGCACGGTGATGACATGGCTGTCCAGCGAGCCGACATCGCTGACCCGTCCGCTCAGCGTCACCGTGCCGTCCTCGTCGATTTCCGGCGTCAGGATGATGTCCGACAGTTCCGGCGCGACGTTGGAGACCTGCACGACAGCCCCGGCCCCGACGCTTGCGCCCGCATTGTCGGTGAGCGTGAGGCTGACCGCATAGCTGTCCGTCGCCAGTCCGAAGGAGCGGCCATCATCGAGATAGCGGTGCGTGACGGTGAAGCTGCCATCCACCGTGAGCGTGACGATTTCCGGCGTAGCCCCAAGGGTCTCGTCGCCCCAGAACACGGTCAGCAGATGGCTGTCATTGACGCCGACATCGCTGATCCGCCCGGTGAGGGTGACGATGCCGTTCTCGTCGATGGCCGAGGTCACGGAGACGTCGTGGAACTCCGGCGCCACATTGTCCACCCGCACGCTGGCCTCGGAAACCGCCGAGCTAGCATCGCGATTGTCCTTCACCGACACTTTCATCGTGTAGCTGTCGGCGAGATTGCCGAAGCTGCGGCCATCATCGGCGTAGACATGGGTCAGATCGATGGCGCGGCCAGCGGTGAAGCTGTAGTCGCGCACCGTGCCGTCGCCCCAGTCGACGGTCAGTACATGGGTATCCAGCGAGCCCTCGTCGACGATCACGCCTGTCAAGCGGGCCAACCCGCCCTCGTCCACTGCGCTGGTGAGCGCGATGTCGGTGAGCTTCGGGGCGGTGTTGACCACCACGACGCTGCGCGAGGCGGTCGCCTCGTCGCCCGCCTCGTCCGTCACGCGGAGGGCGACGGTGTAGCTGTCGACCTTGCTACCGGCGGACAAGGCATCGTCGAGGTAGCGATGCGTCACGCGGAAGGTGCCGTCGGCACCCACCGTCACGCTCTGACCCACGCCCCCCTCGGCCTCGTCGCCCCACAGGATCGTCAGCACATGGCCGTCGAGCGTGCCGACATCGGTCACGGTGCCGGTCAAGGTGACAGTGCCGTTCTCGTCGATGGTGGAGGTGACCGCGACATCGTTCAGAACCGGCGCGACATTGGTGACGGTCACGGCGCGGGTGGTCTCGCTCTGCGTCACGCCATCGCCGGCGCTCAGCGTCACCGTGTAGCTGTCCGCCTCGAGGCCGGCCGAGCGGGCATCGTCGAGATAGCGATGCGAGGCGGTGAAACTGCCATCCGGCGCGAGGTCGACCGTGACCGGGCTCGCGCCCGCCGCTTCGTCACCCCAGAGGAGGACGAGGCTGAGCACATCAAGCTGGCCGGCATCGCTCACCTTGCCGGTAAGCGTGACTGTGCCGTTCTCGGCGACGATGCCGGTGAGGCTGACCGAGCCGAGCTGCGGCGCAGCGTTGGTTACCGCGACAGAAAGATCCTGAGCCGCGCTCTTGCCGAGCGCGTCGGTAACACGGACCGAGACCGCGTAGGTATCGATGCCAAGGGCGCTCTGGGCATCCTGGGCATAGCGGTGCTTGAGGTCGATCACGCGATCCGTCGCGGCGACCGCGAGCGTCTCCACCGTGCCGTCACCCCAGTCGATGACGAGACTGTGGGTGTCGTTGAGATCCGCGTCCTCGATCAGTCCGGTGAGCCGCACATAGCCCCCCTCGACGACTGAAGGGGTGGCGAATTTGAGACCGGACAGGCTCGGCGGCTCGCTCGCCACTTCCGGCGCGAGGCGGTTCACGCCGGTGCCACCGTCCTTGTCCTCGACCGTGACGGAGATGCCGAAGGGCGCCGCCGCGGCGGCGGCGCGCAGCCCCGCGCCATAGCGATGCTCCACGGTGAAGCTGCGCTCGCCGCCATTGAGGTTGATCGTCTGGTAGCGCTCCGTATCCGTGCCGAAACCCCAGTCGATCGTGACACTATGGGTGTCGAGCAGGCCGGCATCCGTGAAGCTGCCGCGCAGGGTCACGGTGCCGCCCTCAACCACCTTGCTCTCGTCGAGCGCGATGACCAGAGAGGACGGCGCGTCATTGACGACAGGCGCCAGCGCAGTGGTCGTAGCGCTCCCGAAATCCTGATCCGTCACCGTAGCGGAAACGACATAGCTTGCCGCACCTACCGCGTTGTCGGCATAGGTGTGGGTGGCGGTGAAGGAGTATCCACCGCCGATCTCGCTCACGCGCTCGCTCGACTCCAGCGTGGTGGTGCTGCCATCCCCCCAGGTGAAGATCACGCCATGCGTGTCGTCCACGTCGTTGTCGGTGAAGACGAGCTTCGCCGTCACCACGCCCGGCTCCGTGGTGCTTTCCGGAGTTACGGTGAAGGCGGAAACCACCGGCGCGGCGTTCAGCACCGCGATGGCGATGCTTCCCGTCAGCGTCGGCGTATCGCCGCCTTCGCTCATCAGAATATCGATGATCGACAGGGTCGGGTCCGCCTCGACGCCACCGGCGCGGGTGAATATCTGCGTGGCGCTGTAAGTTTTGACGGTAAGGTTCTTCGCCGCGTCATAGGTCGTGGTCAGCGCCTCCAGCGTCACCGGCCCGCGGCCGTCGCGCCAGTCGATCTGGACCGTGTAGCTTCCATCCTTGCCGGGATCGGTCAGGCTGAAGCTCACCGTCACCGCGTCGCCCTTGTCGACGCTCACCACGGCGGCGCTGGAGCGCTGGCCCGTGCCGTCCACGCCATTGACCTTCACATCGCGGATCGAAGCCAGCGGGTTGACCACGCTAACCGTGGTGGAGCTCTGCCCCTTGGAACCGGCGTCGTTGCGATCAGTGACGACGGCCTTGATCTGGTAGACCCCCACCACGGGGAAAGCCGCGACGGCGGAGAAGCTCTTATCCGCGGCGTTCACCTTGACGTCGGCACCGGAAAGCACGGTGCCGTTGCCGAGATCGATGACGACCGAGTGGCTGTCGCCCGAACCAGCATCGCTGTAGCGGCCGGTGATCAGCACCTGCTGCATCTGGTCGAGCGTCGCGCTGGAGACCGCGAGTTCCGTCACCACCGGCGCCGCATTGGTCACCGTCACGGAGAGGGCCGTGGCATCGCTGCCGCCGTCATCATCCTTGAGCGTCAGGAAGACCATGCGCGCCACACCACCCGAATCCGTCGCATAGACGTGGGAGATATCGAAAGTGGTGGTGCCGGCGGCGAAGTCGTAGTCGGCGTTACTGCCATCGCCCCAGTTCACCGTGAGGGTCCGCGCATCGGCGATACCGGCATCGGCCATCGCGCCGGTAATGCGGAAGGGAGTGCCCTCGGCAATCGTCGTCGGCGCATTGACAGCGCTCAGTACCGGCGCCGCATTGCTGACGCTCACCCGGTGCGTCCGCGTGCCGGTCAGGCCCTCGCTGTCGAAATAGGTCACCTTCACCGTGTAGGTGCCCTGCGCTCCATAGCTGTGCGTGGCGGCCTTGCTGGCGCCGGCGTCAAGGCTCACCGTCGCGCCATCACCCCAGTCAATGGTCCAGCCGGTAATTCTGTCGCCCACGAGCACGGATTGGGTGGGGTCGATGAAGCCCGGGTCTGTCGCGGTGAGGTTGAGCGTGACCGGATCGCCCTCCTTGACCGTGCCTGTGTCGGTAATCGTCACGGTCGGGGCGATGTCGGCGATGGTCACCGACGCGTAGCCAAGGGCCGTAGCGCCGCTCGTGTCCTTCACCCGTCCGGCAACGATGAAGGATCCGGAGCGCAACGCATAAGCCGCCGGTATGGCCACGGTCGCCGTCATCTCGTCCGTCAGATCCCACGTGCCATCGCCGTTGAAATCAAAATCATAACGAAGCCGCGCGGCGTCGTAGGGCGCCGCATCGGTTGCCCCGGTAAAGCCGATGACCGTCTGCGTATCGGGAGTCGACGCGCCCTCGGTGCCGGCTTTGAGCTGGCTGAAGGCGGTAAACGTCGGCACCGCATTGGTGACAGTGAGGTCCGCCCGACGCGTGGTCGAGGTCGCGCTGCCGCCCGAACCGTAGATCACGTCAACCGAAATCGCGTTGGCAAAGGTGCCATTGGCGATGATGCCGGCCGCCTTTGCCTGTTCCCAGTTCAGAGTCGGCGCCGCACCGCTCAGTCCGGCCACCACCACATTGTTGACGCTCCAGACATAGCTGGTCGGCAGGCCCATCGCGGTCACCGAGAGCTGCACGGCGCCGCCCGCGACCATGGTGGCATCCGCGAGCACGACCGTGTCGCCGGCGCCCGGCGTGGTGGACGGCGCGGGCATGACGACGCTCATCGTCACCGGCGTCGCGGTCGTCGGCGTGGTCGGGTTGTCCTGGTCGAACACCCCGACCGTCACTTGGAAGCTGCCGGGCGTCTCATAGACATGGCTCGCCTCGCGCACGCCGGCGCCATAAGTCTTGACCGTGCCGTCGCCCCAGTCGATCCGCCAGCCGGTCGGCACGTCTTCCTCGGAGGTATCGGTACTGGAGAAGCGCACGGTCGCCGCGGCGCCGAAAGTAACAGTGCTGGCCGCGACCGTGACGCCGACCTGCGGCTTGGTGTCGTTCACCGTGACGCGCACGCTGGCATAGGCGGAAAGTCCGTCCTCATTCGTCGCCAACGCGGCGAAGGTGAAGCTGCCATCGCCGAGGATGCCGATGGCGAGCAGATCGAGCCAGCTGAGCGTCAGCATGGCCTGCCCGTTCACCACCGGGGCGAATTTGTCGCCATACTGCCCGTCGCCATCAAGGTCGAAGGAGATGAGGCCATTGACCAGCGCCGCGCTGCCAATGTCGCTCACCGCGACCTTCAGCACGATGCCGGAACCTTCCTGCGTCGCCGCCACCGGCCCGAAGGCGATGGTCGGCGGCAGGAGTGTCCGGCCAGTCGTCCCGCCCGGCGGCGGGGCCGAGGTGCCGAAGCTGGAATAGATCACTCGTCCGGAGCCGGTGGCCGCGACCTGACCGTCTTCGAACACCAGCGATCCAACCTGCGTGCCCGCAGAGTTATAGGCAAGCAGGGTGCTGCTTCCGGGATCGAAGGACAGCACATCCGCGCCGCCATCGCCGTACAGATTAACCGTCGCGCCGTTCGACATCCCCTGACCAGTGACGTTTACTGTGTCGATGCCGTCGCTGCCGACATTCTGCGAGCCGCTGTCACCGTAGACAGAGATCTGCGAAGCGTCGACGCGCACCAGATCGAAGCGATCGGCGCCGCTATCGCCATACAGCGTGACGATGGCGCCGAGGCCAGTCGCGTAGACGGTGAAACGGTCATTGCCGCCGCCGCCGTACACAATGAACGACGCGGAGGCTCCGACTGCGCCAATGACGAAGCTGTCGGCTCCTTCACCACCGTCCAGATTGACTCGCGCCAGCGCGCCAGCGCCGGTCGTGACGATGTCGAAACTGTCGTCGCCGTCCTCGCCCTTGACCGTGATGTTCGACGCGGCATTCGCGGCGCGCAGGGAGATGGTGTCGTCGCCACTGCCGAGATTGACGACGGTCGTGGCGCCGACATCGGAGAGCACCACCCGGTCCGCGCCGGAGCCCGTGTTGATCGTGACGTACGTCACGCCGGTCGCCGCGCCGATATAGGAAATGCGGTCCGCGCCGCCTCCCGTCGCGACGATGAGGTCGTCCACGCCCTGATGGCGAACCACCGAATCCTTCGGCGTCACCACCTCCGACAGGTCGATCTGGAAGGTCGCTAGGCCGCCACGCTGCAGGGCATTGCCGATGCTCGTCACATAGACCGTGAGCCGATTGCCGACCTGGTCACCCAGAATGATCGAGCTGGCGCCGACCAGGCCCGTTGCCCCGCCCGAGCCCTGGCGGAAGATCTGGATCGCCCGCGGATTGACTTTTCCGGTCGTGTCGTCACGCTCGAATATCGAAATCGCGCCGGTGGCATTGAGAGCCACCACATATTTGCCGCCCGGCACAACCGCGAAATCGGTAATGTCGGTCGCACCGCGGGCATTGTCCACGCCCTGCCGCACTTCCTGGATCAGTACGCCGCCACGATAGACGTCGAAGCCGTTCAGGGACGGTCGCGCCACATAGCGGATCTCGCTCTTGATGCTGCCGTCTGAACTGCCGTTTGAGGTGGCGGAAATCAGGCGGGACGTGATGAACGCATCGAAGGACAGGGCGCCGGTCGAGAGGTCGCGGAAGAATCGCAGCTGGCCGCCCACGCCCTCGCTGGTCACCGCGTTGATGTAGACGAAGGCGCCGGTGATTCGCATGTCCGTCAGGCTGGCGAAGGTCGGGCGCGTCGAGGAACCGCCGTTGTGGGTGGGAATCGCCGTGTCGATCACGCCGTCGCGGACCACCGTCGTGACGGTCCCCGAAGCCGTCGCCGACCACAGCGAGGCCGAGGCGCTGTCAACCGTCAGCGTCGTCGTCGCCCCGGACGACCCGGGGGATTGAATCCAGGCCGTGATCGTGAAGGTAAAGAGCCCGCTGCTGGTCGTGGCCGTCTGGGACTCCGCGTTGCGGGCACCCTTCTCGAATTTATTGAAGGTCAGTGTGCCGTCGGCCGCGCGGGTAAACATCGCAACGCCGGTTTCGTTAGCCGCGTTGGTGGCATTCACGTGCAGCTCGGTGGCGGACACCGTGATGGTGCCGAGCGCGCCGAGTTCGGTGCGTCCCTCCACGCCCTGCCGGAAGGCCTGCTTCACCGTGCCGTCCGTGGCGATGACCACGAGCGTATTGGTGGACTTGTCGATGCCGTAGAACACCGCGCCAGTCGTGGTGGTGGCGCGCACCGCCTCGTCAAGCCCTTGCAGGTCGCTGCTGCCGGCCGACTTCTCCTGCGCGATGGTGATGTAGGCGATCCCGCCATCTTCGATGATGCTGTCCTGCGGAGCGAGCGACAATGTCGTGCCACCCGCGACCACGCTCGCGGTGACACCGGTATCGGTCTCGCGCACCAGCGTGATCCACACCTGGCCCGGCAGCAGCTTGTCGACCTGCGTCAGGCCGGTAACCCATTGCTGCTTGGCCGAATCCCAAGTCTGGGTCAGGTAGCCATCAAGCGTCAGCGCCTTGTCCGCCTCGTCATTAATGCCGAGCTTCGGGGCGTTGAAGGTGATGCCGGATGTCGTGCCGGTGCCCGTGAGGTTCACCACCACGATCACGTCGAAGCCGGCATAATCCTGGTCGAGCGTGATGGCGCCGCCGGACAGGGCGGAAAGCTGTGCCATGGTGTCGAAGCGCATGACCGCGACCAGCGCCTCGGGATCGGCTGCCTGAATACCGATTGTGCCGGCATCGAAATCGAGTCCGCGCCCGTCCAGCAGGTTGCCGCTGGCGTTCAGCAGAATGCCCGCGGTGCCCGCACCGTGCTGCAGGCCGACAATGTTGGCAGTCTCGACGGTGCCATTGAACATGGCATTGACACCGCCGCTTCCCGTGGCATGGCCCGTGGCGACGCTGGCGCTGCCGATGATGTCATCAGGCCCGCCCGCATAGGCGGTGTTGTCGAGCACGATGGCGCGGCCATTGCTGCCGCTGGCGCCCGCCGCTGCGTCTCCGCCACCCAGGCCGCCCGCGCCACCGGACACCTTCACGTCGATGCCGTTGATGCGAATATCGGAGGCGATGAGCTGCACCGTGCCGCCCGCGCCGCCGGAACCACCCGCGCCGTCGCCGCCCGCACCACCTGCCGCGCCATTGCCACCCGCCGCGCCCGCCGCGCCGGTCGCCCCCGTGGAATCCACATTCACACCGGAACCGCCGGCCGTGCCATCGCTCCCGTTGGTGCCAAAGCTGGATGTCCCGCCGGCGCTGCCGGCACTGCCGCTCGAGCCCTGGCCACCGGTCGCCGCGAGCGTGCCACCGCCCAGCGCGACGATCTTGCCGGCGGCAATAATGGCAAAGGCACCGCCACCGCCGCCGCCCGCACCACCGGCGCCGCCGGCGCCACCCGCGCCGCCCGCGACGCCATCGCCGCCCGAGCCGCCGTCGCCGCCCTCGCCACCCAGCCCGGAGGGTCCACGCTCCGAACCGCCGCCGCCGCCGCCGGCACCACCGCCACCGCCCCCCCCCGAGCCGCCGGCGCCGCCACCCGCGCCCGAGCCGCCGGCCGCGCCACCGCCGCCGGCCGAGAGGGCGAGACCCGTGCCGCTATTGCTGCCGCCCTTGCCAGCCGCGCCATCGGCGCCCGCCGCGCCGGCAAGGCCATCAATGCTGGCGCCGGTTAGCGCATCCGAGGTCTGGCCCTTGTAGGCTTCCTTGCTGGCAATGATTTCAGGTTTCCGGTCGTCTGAATCGGAGTAGCCGCCGCCCCGGCCCCCGGTCAGCGCGCCGTCGACAAGGACCCCGCCGCCATCGCCACCCGCGCCCGCCGCACCCGCCGCGCCGCCCTGGGCCACCGTCGAGGCGCTGCCGCCCGCCGAACCGCCCGCCATCGCATGACCGCCCGACCCGCCGGCACCGCCGGCTGTACCGGAGGTGCTCGCCCCGGCCGCTGTGCCATCCTCACCCGCGAAGCCCCACTCGCCGTGATAATGACCCCAAGGGTGGTATTGAGGATCGACACCCGCGGTGCGCCGCTCGGCCCGGGAGCCGGCGCCGCCCAGGCCGCCATCGCCCCCCTCACCGGCCGTGCCCGCCGTGCCGCCGGTGCCGGCCGCGCTCGTCGCGCCACCGACGCCACCACCCGCCCCGGCGGTGCCCGCCCTATCGAGCGCCCCATTGGTGCCTTCGGCGGCATTGCCGCCATTGGCCTCGAAGACGACACTGGCGCCGATCTCGACATCGCCGAGAACGTTCAGCGCCAGCGCCCGCGTGCCGATCACCTTCACTGTGGTATTGTCGGTAATCTTGAGATTGCCGTGAATCGTGAGCGTGGCGACACCGGTGACGTCATCGACGGCCCAGATCGCGAGAGAGCTGTGCGGGCGCGACCAGGATCCGCTGATGGACGGCGTGGCGCCACTCGTGTCGATGGTCAGGGTCGAGGCATCGCTCGTGCCGAACTGGACCACCGTGGCCGACACCGTATTGCTGAGCGACTTGACGACACTGTCGCGCTCGAACAGGCTGAGCGCCTTGACGTCGTCGACATAAAGGCTGCCCGTCCCGTCAAGCTTCCAGCTCACCTGCGTCAGCGCGGCGAAATCATCCGCGAACACCAGGGGCGTGCCCGCTATGTCGACAGTGTAGCTCTTCGCCACGGTCTGGCCGGAGAGCGTCGTACCGGTGACGGTCACCGTTCCGCTCGCGCCCTCAGCAAGACGCAGTGTCAGCCCCTGCAGGCTGAACACGCCGCCGGTGGCCGAAGTCTTCATCGTCACCGTCGTGCCGGCTGTCGAGGTCAGCACGCGCCCGCCATGGTCCTGCAGGGCGAGATTGCCGGCAGGATTGGCGTCGGCAATGGTAAAGTTGAACCCATCCTCGCTGTAGAAGCGGGTACCCATCGTCCCGTCGAAGGAGATGACGCCGAGAATGGCCGATAGGCGGTCGAAATCCGCCCGCGGATCGGTCTGGCTGACAATGCTGGGATCGGCCGACATCAGCACAAGGTCGCCATTGATCACACCGGTGACGTCGCCACCGCTGCCGGAGGTGACGGTCAGCCGGTCGCTGCTCGAAGTTCCCGCCTTGAGCACGAATTCGTCGGCACCGTCGGCATCGAGCACGACAATGCCGTCCTGCTTGAGAATACCGCCATTATAGGCCCAGTCGCGCGCCGCGCCGCTCGTGCTGTCGTCGGCGACGAAGCGCTCAACCACCTTGGAGAGCTTGGCGAAGCGATTGGTGATGCTCGTATCGATCGTGGGCGGGATGACGACGGCGAGTGTATCGGTGCCTTCCTCGCCATCGATGAACACGTCGCCGCCGACGCTGATGGCCCGCACCTCATCATTGCCGCCGCCGGCGCTCACCGTGATCTTGAGCGCGCCCTGCGCCACCGCTGTCGTGTTGACGATGACGCGGTCATTGCCCGAGCCGAGCGCGACATCGATGCCCTCGATGCCGGACGAGGTGAACGCGCCGGTCAGCAGACCGTCAAAGGCGACACCGCCGGCTTCGTCGTGAATGTCGACCGACAGCGCATCGGTCGCAGCGGAACGGTCGAGCCGCACCGCGTCCTCATGGCCCTCGCCACCATCGACCACAATGCTGGCAACGGCCTCGCCGATCACCAGCACGTCCTTGCCGGCGCCGAGCTTGGCGGTAACGGCCTGACGGGTCTGGCTGACCGTCACCGTGTCGTTGCCGCCGCCGGTGTCGATACTGACGGCTCCCGATGCGCCGGTGAGCATCACCGTGTCGTCGCCGGCGCCAAGCTCCACGCTGGTCGTGCCGCCGAAGCCGGCGAAGCTTGCTAACGTCGCGGTCTTGCCATCGGCCTTGTAGGTCGCGCTGGCCCGGCCCGACATATCGGTGCCAAGGGTAAAGGCGATATTGGCGATGGCGTCGGCCTTCAGGGAGAACGACACCGCGTCGTCGGCACCGCCGAGGAGGGTCAGCATCGAGGCAATAGCCGCGAAATCACCGCTGGCCTTCCTATCGCCGACGAGGATCGTATCCGCACCATCATCGGCGGTGGCGGTGCCGGACGTGATCGTCGTCGTCACCGACGCCGAGGCGGCCTCGACCGTGAAGCGATCAGCCCCCTTCCCCAAGGTGATGCCGAGCGTCTCGACGCTGCCGGCCACATTTTTATAGGTGCCAAGGTCAATGGCCGCTACGCCGAGCCCGGTGACCCGCAGCCCGTCATTCTCCAGCACGCCGACCAGCGCGGAGGTCGCGTTGGATGCATCGATGAACAGCGAATCCGTTCCCGCGCCGCCGCGCACGCGCAGCAGGCCGGAGACGCCGGTCGGGTCGACCGAAACGGCATCGTCGCCATCACCGAGGTTGAGCAGCGCCTCGCTCGCGACCCCGCTGACCGTCAGGCGGTCCTCGCCCGTGCCGGTCCTGATCTCAAACTCGTCACCTGCGGCTGCACCCGCGAGATCGAGCCACCCGGAGGTGCCAAGGCCGGTGACGCGGGTCGCGCTGCCGGCGGTGGTGAGCCCGAGCGCGAGCGAGGTGCTGGCGGATGACAGGTCGAGCAGCACGCTGTCACTGCCGTCGCCGCCCGTCACCGTGATTTTGCCGGCCAGCAGGAATGGATTAGCGGCGCTGAACGTGATCGTGTCGGCCCCGCCGAGCCCGTTCACGGCGAGGCTCGTGTCGCTCTCGATGCGGCTGATGGAAATCTTGTCGCCATCCGCGCCGCCCTCGATCGTCACCTTGGCCGCCTTGAGCTGGCCATCGAGGGTGAGGATCGTGCCGTTGGCGTCGGTCTGAAGCTGCTTCTCGCCGTTCAGGCTGGGCACATCGCCCCGCAGCGTGATGCCGGCGGCGCCACCGGCCTCGATCTGCGCGGTCTGGTCCATAGTGATATTGTCGGCGGCCTTCAGCGTGACCGCCCCCTCCTTTGCCTGCACCAGCGTGGTGCGGGTCAGGCTGATGTTCTCCCCGTTCGAGCTCCGCTCCAGCGTGGCGAGGGTGATGTCGCCGGTCCGGGCGATGACCGTGCCGATGGTCAGACTGCCGGTCCCCACCACATTGATGAGGCCGCCCGCGACGGCCGAGAGCGTGTGGGTTGTCACGATCAGCGCGGCATCGGTGCTGCCGATGAGCGTTCCCGCGTTGAGTTCGAGCGTGTTGACGGAACTGATGGCCGCGGTTGTCCCGGCTCCGGCGTCCGCGGCATAGATGCCGCCGCCGGCGCTCAGCGTTACAATACCCTCTCCGAAACTCTTGGAGATGCTGACGACCTTAAGGTCGTCCAGCGCGTCGATGCGCACGCTCTTATAGGCATTCGCGGTGACCGTGCCGTTCTTGATGACGACCGCAGCCTCCGCATTGCCCACCGCGCCGTACTGCGCGGCCAGCGAGATACTGGCGGCATCAATGGCCGATGCGGCACCCGCTCCATAGATGCCGCCGCTGAAGGACCAGCTGGTGATCCCGACGGTGCCGGTGGTCGAAATCGCCCCCGTCAGCTGGACGCTGCCATTTGAGGCAATCGCCACATTGCCGGCCGGTGTCGTATCGGGTTGCTTCACCGTGGGGGTCACGAAGGCGCCCTCCGCCGTGCCACCCTCGACGACGATACTCGCTGTCGCCGCGCTAATGCTGGTCGCGTTGATGGCGCCGAGCCGGAGCGTCTTGTTCGAATTGTTGGTGATACCCAGCGTCTCGAAGCCGGTGACGGCGAAGAACTTTGCGTCGCCACCGCCGATGGTCGCCCTCGAGGCCCCCCCATCCCAATCGGAGGGCGTGATGCGGAACAGGGCACGCGACGCGCCACCCTGCCCCGCACTGATGTCCCCGACGGTCACGGTATCGTCCGTCACCGTCACATCCGCCGTGATACCCGATTTGGCGACCCGGCCGCTCTCATCGATGATGATGCTTGGCGCGTCGGTACCGGCGAGCTTGACGGTGCCATTGAAGTCGATCGCGCGGGTGTACTCGACCTGGCGGTTCCATGTCGCATCGCCGAAATCAACGAGCGCGGAACTGCGATAGGCATTGCTCCAGAATTGCGCGTCGGCCTGCGCATCGACGAGAACATCAAGCGTCACCGCGTTGATCTCCACATTGCGCCCGACCGTAGCATTCGTGCCGATCTTGGCCAGAAGATCAGCCCTGCTGTCCGTGTCGCCGCCAAGGCCGAACATGTCGGCATTGGCCCTCGCCCGCTCGTAGATCCCGGCCTGGGCCGCCTTGAGCGTCACCGCGCGACCCGAGAGTATGGCGGCGCCTTCAATCGTCACGTCAACGGACGAGCCTGTGCCGCCGATCGTCGACGTCGCATTGGTGTCACTCACACCGGCGCTGGTCTTCGACTCGGCATCGGAAGTCACGCGCAGCTTGGTGACGCTGGCGAGGACGTTCAGGGCCTCGCCCGCCGTGAGCGTCTTCGCGGAGACGCTGGTGAGAGTCGTTGAACTGTTGTCGGCGGTGGCGGTCGCGGACGAACCGGAGACACCACCCAGCGAATTGGTACTGGCATCCACCGCCATCTCGGTCGCGGTGCGCGAATCGAGCGTCAGGTTTCTTCCGGCGCTCAGCTCGGCGTCGGAGTCGATCGACGTCGTGGTCGTGCTCGCATTCTTGACCGAGGCTCTCGCCAGCGACCCGGCGATGATGCCGCCGCTGCCGCCATAGGCCGTCACGTCGAGCGTCTGGCTGGCTTCACTGACGATATCGAGATTGGTGCCCGCCGTGATCGTCGCGCTGCCGATCCGCGTTTGACTAACTTGTGCGTTCTCCGCGACGGCTTTGGCGAGAATAGCGGAGCGCAGGGCGAGACTGCGTCCGTCCGCCGTGACATTGAGCGTCACATCGGCGTCCGTGCCGATGGCGATATTGGTGCCGGCGATGGAGGCATCGTCCTCGACGGTCACAGTGGTTTCGGGCGTCGCCGTCACCGTGACGCTGAGACCCGAACCGGAATCGAGTGCAAAAGAGGCAGACTGGCCCTCGGCGGAAACGGTCGCGCGGCCTTCCGCGCGTAGGGCGACGTCGCCGCCGCGCAGCGCGGCCCCCTTGCCGACCGTCACCGCGGTGCGCGGATTGGCCGACACACTGACCAGCACCAGACCCGCCGCCAACGCGCCGATCTGGCCCCCGAGTAGCTTTGCCTCCTGCACGGTGACGACGGAATCCGCCTTCACCCGCAGCGCACCGTCGGCATAAATCTCCGCGTATTCGCCGACGCTCGCGCTCGTGGACCCGCCGACATCGATGAGGATAGCGCCGGCCTGGGCGCTGATACCGCCGGCCGAAAGGGCAAGGCCCATCGGCACATCACGGCCGAGAACCTTCGCGTCGCGCGGCTTGAGGGTGGTATGGCGAACGGCATCCACGGTGACCGAGGACGCCCGCGCCCCGTCCGTGTTCTCGCCGATCTGCGTGCCGTCGCCGATGGCGGCGACCACGTCGACATTTTGCGTGGCCGACAGCAGCGCCACGCCCACCGCCACACCACCCACCGTGGCAGCCGCGACGGTCTGGGCGATGACATCCGTGCTCTCCGCCCGGACGCTCACAGAGCCGACGCGGGTCAGGCTTGCGCCTGTGCCGGTGTCGCCCGGCCGGACGCCGATATAGGCGGAGACGGAACTGGTATCGCGGATCAGCGCCACAGCGCCACCCAGCGCGAAACCACCGCCGGCGCCAGCGAAACCAAGAACATCGAGCTCCGTCGTGCGCCTGGCCGCAACGGCCACATTCACCTTGGAAGCGGCGGCAGAGGTGGCAGAGGTGACCGAGACGCCCGCGCCGACATAGGCCGCGAGATCGGCGTCAAGCGAGATGACAGCGACGCCCACACCCACGCCAGCAAGACCCAGCGCCGCGCCGCCCGCACGCACCGTGACATCTACGTCCTGTGTCGCCTGCACCGTCAGCGAGCCCGTCCCGCCGTTCGCGCCAACGGTGACGAGCGCGCCATCACGCACCGAGGCACTGGTGCCGGCCGGATCGACCGCCGTGCCCACGGCTTCCACCTCCGGCGCTGCCCAGGCCCTTAGCCGCTGACGGGCCTGCCTGTCGGCCGCCGTCGCGCCCTCCGTCGGGCCGCCGCTGACGTCGGTTCCCAGCTTGCCGTGGAGCGAGGAGAGCATGCCGCTGGTCGAGTCGCTGACACTGCCGCTATCGCCCGTCAGTGCATTGCCGGTCTTGCCGTCCGTTTCGTAGCTGTCGTCGAGATTGCCGCCGATGGAGAAGACGACAACGCCGCCCGCTGCGGCGCCAAGGCCGGCGCCGCCGGCCATGGCCGTCGTGTCCACCGTCCAGTCGGACGCCGCCGTCACCGCGACCGACGCGCTGGCGGTCACCTGGGCCGACGGACCGATCGAGGCTTTGGTGTCGTTGCGCAGCGTACCCACGGCGACCGATCCGCCGGCCCCGACCATACCAACACCGCCGGCGCCGGCGATGAGCGTGACATCGGCTTTGTTGTCGGCCGCGACCGACACGTCGCGTGCGTCGACCACCGGTGCGCGGCTGGCATTCTCGCCGATGGCGGCCGTGGTGTCGGAGTCGAGGGCGATATAGATGACCGCGCCACCGATACCGGCGATGAGGCCGCCACCGAGGCTGGCCGCGACCGTCGTCACATTCTCGGCCGAGCCGGCACCGACCGTGACCCTGCCGTTCGTCGCCGTGACGGTGGCCCCGTCGCCGATCAGCGCCTTCGTGGTCTTCTCGACCGAGATGTAGTCCACCGCGCCGGCACCGCCGCCCAAACCGGCAACGCCAACCGACCCCGCCACCTGGATGATGTCGGTCGTATCCGCCGCTGTGACATCGACATCGGCGCCGGCTGTGACGGTCACGCCGCCATCGATGAGCGCCTTCGTGTTCGTGTGAATGTCGGTGATAGTGAAGCTGCCAGCCAGCGCGACCTTGCCGGCCACGCCCACACCCGCACCGACAAGAATGAGATCGGCCTCGGCCTGCGCCCGCACGGTGACGTCGCCACCGGCATTCACCAACGTCGTCGCGGCCTGCGTGCCTTTGATCTGGGCGATGGTATCGCCGGAGAGAATGATGCCGCTCGCGGCCAGCGCGCCCGCGACCGTACCGGAGCCGGCAAGGCCGCCGCCGATGCTCAACGCTTCATAGCTGCGCCCGGCCGCGACGAAAACGCCCGCATCGCTAAAGGGCGTCGCACCCTCATTGATGCGGGCGCCCTCGCGGATTTCGGCCGTCGTGGCGATGTCGTGCACCGCCACGCTGCCAGCGATCGTCCCCGCGGCCGACCCGGCAAGTGCCGCGCCCGCGCCGATGCCGAGGAAGCGGTTGGTGCTGACCGCCGTGACCGAGAGACCCTTGCGCGTCGAGGTCAGCGCCCCGGTATGACTGCTGTCGTCGAGATCCTCATCGAAGGAATCATTGTCGATCTCCGGCGCGCGCAGGCTGAGCGTCGGGACCAGGCTGTGGCGTCCCAGAGTGCTGCTATCGACATCGGTCACCGACACGCGGTCCGCGGCCTGGCCGCTCGCCGCGGCCGCTGCCGAGCGGTAGAGCGCGAAGCTGTCGTCGTCGATGCGCCCAACATAATAGCGCGCGCCATCCGTCAGCCCGCCCAGCGCGACGCCATTGGCGAGATAGGTGACCTCCTGCCCGGTCTTATAGCCATGGCCGGCGACCGTGATGGCCGAGCCGATCACGTCCGCGTCGTCGAAATTGACGATCAGCGGCAGGTCGGACTGGTCGGAGTCCTCGGGACTCGTGTCGCTCACCTGCCCGAAGGTGCCATCCTTCACAGAAGCGGCCATTCCTTCGCCCAGCGCGCTAACCTTGGCGCGGGCGCCGACATAGGCTTGCGTGGTGACGTCCAGCACACCGATGGCGAGCGGAATACCTGCCGCCGCCGACCCGCCGACCGTTAGATTGGCCGAGATGGCGGTAAGGACGACGTCGGAATCGGCCTCGACCACCACATTGCCGCGGGCATGGACCGTGGCATCGTCGCCGATAAAGGCGCGCGTGGTGAAATCCGCCACCGAGACGCCCGCCGTGAGAGCCCCGGCGGCCGACCCGCCGAGGCTGCCTGCCGCGGAGACGCCGAGATTGGACGCGCTGCTGTCGGCGGTGACGACGACATCGCGCTGCGCCTCGACATTCGCCTTCGCGGCGATGGAGGCTTCCACCGTGCGGGAGAGGACGCCGACATCGACGCCCGCGCCGATCGCCGCCGAGCCGCCGAGGGTGAGCGAGCCGGCGACACCGGTCAGCTCAAGGTCACCCCGCGCCTTGACCACCACATCGCGCGCGGAGGTGACCTGGCCACCCGTGCCATCGGCCGCACCAATGGTCGCCGTGACCGTGTCGTCGACCGTGGTGACGCTCGCCGCGCCCGCGAGAGCCGTGCTGCCACCGCCGGAACCGGCCGCAGCGATGATGAGCAGTGGCAGGTTCGAGCGGGCTTCCACCCCCACACCCTGCCGCGCGGCGCCCTCGAGATCGGTGAAGGTCTTGGACCGGCGCGCGCTGGCATTGACCGTGGCGCCAGAGGAAATCCGCGCCGTGGTCGTCGTGCTCGCGACGAGAACGGTGGCGGACAGACCCAGCGCGGTCGTACCGGCCAGCGCGATCTGGCCTGCGCCGGCGATGATGGTCGCCTCGTTCTCGGCCAGTACCTGCACATTATTGCCAGCATCGACCTGCGAGGCGCCGTCAATGGCGGCTAGCACATCATTGTCGACGACATTGACCGAAACCGAGCCACCGAGCGCGGTCTGCGCCCCGCCGGCGGCACCCGCCGTCAGGGTCTTGACGGTCGCCGCTTCCCGCGCCGTGACGCGGATATCGCCATCGGTACGGACGAACGCCTTTTCGCTCTGCCCGTCATAGCTGCTGGTCCCGGCGACGGCGATACGGCTGGTGACGTCGTTGACGATGTAGTTGACGCCGATGCCGGCACCGACCGCCGTCCCGCCGGATAGCGCCAGCGAGCCGGTGAGCGAGCGGATAGAGGAATCGTCCTGCGCGCTCACCTCGACATCGCCGCCAGTGGAGCCCGAGCCCAATGCCTCGATGAAGGTAAGCCCGATGATCTCGGCGGAAACCGAGTTGAGGATACCGTTCACCGAGAGTGAGGCACCGACCGCCGTTTTCCCGCTGAGGGCCGCCCCGACCGCGAGCGAGGCGATCTTCGCGTTCGACTGCGCGCTGACGGTGACGCCGGCGCGCGAGGTGGTCAGCGTCGCACTGTCGATGGTCGCGGTGGTCCGCGTGGAAATCTGATTCCAGCCGAGCGCAGCGCCAATGCCGCTGCCGTTGCCGCTGAGGCCGAGTGCGCCCGCCACCGCGGTGATCTCGGCATTGTCTGTAGCCTCGACGGCGACAGACCCGGCCGTCACCGTGGCGTTCTTCAGCGTCGCGGCGGTCTGCCCCCCCTTGTCGCGCTCGAACACATCGCCATCGGTGGTGATGAGGTTCGCCGCCAGCGTGAAGCCGACCGATGCACCGGAGCCGCCGCCGCCGCCGCCGCCCGCGCCGATGGCATAGGCCTCGATCTCCTGCTCATTGGCAGCGTTCACGGCCAGGTTGCCCGTGCCGAGATCGAGATCGGCCCGGCGCGTCGTGCCGAGAGCTTCCGCCTTGGTGCTGGACACCAGCATGTTGAGGGCGACCGAACCGCCCACGCCGGCTCCGGACAAGCCGATCCCAACGCCGCCGCCAATGGAGAAGATGTCCAGCGCGTTGCGGGCCTCCACCGCGACATTGGCCGCGCTCATGGTGGCGGGGGTCGCCGCCCCGTCCTCGCCGCGCTCGACGTGCACGCCGTCCAGCGTCGCCGTCGTCTTGTTGGTGATGTGGGTGGCCGCGACCGAGCCGCCAAAGCCGCGCTTGGACGAGGTGGTAACGCCGATGCCGACGGTGAAGGTGTCGATCTCACCCGCCTGCGTGGCCTTCACCGAGAGCTTGCCCGGCCGCGTGCCTGCCACCGCGCCCGCGGTCGCCGCGCCGGCGAGCGTGATCAGCAGCGCGTTGCTCGGCGTCGGGCCGCTCAGGCGGTTGGCGACGAAGGATTCGGTGACCGAGGAATTCACCGTGACAGCGAAGGCCCCGCCAATGGCGTTACCGCTCTGCCCCCCATAGGCGACGGTGACGCCGCCAACGAGGTTGAACAGATCCGCCTCGTTCAGCGCCTCGACCGTCATGTCGGAGGTGCTGATCGTGCCCGCCGCGTTCACATAGGAGCGCACCGTATCGTTGCCGACCGTCACCACCGCCGCGCCGGCGAGGCCAATGCCGCTGCGCGAGGAAGGCGCTGACTTCGAGGCATCGAGCGAGGCCACCTGCGAGGTGCCGCTGCTCTTGCCACCGCCGCCGGACATGGACGAGGACGGGTTCAGCCCCCCGGTGAGGTCGGATTCATGGGTGGCGTCGTCTTCCAGTTCGGAGTCCGACTCCGAGGAGCTGCCCGGACCGCTGAGTGTGCCGGCCGCGATGATGTTCACCATCGTTCCCGTCGCCTTGGCGGAAACGGTCACCTCCGACGCCTCGATCCGGATTGCGGCCGCCGGCGTCGACCGGATGTCGCCGCGGGAATCGGCCCCGATGAAGGCCGTGACGTCGCGGTCGACATTGAACACACCGAAGGCGACGCCGACGCTGGTCGTGCTCGCCCCGCCCCAGACAAAGGCGCCGGCGAGGTTGAACATATAGCCGTCATTCACGGCCTCGACGGTGACCGCCCCGCCGCCGGTGATGGTCGGCGCCGCGGTCGCGGTCGCGACGATGCCGGCATCGACACGCGAGCGCACCACGGTGACGAGGCCCGATCCGGCGATGGCATAGCTGGCATCGTCGCCCGTCAGCGCCCCCGCCTGCGAGAGCGCGACGCGCGTCAGCGTCTCCTTCGCGGTAACGTCCAGCGCGCCTTCCTCGCCGATGGCGACGAGCACATCGCCCTCGATACGGGCGACGCTGTCAGACAGATAGACCGCCACCCCGAGCGAGCCGCCGGCACCCGAGCCGCCGGAACGGTTGAAGAAATCGACCAGGCTGCCGCCCTTTGCCGCTTCCGCCAGACCTTCCTTGCGGATGGTGTCGGAGAGCCCCTCGCCCAGCGACCAATTGCCGAAGCCGGCAATGTCCACCGTCTCGTGCAGCACCAGCGCATTAACCGCGACGCTCTGCTCGTCGGAGGGGCTCCAGGGCTGACCAAACAGGTCGTCGGAACGCTGGTTGATGCGCGCGCCGCTGAGGATCTGCGCCTTGGCGCTGTCGTCATAGACCAGCGTGGTAATCGACCCCGACACACCGATGGAGCCGGCCGCGCCCGTATTGGCGAGGGCGACGGACCAGTTGTTGACCAGCTGGGAGAAGCCCAGCGTGCCGTCCATCAGCGTCTCGCGCGCGTCTTCCGGGTCTTCGTTGAACGCCTCGAGCTGCTTGTCGAAGAAATCGGACGGGCTCTCGCCGATCACATCCTCAAGGCCGGCAAGGAACGGGTATTGCGTGGTCGCCTCGACCGTCACCGTGTCGACCGCGTCGACATCGGCGCTACCGCCGATTACCGCCTTGGTGTCATTGCCATAGACGCCGACCGTCACTGCCAGCGCCACCGCCTTGTCGGAGGCCGAACCGCCATCCTCCGGCTTCACCGTGAGGCTTTTTGCGGCCAGGATCGACTTCTGCTCGATCGCCGCCTTCACATCGACATCGGCGCCCGAGGTGATGACGGTCCGCACCAGCGGGTCGGTGCCGACCAGCGCCGACACCTTGTGGTTGGTGAAGGAGAAGGCGACCGTGCCGCCGATGCTGAGCCCGCCATTGGCGCCGGCCTTTGGCGCCTCCTTGGTGGCCGCATTCTCGTCTTCCGTGCCGTCCTTGACCTCGGCCTTGCCGCCGGCCTTGGCGGGGTCGCCATCCTCGCCGGAGGTCTCGGCCTCGGGGAGCGCGTCATCGGCCGTAGCATCACCGAGCAGCGCGTCGATGTAATCCTGCGCGTTACCACGGGAGCCCGCAACATCACCGCGCTCCTCACCGTCGTCCTCGTCTTCTTCCTCGGCGCCAGTCTCGGTCTCGGCCGCGTTCTCCAGCTCGCCATTCAACACCGCATGGACGCCGATGCCGGTGGTGAGGTCGTTGGCGGACAGGCTGTGCTTGTCGCCCGAGCCCAGGCTGGTGAGGTCGATGGCGTGCGCGCCCTCGACGTCGCTTGCCTCCTCCACCAGGCGGAAATGATCGGCATCGATGACGACGACATAATAGGTGGCGTTGTCACGCAGGCCCGAGATCGCGCGATCCGCCAGCGTCACCGTCTCGGTCGCAAGCGTACCCTTCCCATCCTGCACGGTCTGCTCGACGCTGCGGGTGCGGGTCGGGTCGACGCGGTAGACGACCTGCTGTCCATCCACGAAGCCGTGCGCGGTGGCGGTGACGAGATCGGTATCATCGTCCACCGCACTGGCCGCGTTGATCGCGACACCGCCGCCGAGGAAGGCGAACATATGCGTGCCACCGGACGGCGCGGCGCCAAGGTCGATCACCGCGCCGGTGCTGGCGTCGAGAAGCTGGAACGTGTCGGCGTCGATGACGCGCACCGCATAGGTGGCGCTGGTGCTGAGCCCGGCCAGGGCCTCGCTGTCGTCCGCCCCGTCCAGCGCGTAATGAACGAAGGTCGGCGCCGCCGGATCTGTCGAAAAACCGTGATTGCGCAGCGTGATGGTGTTGGCGACGTCGTTGAGCCGCATCAGCGTCAACCCGGCCTCATGCGCCGCGCGCGCGCCTTCCGCCGCGCGCTGGAACAGGTGCCGCCCAAGCGCTCCCTCCTGCGCCACCGCGATGGCCGGGCCCCCGGATGTCGCCTTGAGCTGGAAGGTCGACGCGTCGAGAACCTCGACGATGTAGCTCGCCCCGTCCGTCAGCCCACCGATCGCCGTTTCGCCGGCTGGGGCCTGATAGGTGATGCGGTCTCCCGTCTCGAAGCCATGCCCATCGATGCGGATCGTCGCGCCGGATAGAGCGTTCAGGCTGCCGCTGGCCGCCTGTGGAATCTGAAAGCTGTGGGTGGATTCCGGATCGAGCCCGTCCGTCCCCAGATCGATGGACGGCTTCTCGGCGAGCTGGAACGTGTCGTCGTCGGTCTTGATGACGTAATAGACGCCGCCATCCTCCAGCCCGCCAATGGCGCTGCCCGCGACGGGCGTGCCCAGCACCGGGGAAGCCTCAGCCTTGTAATAGACCTTCTGCCCCTGCACGAAGCCGTGCTCGGCAATGCTGAAGCTGTCCTCATCGAGGTCCACGACCTCGGTGTCATCGCCGTCGAACGCCTCCGGGCTTTCCGCCTCATCGTCGGGCGAGCCTTCCTGAACGCTCCCGCGGGCCGTGACCCGGCCGTCGATCCGCGTCTCGACATCGGCGCTGGAGAAAGCGAGCGAGAGCGCCACGGCCCCCTTGGCATCGCCAACCGTCTTGCTGGCCGACTCGGCCTTCATCGTGAGGTTGCCCTCGGCGACAAAATTGACATCGCCGAGGCTGGAGATGGAGGCACCCGACGCCATCGTCACATGGGCGTCGAGATCGAGCATTCCGATGATGACGGCCAGCGACTTTGCGTCGCCGGCGCTGGCGCCTCCGGCGTTTTCCGTGCTCTTGGCGGCAATCTCGACCTTGCCCTCGATCTCCAGCGCCGCGCCGGCCTTGATCAGCACGTCGTCGCCAGCCTCAATGGTGGTCGTGCCGAGCAGTTCCACGCCCACCTTGCTCGCGGCACTGCCGATTCCCACGGCGATCTGCGCGCCGATGGAGGTGGCGTCCTCGCCCGGCTCCACCACCACATCCGGCCGCAGCGAGACATTTGTGGCGGACTCGATGGCGACACTGCCCGCGGCATGGATCGACGCGTCGGTGAGCGTGATCGTGGCGTCGGCACCTTTGAAGAACACCGCCGCGCCGAGATTGGACAGCGCGGAACCCTCAACCGCCCGGCCAGGAATGCTGGCGAGCTTTTCCGCCAGCGCATCCGTGAGGAATGTCGGTAGCTCCGGCAGGGCAACGCCCAGATCGACATCGTCAAGCGTGCCGGAAATAGAGGTCGCTGAAATCTCGATGTTGGAGCCGGTCAGCGTCGCCTTGCCAATGGTGATGGCTCCCGCCTGCCGGTCGAAGCTGAAAGGAACAAGCGAACCTAGCAGCGCCTTTGCAAGGGATTCCCGCGCTTCGACCTTGATGGTGATGTCGCCGGCCTCGCCCCCGGCCCCGGCCGCTCCGGCCAGAAGCTCGGCGCCCGATCTAATGGAGAGGCTGCGCGCACCCAACTCGATGGCGCCGGATCCCTCGCCCGACGCGGAGGTGTCGATACGCCCGCTGCCAGTGACTGTCAGTGTATCCGAAACGAGGGTTACAGCCCCGCCGCTGGTGGCGATCCGCCCCTCCAACGTGATCGACCCGGTATTGGTGAGATAGGCGAAGAGCTGCTCCTCCGCCACGCTCGCCGCCGCCGTTCCGAACAGGTCGCCAAAGAAGGCGCTCTCCGCGCCGTTCAGCCCCGCGTCCTCTTCCGGCTCATCGGCGAAAGGGGCATAGCCGCGCGAGGTCGTTACATCGAGATCGGCGGCGAAGTCCGGATCGAGCGTACGGATGGTGACGTCGTCGCCCGCGAAGAGCGTGCGCGAGCCCGACACGGAGAGCGACTGGCGCGGCGACTGGAAGACGATTCCCTGCCCGGCGACGGCGCCAGCGTCGGCGAAAACGAGGCGACCATCTTCAGCGGCGACATCGGCATCGCCAAGCACCAGATCATTCGCCGCGGCACGATCATCCCACAGCGTCAGGTGATTGACTTCGGAGGTGATCTCGACGGTGCCGACCTTGTCGAACAGCACCGAGTTGAAGCCGTCCGCCGCAATGATGCCGGAACTCACGGCAACGCGCCGCACGGTCAGCTCGTCGATGACCTCGTTGTTGCCCGCCGCAAAAATCAGCTTGTCGTCGCCCGCCGTGCCGGAGAACAGCACCTGGGTCGTGGTCGGGAAGCCGGCGCCAAGGGTCACCGTGTCATTGCCGGCCGTGCCGACCAACTTCACGCTCAGCACCGAAGACAGGTCATATTCGGAAACGGTCTGGTCGGTGCGGGTATTGACGACCTGCAATTTATGCGTGCGCTGGAGATCGGCCACCTCCACCACACGCAGCAGGACCGAACGCGGTTCGGCGTCGACGCCAATGGTCGCGAGATCAATGGTCAGCGGCGAGGCGCTCAGCAGAAGGCGGGGTTCCAGTGCCTCGAGACGCAGGGCGGAACGACGTTCGCGCGGCGCCATGACAGCGCGCGACGCGGTGGAACGCAACCAGCGATAAAGCTCCCGCGCGCGCTCCTGCGAACGCGCCTTCCGATCTGCACCCGCCAACACGTCCCCCAACGCCCGGGTCAAACCCGCAGGACGGCAGCCCCCACAGCGTACCGCCCCATGCCGACCGGCAATCCAGATGGCGCAGAAATGCTAAGCTACACCAAAGTACCGTCAATCTCATTAATATGAATTTCCGTATATTTCTGGGCACTGTGGCTCACTTGCCATCTGCCCGGCCGCGTTACCGCTGCAAGGTAGCGCGGGGCGGGCGATGGCTGCGGCGGGGCGCTGTTGCGTGCCGGTGTGCCGGGCCCCGATATGAATGCCTCCCGCGAATCGTCGGGAGGAGGCGGATAGGTCGCGGACGGAGCCGGCAGGCACCGATGAGCGAGGAGACGGAACAATGTCACGCAGCACCGCCGCGCTTACACGCAACCCGCTCGGCGTCCCGGGTCTGCGGCTTGATTGGCCCTGTGGCAGTCTTGCTCCCCTCGCCGCGGCGGCGCTTGCGCTGGCCCAGTTACTGGCCGTGGCCCCGGCCTTTGCGCAGGGGCGCGCGCTGGAGGACAGCAGCTTCGATTGCCTCGTCGACGCCCCGGCACGGGTGAAGCTCAGCGCCGCCGTGCCCGGTCTGATCGAGGCGATCCATGTCGAGCGGGGCGACCGGGTGAAAAAGGGCCAGTTGTTGGTCGAGCTGGAATCCAATGTCGAGCGCGCGCAGCTCGCCATCGCGCGGTCGAGGGCGCGCAACGACCAGCCGGTGAAAGCGGCGCAGGCGCGGGTGAAGTTCACCGCGCAAGCGGCCGACCGCATCATTCGCCTGAAACAGACCAATCCCGGCGCCGTCACCGCGCTTCAGTTCGATGAGGTAACGTCGCAGGCCGATATCGCGGCCTTCAACCTGCGCGAGGCCGAGCTGAACCTTGAGGCCGCCGCGCTCGATGTCGAGCGGGCGCTGGCGGTTCTCGACCAGAAGCGGGTGGTCAGCCCGATCGACGGTATCGTCGTCGAGCGGACCATGGAGGCGGGCGAGTACCGCAATGAGCAGTCCAGCATCCTCACCCTCGCCCAGATCGATCCGCTGCAGGTGGAGGTCTTCATTCCCGTCGCCTATTACGGCGCGACCCCTCCCGGTCGTCACGCCGAAGTCACCTTCGACGCTCCTCTCGCCTCGCGCCATCAGGCGACGGTCACTGTGGCCGACCAGATCCTCGACACCGGCAGCGGCACCTTTGCGGTGCGCCTGACGCTGCCCAATCCCGACCTCGCCATCCCCGCCGGCCTGCGCTGCCGCCTGCGTTTCCAGAAGGACTGAACCAGGCGTAACCGCCTCGCCCTGGCGCAGCGCAGGCGTTGCTTCGGATCACCGCGCAAAGACCGTTGCAGCCGCAAAGGTGGCGGCGGCACCTGCTAACCCATTGCAATTTCAACAACATAGGTGTTCGCAGTTTCGATCTGGTCGGCGCGCAGACGTGGATAAAAATGAGAAGTACGTCTTCGCTGCGGCACTCTAGGGTGGTGCGAATATCGCTCACGAATGGCGGATGACACGGTCACGATGCTGTTCAGTGGCAAACCGAGGGTGGCGAGTGCTGCGCGTATTGGTGATCCTTCGAAGCAGCAGAGTTCGCGACGCTCGCTCCAGTCGACAGACTCAACCCTCGCCGACTGCTGCAGCGTGTCGGCAACACTCCACCGGCCGAAGCCGGCCAACGCGATTACGCCATGCTCGGTGATCGGCAAATGCCGGCATGGCTCAAATCAAATGGCCCCCCCGGGTCAATCCGGGGAGGTCCATTTTCACTACGCCAGACTGGACTGGAGTGGGTTCGCTACCCTTGCGTCGAACCCAATCGCCGATGACGAACGTACGCTGCAAGCCGTTCTAAGCTTCACTGTGCATTCTCGTTAACGCAATCGGTCAGGCGAATTATCGCCTTCTGCGCGTCGCGGAGATTCCACTTGAGCTCACGGTTGCCGATCCAGACTTCGATTGTGCGGGCCGTTTCGAAAAGCTGCGACATGTCCCAGCTCATCGATGTCCAGGCGCGCTGCCGGTCGGACGCGAAGCGGAAATATTCCGGCTGTTCGTCGTTGAAGCCGATGGTCGCGTCGTCGCCGTTCCTGTGCCCCAGCGCCGGGACCGAGAGGCTGTAATCCGAGCCCTTGCCGTTATGGGCTACGCGCAGCACCTGACCATTCTGGTTGGTCTCAATGATGCAGCGGTTGAAACTGTTGTCATTGTTACGGTTCAGAATGACGCGCCATCCGCCGATAGTGGCTAGGACGCGCTCGTCCGCGAGTGCGGGAGCCCCGTGAAGACTGAACGCGGCAAGGGCCAGCGCCAAAAGTGCAGGTTTGTTCATGATGTCTTTCGCAGCGATGGAGGGCGCGCGCGAAGGCTGGCCGCTCAAGGAGCTTCATAGACTTACAGCCATCACGATACCTTTGCGTAAAACCCGGTCAAGCGGCTTTCAGACGTCCGGGGCTACCGAAACAGCGAAGTATTACCGCAATGCGGGACGCGGCCTCCCCGGTCGACGTCTGCCACGGATTCCCGGCCTAACGAGCCTTGAACGGTATCAGGGGACATGCAAAATCGGCGCCTAGTGTCTCGCAGCTAAAGCTATCGGCAGATCCGAGCCTGTGGATCGGCAAGGTCTGTCTATGCCCAGGCAACGTCAGAATGCGTGCCCACGCCTGCTCCCTCCTTCCCTCCCCTTTGGCCGGACAATCCATGGACACCCGCCTGATCAAACTCCTTCTTGTTATGGTTGCACTTGTGGCCGCTGCTGGATCAGCGCGGGCGGAAGGCGAGCTTCTCTACAAATGCGGCGGCGATCTCGGCCTTGTTGTCGAGACCCATCCAGAGAACAGCAGTGGCAACTTTCATGGCACCTTCAGCGCGCCGCTCGTGCCCGATGGCAAGGGCGCCTGGGTGAATCCCGGCCGTGAATTGCAGTTCTGGCCGGAAGGCGACGGGCCGAAGCTTTTCGTTGGCGTCGAGGAGTTCTCCTGCGAGCCTGTCGCCGACGAGCCCGGCATGAAGGCAGGCGCTGAGCCGGCCGACCCGAGCTTACAGCCGACAGCCGATCTTGAAATGGTGCCCTATGGCTCCACTCGCGGCTGGGAGGTCGTCTCGCTGCATGCGGGGTCGGAGTTTGTCGGCTGTGCCGGGTCGATCAGCCTTCCGGCCGGCTTCCTCATCCTTCAGAAGAAGACGTATGGCTGGGAACTGCGAGTCCCTGCTGAACAGACGGAAGGGTTTGAGGGGGGCATTATCACGCTCGACGGACGCCGCGTGGATGCCCAGTTCGGCTTTACCGCTGAAGGCGCGGGCGAGGCGGGGCTCGACGATCGCTTTGTCGCCGCCCTCAGGAACGGCAAACTGCTGACCACCCAGATTAAGGGCACGCAACCGGTCAAGTGGCCGCTCACAGGTTCGGCGGCCGTTGTGACCAAGATCGAAGAATGCTTCAGCCGCCGGGGCCTGCTTCCCTGATCGCCATCGGCCCGGTCGGCAGATGACCGCCCGGAAAGACGACTACCCGGCGAGCCGCCCACGGTTGCGCCGGGTGGTGGCCCGCTGCGTTGGGCGCCTCGCGGCGTGACCGCAGCCCAGTGGGCGGACGAACAGAAGCCAGGCAGGCCGGCCCTGAGCGAGACGTCCTGGGCCGGCTGAACAGAGATGCAACCGCGTGCGTGACGACATGAGTTCATAGGAAGCGCTTTCGCGCTCAACCTGCTTTGCAGTGTGAGAGATGAATCTAATGGTGTTTTCGAAGGCGCTCGCGGCGGCTTCATAAGTTGCTAAGGGGAGGTTCCAAGACGGCGGCTATCGGGACGGCGGCAGCCAAAACCGGACTTTCCGCTTCCGGCCCCGGATCGGTCTGTCAGCAAAGCGCCCCCGAAGCTGACAACGGTTCCGCTACCGAAACCGGACATTCGAGCCCATCTTTGGTGATTTGGGTTGCGCCCTAGGGCTTAATCATACGCCCTAGGAAAGGGCAGTTCCACTTTGCCCACATTTTATTGAAACGCAGGCACCTCGGAGGTCGACAAGATTGCGATTGATCCGGTGACATCGCCACTCAGGAACAGCCAGCTGCTGAAGAACTGGTTAGTTATATTGGTGGCTATCGGCGCGGCAAGTGCCAGCCCGCTGCGGATCAGCATAGCCATGCCCCTCAAGCCACAGCTTTCGCCAACGACTTCCGAGCGCTTGCCTAACGACGCCCCGCACGCCTCTCCCTCTTACATCATCTTCTGGACAAGCATTCAGCTTCATCAATGCATCATCCCTGATTGTAGCGAATGGTGAAGCCTCGGCCGTGAGCCGCGTGCGACAGCTACCGATAGCGATCGAGGCCGGTGGCAAAACGCGGTCAGCCGCGGTATATGAGCACAGCCGCACGGTGGCCGATATCCGGCGTGTTTCCGGCAATAACATCTTGAAGTCGCACCTTTTCTCGATGGAGCAGGGATGTTTGACATTGGCCCAAACGAGAAGGTGTTTCCTGTCGTCAAGATCAGCAAGATTGTCGATGCCCTGAAGGACGAAGGCGTTTCGCTGCAGGCGGCGCTGGCGGGAATCAGCATCAGCGAGGAAGAGCTGGTTTCTCCTCTGACTAAGATATCGGTCAACCAGATCCTCCAGTCATACAGAAATGCGCTGAAGTGCAGCCAAAACCCAAACTTTGCCTTCGATGTGGGCTCGAAGTTTCACGTTTCGACCTTCGGGATCTATGGCCTCGCGTTGCTCAGCGGCATCTGCTTTCGACAGACCGTCGGCTTCGCTGTCCAGTATCATCAGTTGACCGCGCCTTTGGTGGCGGTGGCGTTCGAGGAGCAGCCGCCAGCGGCCGCCTGGCTCATGACGGTGCTTCCGTTCAAGCAGATCGACGCTGATTTGAATGGATTCATCATCGACCTGCAGATCGGCGCTCATCTGTGCCTGCACCGCGACCTGATGGGCGCGGACTTTCATCCGACGCAGGTCCAGCTTGCGTCCCCAAGGCCACCAGGGGCCGCACGACACGCCGAAAAATTCGGGTGCGAGGTGCTGTACGAGCAGCCGCAGAACAAGCTGGTGTTCCCGGCCGACTGGCTCGACAAGAAGCCGTCGCTCGGCAATTCGGTCACCTATGCGCAGGTCACCGAAATCTGCGATCAATTGCTGACGGAGTTGAAGCAGAATACCGGCATCGCCGGCAGGGTGCGGCAAGCCCTGCTCGCGACCCTCGAATCCCCTCCTGCCTTCGATGCCCTGGCCGGCCAGCTCGGCCTCAGCACGCGGACGCTGCGCCGACGGCTGCAGCAGGAAAACACCTCGTATCGCGAGCTTTTGGACGATCTGCGCGCGCAGATCGCTGTCAGATATCTGCGCGACACCCAACTGACCGTCGAAAATATCGCGTTTCTGCTGGGCTTCAGTGACCCCGCTGCATTCCGCTATGCGTTCAAGCGTTGGACGAAGACAACACCCAACGAGTTCAGAGGCGCAGTCCGGGCTTAATTCTGCGGCGTCACCGAAGCGTTTTCCATCCAGACACCTGCCCGAGGCTCCTGCCCGAGGTTCCTTCCCGAGTTCCTGCCCGAGGTTTGAGCCTTTAGGGTCTTACGCTGGCGATCTATGCGTGGGCGCCGTCGGGCGATGGAGAGGCTTCCGGTGAGCGTGGCCATCGCGGAGGCGATGCCACGCGACAGTCATTTGGCCGCTTGTCACCCCTGTTTGGCCGACGCTCGCCTTATCCGTTTACGCCATTTGGCCGACCTTGCGGCAAGCGGATGCCTGTGGCTGTGCCGCCGTGTCCACTTCCGGCTGCGCCGAGGGGGTAACAGTCGCCATGTGGTGGGGGAATGTTCGTCATATGGGCGGATCCGCATTGGCCATGCTGGGGATGCTCGCAGCGGTGACGAGTGCGGGGCCCTGGGTGGCGGGCGTTCTCGCCAACGCCATGTGGGCCGGCAGTGAGGAGCCACGCGTGAACCCGCAGGCCCTCCATCCTCTCGTCAAAGACAACACGGCAGGCGGCCCGCTCTTCTCGTGGCGCCCGGTGATGACCGCGGACGGGTCGTTCCACGGCAGCGACCGCTGGATGGCTCCGGTCGGCGGCGGCATCGGCCGTGTCTTCAAAGACGGCGACCAACCGATCACCCCCCGCGGCCAGCTCTTCAACAACGTGGTGAGGCATGCCGGTGCAGCGAGCCGAATCCTGCAGGTGCAGCTGCGGTTGCCGACGACCTGAGCCTCTTCCTCTGCCCTCTTATCTTAGACAGGACACCACCGTGGACACATTCGTGAATCCCGCGACGGCGCCCACCAAGGCTTTTGATATTGGCGCGGCCTTTGGCGAATTCCTTGCCGGCATCGGGCTAACCCCCGACCAGACGGGCGGCACGATCAGTTTCGCGGGCGCCGATCCCATCTTCGACAGTCCGCATCGCATCGGAGCCTGCATGGCGATCCCCATGATGGGCGCGGCCGCCGGTGCCGCCGCGGTCTGGGCGATGCGGACCGGACGCGGGCAGGACCTGTCCATCGACCTGCGCAAGGCGATCCACGGCGTCAACCCGATGTACCGGTTCAAGCCGACAGTGAACGGCTATTCCTATCAAGTGCCCTACGCGGCCGGCAATCCGCTGGCCTTTGATTTGTATCTCACCAAGGACGGTCGCTGGGTGCTGCCCACGGGCGCCTATCCGCACATGACCAATGAGTGGCTGTCGCTGCTGCGCTGCTCACACGAGCGTGCCAGCGTCGCCAATGCGATCCTCAAATGGGACGCCCAGGACCTCGACGACGCCGCGGCCGAACGCAACATGATCTTCGCCATGTGCCGGTCCGAAGAGGAGTGGCGGCGGCATCCGCAAGGCGAGCTGCTGGCCTCGAAGCCGCTGATCGAGATCGAGAAGATCGCCGACAGCGCGCCCGAGCCGTTCGCGCCGGCCGCCCGCCCGCTGTCCGGGCTGCGGGTGTTGTCGGCCACGCATGTGATCGCCGGCAATGTGGTGTCGCGGACCCTGGCAGAACAGGGCGCCGATGTCTTGCAGATCGCGCATCCGCAGGAATTCGAGCATGAGCTGCTGGCCATCGATCCCGTCGCCGGCCATCGCTCTGCCTGGCTCGATCTCAAATCGCCCGACGGCAATCGGCGCGGCCATGCGCTCGCGGCCGGAGCCGACGTGTTCGTCGACAGCTATCGCGGTCGCTGCCTGAGCAATCTGGGCTTCTCTCCGCAGGAACTGGCCTCGCGCCGTCCCGGCATCATCTACTGCTCGGTCCGCTGCTACGGCTATGACGGGCCGTGGGCCAATCGCGGCGGCTTCGACATGGAGGCGCTGTGCGTCAGCGGCTTCACTTTCCGAGAGGGAACGCCGGACCGCCCCCGGCTCCCGCCGACCATCGTGATGAATGATTACATCGCAGGCTACATGGGCGCTGCGGGTGTCACTGCGGCGCTGATCCGGCGCGCCCGCGAGGGCGGCTCCTATCACGTCAAGATCTGCCTCACCCGCAACGCCATGTGGTATCCGACCCTCGGTCTGCTCAGCCGCGACGCGCGCGCGGCGACCGGCGAGCAGAACCAGCTGCTGCCGCCCGACACGGTGACGGCCCCGACGCCCTATGGCGAACTGCATCGCTTGGCGCCGGCGGTGACGTTCTCCGAAACGCCCGGCTATTGGCCCGATCCGATCGTCGTGGTGCGCGGCTCGAGCAAGCCGGAATGGCGCTCGGAGGCGGCGTGATGCGGCAATCCCGGCGCCGCGTGACCCGTGACCCGCACTTCCACCGGTCGGGCATGTCGCCTGGCGCAGCGCATCCCCTTTCGAACACGCGAGAAAAGCGGATCATGGCCTGCAAACTGCTTCGCTCTGCCTACGTGGCGGCCGCCCTTGTGGCCGCCGATGCGGCGTGCGCCAATGAAGGTCTCGTTCAGCTCGGCAATGTCGGCGCCGAGCCCGCAACGACGCGCGATGCCCCGCCGGTGGTAAAGCGCACAGCCGGCGACAAGACCAAAGGCAAGACCGAAGCCGCCCCAACTGCGAACAAGGCTGCGCCTGCCGCGCCATGGGGGCCGGTGCTGACCGACAATATCTCGCTGGCCAATCTGGCGCCGGGGCTGCTCGTCTATTTCAATAATGGGCCGGTGTTCGGCCTGCCGGGCACGGTGACCGGCGACATCGCGCAGCGCACCCAGCTCCTCGGGGATTGGGGCGGAACCCGCACGGAACTCGCCCGACACGGCTTTTTCTTCGACCTCTATTCGACCAGCTACTATCAGAATGTCACTTCGGGCGGCCTCAAGACCGGTGAGGCCTTCGTGCAGAACACCCAGGTCTCAGTCAACATCGACACCGGCCGCGCCGGCTGGTGGTCCGGTGGCTTGATTCATGTCACGGCGCAGTCGCGCCTCGGCGACACAGCGGCATCGACATTCACCGCCGGCACGGTCGTTCCGCAATATACCGGCCTCGTGCTGCCGGGTCCGATGGAGTCCAACAGCTTCCTGCTCTCCGAGTACTTCCTGGTGCAGGCGCTCAGCAAGCAGGCCAGCGTCGTGGTCGGAAAGATCAGCGACGTGTTCATCCCGGACCAGACCGCGTTCGGCGACGCCTTCAAATATTATTTCGCCAATTTCAATTTCAACAAGAACCCCATCACCACGAATTTCTACAACCCGACCGCGCTCGGCGCGCTGGGAGTCTGGGCGTTCAGCCCGAAATTCGTGATCGCCGGCGGCGTGCTCGATCCCTATACGCAAGCGACAAGTATCGCCGAGCCCAACTCCTTCGATAAGGTCAACATCTATCTGACCGCGATCATATCCTATGACATTGGCGGTCTGCCCGGCCAGTTCTCTCCCGCCTACAACTGGTCCAACAAGCCGAAGATCGACCTGGAGGACCCGTTCGGCCGACTGAGTTCGCCAGCCGCGGCGACGCAGGCGATCGGCAGCCTGCTCGGCCTTGCCTCCAGCGAGGGACTGCCAGCCAATTTCAAGGACGACAGCTGGTTCGTGCTCGCCAATGTCTCGCAATATATGTTTGTGAAGGACGATGCCGAAACGGTCGCCCGCAAATTGAAGACTGGAGAACCGATCCGCGGGATCGGGGCGTTTGCGCGCGTCGGCTATGCACCCGAAGAAACGAACCCGATCACCCAGGATTTCAGCCTGGCGCTGTTCGCGTATGGCCTGCTCGATCAGCGCGAATATGACAGCTTCGGAATCGGCCTTTACTACAATAAGATCAGTGACAACCTGAAAAGCAGCATCGCGACGATCTCACAGGGGCAAGCCGCCGCCCACGATGAGAGCGGGATGGAGGTGTTCTACAATTTTGCCATCACACCTGCCGTGCGTTTGATCCCGAGCTACCAGCATATCTGGCATCCGCTTGCGGCCGAAGTCGCCGATCGACAGGACAGTGCTGACATCTTTCAGCTCCGCCTCACGACCGCATGGTGATCTTTAGAGCCGTTACGAGCGAGCATGGGTCCAGCGCTGCTCTCTGCCCGGTCCTCGCAATGCTGGGGGCGCAGTTCGGGCCTTCCGCCTCGACTTTCATCGGCGACCTGTCCGCTCTTCGTTCGAAGTCCGCAATAGCGGACAGTCCGCTCCCGGCCCCAAGCCGGCCATTCGTTCTCGCCGCAGCGAACTTCTGCTTCTGTGCGCTATCCGGCTCCTTACGAGCAACGTGTCAAGTATTGATGCTGACAGTATGGTGACGATGCAGTTGCATCAAGCGCGCGAGATCCCTGCGAATGCGCCGCAGCTCCGGCCACGGGAAATGCCGCCCCTCTGCGCCATCAGCGCCGACGGCAATCAGCACGTCGAGCTTCGTGGAGAGGCCGCGCAGTGACACGGCCTCCGCTGCAAGAAGCCCCGTCATCAGGCGCTCTTCTTCGTCGGAAGCCACCTCCTCTTGCTGCCGAGCGACGGAGTACCCGATGGCGCGATCCGCGTCGTCCCAACGCTGCTGGTGCGCGCGCAGCACTGCAGCGACTTCGGCGCGCCGCGTGCAAAGCGACGGCAGATCGGCCGCAAGCTCATCGAACTGCCGTAAGGAGCTGATGCGCATCGGTGACGGCAGTTCGGCTGTAGCCAGAACCGCCTGCGGAAAGCCGATCGTCCGCGCGAGTTCGGACTCCAGAGCTTGCTGTTTCCGACACAGCGCGAGTGTGCGCCGATGCGCTGCGCGCCACGCCTTCCATGCAAGGACAGCCGCATCCGTAGCGTCGTCGTCGGGCGGAGCCACAGGTGAGCTGTTGAAAGAGGTCCCACCGACAGTCCGCAGGGCGGCCGAGAGAACGTCCCTCCGGGATGGCCGGGACAGACTCGTGCTAATCTCAGAATCAGCCATGATCCGAGCTCCACACAGCTTGGGTTGTGGTTAGGCTGGGCGTCATGTTCGTAGCATGTAGCTCAGCCGCTTAAGTACGCTCATGCTCAAAATGATAAATATCAATCAGAACGTACGATCTTGAAGGCAGTTCTTTCTCCTGAGCAATGCCGCGGCGCAAGAGCCATGCTGGGTTGGAGTCAAGAACTGCTCTCTCGAAATGCAGGCGTCTCTCGCCAGACAATCGTGGATTTCGAGCGCTCTTTGCGGGTCCCAATCGCGAATAATTTGGCTGCCATTGTTACGGCCCTCGAAGGGGCAGGCATTGGGTTCATTCCCGAGAACGGCGGCGGCGCCGGGGTGCGCTTCCGTAACCCGTCCGGGTCGAGATAACGGCGCCTGTGACCTAAGTCGAGCAACCAGCAGACAGCCCGAATTAATCCTTGCCTTCCGACCAAGACCGCATAGCGTCATCACTGATGCACAACCCAACTCATATAGCACTTTGAGATTGTTGGCCTATTTGTTGGCTCCACCTACTCTGAAATAATACTTATCACATACATTTGAATGCTCTGCTGAAGGTATTTTTGCTTGCTCAGGGAGCCACTCCTCCGTTTCCGGGTCGGCTCACAACCACTCTCTTCCATCAACATTTTTGAAGCTCAGCGGCAATCGACGCGTCAGCGCGACGGACTGTTGTCGCGGCGGCGTCCGAACGTGTCGACACGCCGCCGGCCCGCTCGTGCCAGCCGTCAGCTCCTGCACCGCCCCCGGCGCCGTCGTCGCGCCATAGCCACTGACGTGCCCTCCTGCTATTGCGCAGACTTCAGCAGGAGGAGCGTCGTGACGCTCCAGAAGAATCGGCGGCCGGCACCCATGACTCCCGAGGACTTCCGCGACGCGCTCGAGCGGCTCGGGCAGACGCCCGCCAGCCTTGCCAAACTCATCGGCGTGGACGTGCGGACGGCGCGCCGCTGGAGCACGGGGGCGAAGCCCATCCCGGACAGTGTCGCGGCCCAGATCGCCGCGCTTGTCGAGGCGGGCGTCGTGACGCCGGAGCTGGTCGCGGAAATCGAGGCAACCCGGAACGACACCAGCGCGGAACCGCAGATCGCGCGCTTTATCTGGGTCCAGCGCAAGGATGAGGATCCGTACTGGACGATCGCCGAGCACGACCTGATCGCGGATGTCTTCTATTTGCCCGGCCGGCTGGAGCGGTTCACGGCCGACGAACTGGTGCTGGGCGCAGTGATCACCCCGCCGGCCGCGTAACCAGCCCGCTCCCCTCAGCCCGTCCCGTCCGTCGGCCCGGCCTCGCGCGCGGCAAGTGCACGGCGCAGGCGTTCGTTCTCCTGGCGCAGCTTGGCGATCTCGTCACGCACCGGCTCCAGCACGACCTCCAGCTCCGCCTGGGTGAAGCGGGGCGTGATGTGCTGCGGGCAGTTCCAGTCGAAGGCCTCCACCGTGATGAGGGCGAGGCGCTCGATGCGGCCGCTATAATCCGGCATCGCCAGCCGCGCGGCCAGAGCCGGTTCGTCCGTCGCATCGACGAGGCGCATATGGCCGAAGATCTTCAGCCGCTGACGATGGGCATAATCCATCAGGAACAGCGACACACGGTCATTCGCCCGCACATTGCCGGTGGTGATGTACTGACGATTGCCACGGAAATCGGCGAAGCCCAGCGTCGCCTCGTCCACCGGCTTCAGGAAGCCCGCCGGCCCGCCGCGGTACTGGACATAGGGCCAGCCGGTCTCGGAAACACTGGCGAGGTAGAAGCCGTCGCGCCCGGCGATATAGGCCAGCTCCGGCGGACCGAGGCGCTGGCTCGGCATCCCCTCCTCCGAGGCCCCGCGCTCACCGAACCGCGCCCACTGGGCCGCGCTGCCATAATGCGCCTGCGCGGCCCTGACTGAGGGCGTGGCGGCGATGTCGAGATATCTGCTGCCCATATGCCTTCCATCCTTGCCGCCGGCGTCACCGGCGGCTGTCGTGCCCGAACCGCTCAGCCCTGCAGCGCCCAGTCGGCCACCTGCCAGCGCGTCTGTCCGCGGTCATTGACGATCCGCCCGAGACCGGGGAACGGCATGTGGGTGGCGGCGATCAGCGTGTTTTCCGAGGCCGCGCGCGAAAAGAAGCGCTCGCGCATCGCCTGCGCCGCCGGCCGGTCCTGCTCGAACAGGAAGAAGACATCGGTCGCCCCGGGATGGACCACGGGAAACACCATGTCGGACACCATGATGAGGCTCTTGCCGCCATCGGCCACCCGCACGCCGATATGGCCGGGCGTATGGCCGGTCAGGTCGACAATGGAGATGCCGGGCGCGATCTCGCGCTCGCCGTCGATGGCCTGCAGCTTGGAATAGAGGCGCACCACCTCCTCCGCCATGCGGAAGCTGGTCTGCAGATAATCCGGCGCCCCCGCGCGCTTGGCCGGATCGGTCCAGTGCTTCACGTCGCGCCGGTCGATGAACAGGTCCGCATTGGGGTAGTTGTTCTTCCCGCCCAGCACCAGCCCGCCCATATGGTCCTGGTGCAGGTGGGTGACGATCACCGCGTCGATCTGGTCGGGGCGAAGGCCGATGGCGGCAAGCGCCTGCGGCAGCGCACCGGTCTTACCGATGGAGCCGGCCGCGCCGGTGTCGATGAGGATGCGGCGCGTGCCATCCTCGATCAGATACTGGTTGAACAGGAAGCGCACGCCGCTTGGCCGCGCCACGAACTGCGCCACTGCCTCCTGCTCCACCTGCGCGGCGGTCTGGCCGGGAAAGTAGGTGTAGGGCATGTCGGCATAGCCGTCGGTGAGCGCGGTCACGGTGAAACGGCCGATGGTGATCTGCGCGAGCGGCGTCACGGTGGCCATCCCGGCGCTCGCGGCCGTCGCCGGCGTCGCCGCCACGCTGGCCGCCGGCGTGAGCAGCGGCAGCAGGCCGCCGCCGACGATGCCGAGCGGAAGGCCGGTCGCAAAGGCACGGCGGGAAAGGTGAGGCATGGCGCCCTCCGTCTGATCCACGACACGGCGAGAGCGCGATCCCAGACGCGGCCCCACCCGGCTGGCTCTGACGCTAGGACATCCAGAACACGCACAGTATCCTGTAATTCTGGAAGCTGTCCTCTCACAATTCGGAAGGCCCATGGACCGATTCGAGGCAATGTCCGTCCTCATGGCCGTGGTGGAGGCGGGCAGCCTGTCGGCCGGCGCGCGGCGCCTCAACGCCTCGCTCGCCACAATCAGCCGCAAGGTCACCGAACTCGAGCAGCATCTCGGCACGCGGCTGCTCGTGCGCAGCAGCCGAGGGTTGACGCTCACCGATGCCGGCCGCGCCTTCGTCGCCGCCTCCCGCCGGATTCTCGAGGATCTGGAATCCGCCGAGCGGCAGGCGGCGGGCGAATACAGCGCGCCACGCGGCTGGCTGCAGGTCACCGCCCCCATCTCCTTCGGCGAGCGCCATCTGCTGCCGGTCGCGCTGGAGTTCCTCGCCGAGCAGCCGGAGATCGACCTGCGGCTCATGCTGGCCGACCGGCAGATCAATCTGGCGGACGAGCATGTGGATGTCGCGCTGCGCATCGGCCATCTGGAGGACAGTTCGCTGATCGCGACGCGCGTGGGAACGGTACGCCGGGTCATCTGCGCCAGTCCTGCCTATCTCGCGCGGCGCGGCGTGCCGCATCAGCCGGAAGATCTCGCCGGGCATGACGGCATCAGCTTCCAGGGCTTCGCCATCGCGCCGGAATGGCGCTACCGGCAGGACAGCGCGGCCTTCGCCGTCGAGCCGCGCCCCCGGCTGGCGGTGAACACGACGGAGGCCGCCATCCAGGCAGCGCTGGCGGGACTGGGGATCATCCGCGTGCTGTCCTATCAGGTGGCGGACGAGCTGCGCGCGGGCCGCTTGCAGGAATTGCTGACCGCCTTCGCGCCGGAGCCGCTGCCCGTCAACCTCATCTACCCTGAAACCGGCCTGATGCCGCTGAAGGTGCGCTGCTTCATGGACTGGACCGTACCCCGCCTGCGCGCGCGCCTCGCCGGTCTTGGCTAGTGCCCGCGAGGGGACCGGACGGGCGATCTCGCAAGGCAGGGCATCGGCGGGATGCTGTTCTGGTCGCTCCCAAAGCCCGCGCGCCCGGCGCGAAAGGAACACTCATGGCCACCGGCGAGCCGGACTACGATCAGCTTCTGCGTGCCAATCTCGAACGCGTCTTCAACGAGCGCGATGATGAGGCGCGGGCACGGGCCATCGACGCGCTCTTTGCGGCCGATCCCGTGATGTACGAACCGGACAATATCGTGGAAGGCCGCGCCGCGATCTCCGCCGTTGCCGGCAAGCTTCTGGCACAGTTCGGCCCCACCTTCCGTTTCACCGCCATCGGCCGCGCCGTCGGCCATCACGGCCTCGCGGTGCTGCGCTGGGAAGCCGGCCCTGCGGGCGGCCCGGTCGCCGTCACCGGCGCGGATGCCGCACGGATCGTCGACGGGCGCATAGCGGAGCTATGGGTTCTGTTGAACGCGCCCGAAGCCTGAGGGCCGGGGCTCCCGCCGCCTCGGTGGGCGAAACGGCGGGTCCGTCGGCGGACGTCAGGCGGCGGTCTGGACCGCGTGATCCTTCAGCCGGGCGGCGAGCGCCTGCGTCGCGCCGAGGCTGAACAGATGCGCGTAGACCGCTCCGATGAGATTCAGCCGACGCAGCTCCAGCAACGCCGCCTCGGAGATCGCCGCGAGCTTGGCCTCATCGACGATGAACAGGCCATGGATGCTGGCGCTCGGGCCGTCGGGGGCCTTCACATCGAGGGTGACGCTGCGCAGCAGGCCGAATTCCTGAAGCTTGGTGCAGAGCAGCTCGGTGCGCTTGGCGGCCCCGGCATAATCCGTCACCAGCTTCACGGTCGCGTTGAGAACCGGCGTCGCCTTGCCCTCGTCGTCGAACAGGCGCTCGACGCCCTCCCCTACGCCGAACCCGGCATGGGCGGTGTCGACGCAGATGAGCGGGTCGCCCGCCGGCCGCTCGCCGAGGATGAACGGGAAACGCCGCAGATAGGCCGGCAGATAGGCCCCGTTCCAGCGTCCCTCGGTGATGAACAGGTTGGTCTGCGCCTTCAGCCCGCACAGGAACACGGCCGAATGGCCGGTGCCGGCGGGGGCGAAGACGATGGGAATCTCGCGCGCCGCCGCGGCAAACTCCTCGGCCACCGCCGGGATGATGTGCGCGCGGGCCGCGAAGCCGAAGCGGTCCGCGGCGGTCGAGACGCCATGCGCCCGATGCGCCTGGCTGTCGAGCGGAACGACCGAGGAGTAGAAGAGCGGCAGGTCGGACATGGGGGTCTCGGGTCTGGGGACGGGGAAGCGAGTGCCAGCGGTAGTTCCGTAGCGCCTCCGGTTTTAGCGTAGCTCCGCCCGCCTTGTCCCACCAAACCGCGACGAGGCCCCCCGCGGGCGGCCGCCGCCTGCTTGCGGGTACCGGCGCTTGTCGCCATAGTCGCGCCACGGATTCCCGGCCTCGTTACGCCCCATCCGGCACCGTTCGCGGCGCCCGGCTGGGGCTGCTGCGTGCGGGACGCGCCCTCCCGCCCGAGGCCCAGCATGCCCCGCAAGCCACAGAACATCCTCTACGCCGCCAACGAGAAGCCGCCGCTGACCACGCTGCTCATTCTAGGGGTGCAGCACGCGACCCTGTCGCTGCTGTTCATCGTCTACCCGCTGGTGGCGGCGACCGAGGCGGGGCTCTCCTTCGAGAGCACCCAGATCCTCATCACCAGCTGCATCATCTTCATGGGCGTGGCGACGCTGCTGGAATGCTGGCCACGCACAGGCTCGGGCCTGCTTCTCGTGCAGATTCCCAACATGGCGCATCTGCCGCTGGCGATGCAGTCCTATGCGGCGGGTGGCCCGGCGGTCTATGTCACGATGAGCCTGATCGCGGCGGTCTCCCAGCTCTCGCTGACCCGCTTCATGAACGCGATGCGCACGCTGTTCCCCCCGGAAATCTGCGGCGTCGCCGTCACCATGCTCGGCGTGGCCCTGGCCGAGCCGTCGCTGCGGCGCATGTTCGGGCTGGGCGAGGGCCCGGATTCGCTGGCCGATGGGCGCTATGTGCTGGTGAGCTTCACCGCGCTGGCGATTATCGTGGTGCTGGCTATCTTCTCGCGCGGCCTGCTGCGGCTGTTCGCGGTCGCCATCGGCGCGGCGATCGGCTGGATTCTCGCCGTCTATACCGGTGTCGCCGTTGCCCCGGCCGAGCCGACCTTTTCCTCCCTGCCCTATGTCGATCTGCCCAGCCTTGGCTGGCCGGGCCTCGGCTTCTCCTGGGCCATCGTGCCCGCAGCGGTGCTCACCGGCATCATTTCCGCAGTGGACATGCTCGGCACGGTCGTCTCCATGCAGCGCATGGACGATGCCGATTGGCGCCGGGCGGATATGAACCAGGCGGCACGTGCGATCCGCGCCAACACCTATAGCGACATGAGCGCGGCGGTGACCGGAGGGTTCGCCAGCGCCTCTTCTTCGGCGGCCATCGGCGTGGCCTTCGCCACCGGCAACACCGCCTGGCGCATCGGCATCGTCTCGGGCGTGGTGATGCTGCTCGCGGCCTTCTCGCCGAAGCTCATCGCCTCGCTGACCGTCATTCCCGCGCCGGTGATCGGCGCCATCCTGCTCTACAGCGCCGCCTTCCTGATCGTCGCCGGCATGGAGCTGATCCTCTCCCGCCGCCTGTCGGACCGGCGCATCTTCACGGTGGGTCTCGCCGTGCTCGCCGGCCTTGCCGTCGCGGTGCTGCCGCAGCTGGTGCATCAGGCGCCCGCCTGGGCACAGCCGATCCTCGAATCGCCGCTCTCGGTGTCCACGGCGGTCGCCGTCATCCTCAACCTCGTCTTCCAGATCGGCATCCGCCAGACGGCGTCGGTGCCGGTGACGGCCGATGACAACCCCTTCACCGCCACCATGGATTTCCTGGAGCGGCAGGGCGACATCTGGGGCGCGCGGCGCGACGTCATCTCCGCCGCGATCCCCGTGGTGGCCGAGGCGGTCGAGACACTGATCGACACCGGCGTCGCCGCAGACGGGCTGGAGATGGAAGCGCGTTTCGACGAGACCAATTTCGATGTCGTGCTGCTCTACAAGGGCGAAGCCATCGAGATTCCGACGCTGCGGCCCTCGCCCGAAGACCTGCTGGGCGATGCGCAGGCGGTGGCACGTTTCGTCGGCTACATGCTGAGCAAGCGGGCCGACAAGCTGGTGCTCGGCAAGCGCGGCGAGCGCCAGGCCCTGACGCTGCGCTTCGAGCACTGACGAGCGTTCCGCCCCACCACCTGCGCTTGCGCGCCCCAGAGCTTTATGGCTAGCTCGATTCCGCTTGGCCGCCGCTCTCGCGCGTGAGCCAGCCTGACCCGACGGGATTTCACGCCTATGCAGATCGACCGCTTCATCGAAAAGGACGTCGTCATCACCACCGTGAAGGGGCGGCTCGACAGCAGTTCCTCGCACAAGCTGGACGACTTCCTGGCGGAGATCCCGCAGGGCAACAACCCGATCCTGCTCGATTTCGCCGAGCTCACCTATATCAGCTCGGCAGGCCTGCGCGTGGTGCTGAAGGCGACCAAGCTCGCCCGCAGCCAGGGCGTGGCGCTCGCCATCTGCAGCCTGGTGCCGCAGGTGCATGAAGTGTTCGATGTCAGCGGCTTCACCACGCTGATCCCGATCCACCCCAGCCGCGACGCGGCCCTCGCCGCCCTCGCCTAAGTCAACTTCCCCAGCGGCATACGTCGGCGGGACAGGCCATGATCATCCGGGAGATCGACCTCAGCCTGCCGAACCAGCTCTCGCAGATGGAGGGTCTGGTCGCCGCGCTCGATTTCTTCATCGAGACCTGCGCCGTTCCGGCCAAGCCCGCCTATCGGCTGCACCTCGCGGTGGACGAGTTCGTCAACAACGCCGTGGACTATGGCTACAAGGACGGGCGCGCCGGCGAGATCGGCGTGCATCTGCGCCATCTGGGCGGGGCGCTCGAACTCACCCTGTCCGACGATGGCGATGCGTTCGACCCGTTCAACGCCCCCCCGCCGGACCTGACCGGTACACTGGACGAGCGCAGGATCGGCGGGCTGGGTGTCCATCTCGTGCGCACGCTGGCCGACAGCTTCGCCTATAAGCGCGAGAACGGCCGCAACGTCGTGACGCTCCGCCTCTCCCTCGCCGGTGAGGCCGCGCAGGCGCGGGAAGCCTGAGCGAGCCCTCTCGGAGGGTCAGCTCGATTCCAGCGCCCGGTGCGCCTGGGTGAAGTCGTTCACCAGCCGTCGCGCCATCCAGACGATCCGCTCGAACAGCATGGTCATGCGGAACAGCGCGTTCTGCGCGCCGGGCGTGATGTCCTGCTGGGCGGAGAGGCGCAGCCGCAGATCTTCCATCAGCTTGTCGCGATGGCCGAGCAGGCCGAGCACCAGCGCATCATCCTCAGCCCCCAGGCTCTCGCCATGCTCGGCGACGGCGCTCAGCAGCGCGTGCAGCGCCTCGATCAGCCGCTGGGCGGTGTCGACCGCCTGCGCCTCGCGGGCCGCCTCGACGAATTCCGCCAGCGCCTCATGCAGCGCCCCGGCATTGGTGGCGCCCTCATCCACCAGCAGCGCGGTCGCCACCTGCTCACGGGTCAGCACGCCATCGAGCAGCGTGGCGAGATAGGCGCGGATGGTGCCGGCGAGCGACTGGCCGGCGGTCTTGAGCGTCGCCGCCGGCGGAGTGCTGGGCTCGCCCTCGTCGCGCACATGGTCGAGCAGCAGCGGCAGGCGGGCGCTGAGCCGCGCCAGTTCGCGCAAGGCGAGATCGAGCGCGGTTGACGGATCGGCCGCCGCCTCGCGCAGCAGGAAGGCGGGCTGGGCCAGCGTCTCCGCCGGGCTTTCGCGCGTCACCCGCAGCAGGAGATGCCGCGTCGGCGTTTCCAGCAGGTTGGTGATGAAGGCGCCGCCGATCTGCGCCAGCAGGAACAGGATGGCGATCTGCGCGCCGGCTTCCTCGCCCACGAGGCCAAGCGCGCCATCAAGATGGGCGGGAAACAGCGCCGCGACCACGCAGACCAGCGCCAAGAGCGCCGAGCCGGCAACCTTCTGCAGCACCTGCAGCGCGAAGACGATGCGCCCAGACATCGCCTCGCCGGGAATGAGGATGATGTTGTTGACCGACCCTGCGAGGTTGGCCCCGGCCACCAGAGGCAGGGCGGCGCCGAGATCGAGCAGATCGCTGCCCACCGCCGTCACCGCGATCGCCGCTGCGACGGAGGAGGACTGCGCGGCGAGCGCGAAGGCGGCGCCGATCCCCGCCAGCAGCCAGGGGTTGCCCACGGCGATCTCCCACAGGGGATTGCCCATCAGGCTCGCGCGCATGGGCCCCACCGCGACGGAGACGAGGTGCATGCCGAACAGCAGCAGCGCGGCCCCGAGCGCGGCTTCCATCACGTTGCGCATCCGGTCGCCGCGCGCCAGCTTGAAATAGGTGGCGAAGCCGACAAGGCCGATGACGATGGCGGCCGGCGTCGCGGTGTCGATAGCGACGATCAGCGGCAGCAGCGCGGTGCCGACATTGGCCCAGGTCGGCGCCAGCAACGCCGGCCCGTCCGGCAGCACGCCGCCGCGCACGAAGGAGACGATGATCCACGACACGGCCGTGGAGCTCTGCGTGACCATGCCGGCCACGACGCCACTGACCGCCGTGCTCAACGGCGCCCGCAGCGCCCCGGCGAAGGCCGCACGGGCCCGCCGACCGACCAGCGGCACGAGATTGGCCGAGAGGCCGCGCACGCCGATGAAGAACAGGCCGAGCCCGCTCAGCAGAAATCCAACCGGTCCCATCGGATCACGCCCCGGACGCAGGAAGGCCGCGGCGCGGCAGCAAAGGCACGGTTCTCATGACAGGCCGAGCAGCGCGTTGATCTTGCCCATCAGCCGGGGCAGCTCCACCGGCTTGGTGTCGAAGTCGTCGCAGCCGGCCGCCAGCGCCTGCTCGCGGTCCTGCGCCATGGCATGGGCGGTGAGCGCGATGACGGGGATGGCGCGGGTGGCGGGATCGGCCTTCACACGCCGCGTCGCCTCCCAGCCATCGAGCACCGGCAGGCTCATATCCATCAGGATCAGGTCCGGCGTCTCGGAGCCGGCGAGATCCACCCCTTCCTGACCATTGACCGCGATCACCACCTCGAAGCCGTTGCGCGTCAGGCGCCGGCTCAGCATGTCGCGGTTCATCTCATTGTCTTCGACCAGCAGAATTTTCGGCATGTTCCCTCCTCACCCCGGCTTGTGGCTGGCGATGGTGGCCAGCGCCGAACCGAGCGAGCCGATAGGCTGCGCGCTCTTGTTGAGGATCAGCAGCGTGTTGCGGGCGAGAAACTCGCGCTCCTCGGCCGTGAGTTCCTTGGCCGTCAGCACCACGATGGGCAGGTCGCCGAAACGCTCGTCCGCGCGCACACGCGAGAGAAACTCGAAGCCGTCCATCTCCGGCATCATCAGATCGAGCAGCACCAGCGCCGGCAGATGGTGGGCCTCCAGCCAGTCGAGCGCCGCCTGGCCGTTGCCCGCCTCGGCGGCGTGCAGCCCGACATCCTCGATGGTCTTGCGGATCATGGCGCGAACCTGCGGATCGTCATCGACGACCAGCACCAGCCCCTCCTCTTCGCCTGGCGCGAATTTATGGATGAGGGCAATCAGCCGCTGCCGGTCGATCGGCTTGGTCATGTACTCGGAGGCACCGAGCGAATAGCCGAGATTCCGGTCGTCGACGATGGTCAGCATGATGACCGGGATGTGCTCGAGCGCCGGCTCGGACTTCATGATGCCGAGCACCGACCAGCCGTCGATCTTCGGCATCATCACGTCGAGCGTGACGATGTCCGGCGGCTCGCGGCGCATGATGTTGAGCGCCTCGATGCCGTCGCGGGCGTGGCGCAGCACATAGCCTTCCTTGCCGAGCGTCGCCGCCAGCACCTCATGCACCGCCGGGTCGTCATCGACCACCAGCACGGTGATGGCGCCGGGCTCCGCCGGCGCGCCGGGATCGGAAAGGTCGGGCGCCGCTCCGCTCTCCACAGCGGCCGCCTTGGTCTCGACCGGCAGCTCGATGGTGAAGGTCGAACCCGCGCCGGCCTGGCTGGCGACGTTGATCGTGCCGCCGAGCATGGCGGCGAAGTGCTTGGTGATGGTGAGGCCGAGGCCCGTGCCGCCAAAATTGCGGGTGGTGGAGCTGTCCGCCTGGGTGAAGGCCTGGAACAGACGGCCCATCTGCTCCTCACTCATGCCGATGCCGCTGTCGGCGACCTCGAAGCGCACCACCTCGCCGCCCTCGCCCTCGATGCGCAGGAGGCGCAGCACGACCTCGCCCTTCTTGGTGAACTTGGCGGCGTTGCTGAGCAGGTTGATGAGGCTCTGCTTGAGCTTGGTCACATCGGTGCGCAGCGAGCCGATATCCAGCGGGCAGTCGATGACGAAGCGGTTCTCGTTCTTCGCCATCATCGGGCTGACGATGGTCTTCACCTCCTCCACCATGCGGGTGAGGAAGACCTGCTCGAGATAGACATCCATCCGCCCGGCCTCGATCTTGGAGAGGTCAAGGATGTCGTTGATGAGGCCCAAGAGGTGCTTGCCGGCGGCCTGGATCTTGTCGAGGTCGGCGACCATCGCCGTGTTGCCCTCGTCGGCTGCGTCCTCGGAGAGGATCTCGCTGTAGCCGATGATGGCGTTGAGCGGCGTGCGCAGCTCATGGCTCATATTGGCGAGGAAGGCGGACTTCACCCGGCTCGCCGATTCCGCCGCTTCCTTGGCCTCGCGCAGCTGCTGCTCCATGCGCACCCGGTCGCTGATGTCGACGAAGGTGCCGATGATCGCCGGCTGGCCGCGGAAATCGAGATGCTCATGCGAGACCATCGTGCAGATGCTCGTGCCGTCCGAACGCGGCAGGTAGAATTCCTGCCGCTCGGTCGACGGGCTCATGAGGATATCGATCAGCCGGGCGGTCTTCTCGGTGTCGCCGACCAGCTCGGCGATGTGCCGGTCGATGAGCGTGGCCGCATCCTTGCCGATCAGCCGGCCGAAGCAGCCATTGGAATGGCGCACCGCATGGGTCTTGATGTCCATGATGACGAGGCCGACCGGCGCGGCGGCGTCGATCGCGCGCAGCTGCTCCTCGTCCTCGCGCAGCTTCATCTCGGCGATCTTGCGCTCGGTGATGTCGGTGTAGATGGCGATGAAGCCGCCGCCGGGCACCGGGTCACGCCGCACCTCCAGATAAGTGCCGTCCGGCCGCACGCGCTCGAAGGAATGGGGATGGTCGAGCTGCTTGATGCGCTGGGCCAGCGCCACCTCGATATCCACCTCGCCGAACTCGCCGCGCGCGCCGAGATAGCGGATGTAGTCGGCGAAGGTGTGCTCGCTGGTGAGGAACTCGTCGGGCATGTCGAGATATTCGCGGAACAGCTTGTTCCACGTCACCAGACGGTGCTCCGCATCGTACATGGCGACGCCCTGCGACATGTTCTCCAGCGTCGCCCGCAGCAGCGTGGCCTCGCGCCCGTCCAGCCCCTCCTCGGGAAGGGTCGCGGCCTTCGTGTCCTTGGTCATCTCTCCCCCTTGCCGCTTTTCTTCTCAGCCCGCCGGAACGCCGTCCGGCCCGAGCGCCAGCAGGATCGCCGCCATGTCGTCAAAGGCCGGCAAACCGGCCTCGAAGCCGCGCACGTCGCTGACGAGGCGGGCGAGCACCCGCGCCTCGCCCGGTTCCTCGGCGTCGCCCAATTCGGCGAAGAGGGCGGAAAGCCGCTCCTCGCCATAGAGTGCCTCCCCCGCATTCTGCGCCTCGGTGAACCCATCGGTGACGATGAGCAGGCGGTCGCCCTCAGCCAGCACGGCCTGCGCGCTCCGGTACGGAAACTCTTCCATCACGCCCAGCGCCGGCCCGCCAAAGCCCTGAAGCCGGGACAGGCCGCCATCGGCCCGGCGCAGGAACGGCGGCACATGGCCGGCGCGCACATAGGCGAGCTCACCGCTCTCGGCCTCCAGCACGGCCAGCGTCAGCGTCACGAACATGCAGCCGGCATTGCCGCGTGAGAGCGCGTCATTGACCATGCCCACCGCCCGCGCCGGATCGCCGAACAGCGCCGGCGCATCCGGCCGCGCCGCCAGCGCGCGGAACATGGCATGGGTGCGCGCCATCATCAGCGCGGCGGCGGCGCCCTTGTCGGAGACGTCACCGACAATGAGCGCCATGCGGTCGTCGCCCACCGGAAAATAATCCACGAGATCGCCGCCGACCTCCTTGGCCGGCTCCAGCAGCGTGTCGATGGTGAGCACGCGCCCGTCCACCGTGCCGGCAAAGGCCGGTGGCACCAGCGCGAGCTGGAGCGTGCGCGCCTCGTTCAGTTCCACCTGCTTGCGGCGCAGCTCGTCGCGCGTGCGGTCGCGCAGCGCCTTCTTCTCCAGCGTCGCCATGACGCGGGCGCGCAGCAGCGTCGGGTTGAACGGCTTGAAGATGAAATCGTCGGCGCCCAGCTCGATGCAGCGCACCACCGGGTCGATCTCGTTCAGCGCGGAAACCACGATCACCGGCAGGTCGTGAATCGCCCCGCTCGCCTTCAGCGCGTCCAGCACGCCGAAGCCGTCGAGCTCCGGCATCATGATGTCGAGCAGCACGAGGTCATAGGCGGTCTTGCCGATAGCGGCGAGCGCCTCGTGGCCGTTGGCGGCCTCGTCGAGGCGGCTGAAGCCGAGCCGTTTCAGGCGACGCATGAGCAGATCGCGATTCTCGGCGACGTCATCCACCACCAGAATCGCCGCGTTCGGGTCTGCCATCGGCGCGCCTGCCCCCGCTCCATGAAGTCGCGCGGAATATCCACGCAAAGCCCGGCCTTAGCAACGGCGGAAGCCATCTGACGCAGCGGCAGTCCGGCAGGATTTTCCGTCGCGTACCGGGCGGCGACGCAGCGGCATGGCAAAGCAGGGCGCCGGACCCTAGATAGGGAGGAGACGAGGGAGACAAGATGCAAAGATTGTTGGGCGCCCGCGCGGCGATCATCCTCGTCGCGCTGCTCGCGCCGGGCCTGTCGGCGCTGGCCCAGACATCGACCAGTCCAGGGAATCGCTACGTGCCGCAACGCCCGGATTCGGTGCGCCCGAACAGCCAGAACCTGATGCAGGGCCCGTCCTACTGGACGCCGCAGCAGCGCCGGCTCAACGTGCCCGGCGCCACCAGCAATCCGAGCCTGCGCCGCGACACCGGCAGCTACCCGCCCCAGCCTTTGCCGACGCCCGTGCGCCCGGCCGAGACGCCGCCGAAGTAACGACGAGGATTGGCGGCGGCGCGCCACCTAAGCAGCCGTCATCCCCGGGCTCGACCCGGGGATCCATGACTTTCCGAGGAAAGACGTGGATGGCCGGGTCAAGCCCGGCCATGACGGTGTGTGGACGGCACTGGCCAGCCTGTTCGGACAGCCCGAGGAGAGAGGGCCGACCGCTCAGTCGCGCAGCGTGTCCGGCGGGCTGGCTTCGGCCACCAGCGACGCCAGCGCCTCGTCCAGCGTGAAGCTGGTCTGGTTGGGCGAGCCGAGGCGGCGGATGGAGACGGTGCGCTCCGTCGCCTCCTTGCGCCCGACCACAACCAGCGCCGGCACCTTGGCCAGTGAGTGCTCGCGGACCTTGTAGTTGATCTTCTCGTTGCGCAGGTCGAGCTCGACGCGCAGGCCGCGCTTCTTCGCCAGCGCGACGATCTCGCGGGCATAGTCGTCGCCCTCGGAGGTGATGGTCGCCACCACCGCCTGCACCGGCGCCAGCCAGAGCGGGAAATGCCCGGCATGGTGCTCGATCAGAATGCCGGTGAAACGCTCCATCGACCCGCAAATGGCGCGATGGATCATGACCGGCGTCTTCTTGGTGCCGTCCGCATCGACATAGAAGGCGCCGAAGCGTTCCGGCAGGTTGAAGTCGACCTGCGTCGTGCCGCACTGCCATTCGCGCCCGATCGCGTCGCGCAGCGTGTACTCGAATTTCGGGCCGTAGAAGGCGCCCTCGCCCGGCAGGATGCCGGTCTTGATCTTGCCGCCGGACTCCGCCTCGATCTGGGTGAGCACCCGGCCCATCACGTCTTCGGCGTGATCCCACACCGCGTCCGAGCCCACGCGCTTCTCGGGGCGCGTGGAGAGCTTCACCACGATCTCCTCGAAGCCGAAATCGGCATAGGTGGAGAGGATGAGATCGTTGATCTTCAGGCACTCCGCCGCCATCTGCTCCTCGGTGCAGAAGATGTGCGCGTCGTCCTGGGTGAAGCCGCGCACGCGCATCAGACCGTGCAGCGCGCCCGAGGGCTCGTAGCGATGCACCGCGCCGAACTCGGCGAGGCGCATGGGCAGGTCGCGGTAGGACTTCAGCCCGTGCTTGAAGATCTGCACATGGCCGGGGCAGTTCATGGGTTTGAGCGCATAGACGCGGTCATTGTCCTCGGTGTCGCCGGCGGGCTGCACCTTGAACATGTTGTCCTTGTACCAGCCCCAGTGACCGGAGGTCTCCCACAGCGACTTGTCGAGCACCTGCGGGGCGTTAACCTCGCTGTAATCGGCGGCGAGGCGGCGGCGCATATAGGCGACGAGGTTCTGGAACAGGTTCCAGCCCTTGGGGTGCCAGAACACGACGCCCGGCCCCTCCTCCTGGAAGTGGAACAGGTCCATCTCGCGGCCGAGCCGGCGATGGTCGCGCTTCTCGGCTTCCTCGAGCTGGACGATATAGGCGTCGAGTTCCTCGCGGGTACGCCAGGCGGTGGCGTAGATGCGCGTCAGCATCGGGTTGTTGCTGTCGCCGCGCCAATAGGCGCCGGCCACCTTCATCAGCTTGAAGGCGTCACCGATCTTGCCGGTGCTCGGCATATGCGGCCCGCGGCACAGGTCGAACCAGGCGCCCTGCTTGTAGATCTTGATCGACTGGTCCGCCGGAATCGCGTCCACCAGCTCGACCTTGAACGCCTCGCCCTTCTCCTTGAAGACGGCCTTCGTCGTCTCGCGGTCCCACACCTCCTTGGTGAAGGCGGCGTCGCGGGCGATGATCTCGCGCATCTTCTTCTCGATGGCGGGGAAATCCTCCGGCGTGAACGGTTCGTTGCGGAAGAAGTCGTAATAGAAGCCGTTCTCGATCACCGGGCCGATCGTCACCTGCGTGCCCGGCCACAGCTCCTGCACCGCTTCCGCCAGTACATGGGCGGCGTCGTGGCGGATGAGTTCGAGCGCCTCGGGGCTCTCGCGGGTGACGATCTCGAACTTCGCGTCCGCCTGAATCGGATCGGACAGGTCGCTCAGCACGCCGTCGAGCTTGATGGCCAGCGACTTCTTGGCCAGCGACTTGGCGATGGAAGCGGCGACTTCCGCGCCGGTGGTGCCGGAGGCATAGGCTCGAACGGCGCCATCGGGGAAGGTGAGGTGGATCTCGGACATCTATTTTCTCCCGCCCACTCCTGCGAACCACGCAGGTAGGCTTGTTGGTCAGGTGCCGCGCGGGCCCTCTTGCTTTTCGGGCGTGCGCGCATAGCGCCACGGCATATACCACGCGCCATTCGCGGGCAATTCGGCCGGCACGCACTCGAAGCCCGACCCGCCCCAGGGGTGGCAGCGGCAGATGCGCCCCGCCGCCATCCAGCCCCCCACCCAGGCGCCGTGCCGGTCGATCGCCTCCTCGGCGAATTCCGAGCAGGTCGGCAGATAGCGGCACTGCCGGCCCATGAAGGCGGAGAAGCTGTAGCGGTAGATGAGGATGGGCACGCGCAGCATCAGCCGCGGCAGGCGGGCCAGCAGCGCTGCGGCGGAAGCGCGCGTCGTCACCGGCATGACCCCGTAGCGGGGAACCGCCGGGACTCCCGCGCGTTGGGTGGCACACACGCGGCGAAAAGGTTCAGCACATGCGGATGACAGCGCCTCTCACCCTTCTGATCCTGCTGCTCGCCGGGCCGGCGCTGGCGCAGCAGCCCGCGCCGCAGACGATGCCCGATGTGGCGCCCTCGCCCGCTCCGGCACCGGCGAACCCGCCCGGCCCCGCCAGCGGCACGCAGCCCGACCCCGCCGCCGCGAACCAGCCCGATGTCGATCCCGACATGCAGCGCGTCGCCGCCTGCAAGGCGGATGCGCTGGCCAAGCTGAAGCAGCGCTCCCCCTCGATCGAGGACATCTATATCGAGATCGACGGCCTCACCATCGCGCAGGCCGAGTCCAAGCTCGGCGACACGGCGGTGAAGGGCGTCATCATGGGCGAGGCCTATATCCAACGCGATCGCTCCGACACCGCCAACCGCTTCCTCTGCCTCACCGGCGAGAAGGACGAGGTGTTGTTTACCTTCTTCACCGAACGCTGACCGTCGCATCGTCATCCCGGCCGGAGGCGTAGCCGCAGAGCCGGGATCGCTCGCCATTCTGCCCACGATCCCGGATCGGCCTGCGGCCGTCCGGGATGACGACGTCTAGTCCCCGCTGTCGCGCCTACTCCGCCGCCGTCGCCTTCGCCTCGATCTGATCGAGCGCGTCGACCACGGCGTCGAAGGTCAAAAGCGTCGAGGCATGGCGCGCCTTGTAGTCGCGCACCGGCTCCAGCACCGCGAGCTCGGCCCAGCGGCCGTCCGGCGGCGCGCCGTTTTCCTTCAGCATGCGCCGCATCGCCACGCGCACAGCCCGCACTTCCTCGGGCGTCGCGCCGACGACCAGCGCGCCCATCACCGAGGACGACGCCTGTCCGAGCGCGCAGGCGCGCACTTCATGGGCGAAATCGGTGATCACGCCATCCTTCACCGCCACATCCACGGTGACGGTGGAACCGCAAAGCTTGGAATGCGCCGTTGCCGTAGCATCGGGCGCGGCGAGCCGGCCGAGGCGTGGTATATCGGCTGCCAGCTCGAGGATGCGGCGATTATAGACCTCGTTCAGCATCTTGTCCGTCCGTCGCGCCGTGCCATGCGGCTGCGTTGCAGGCCACCCTTGCTCACCTATATAGGAGCGGGTGCCCGCCTGCGAAAGCAACCGGATGTCACTTCCGGGGCGTTCGGACGGGCGTTATGATGATGGTAATGCGCTGATCCGTGACAAGTCATGGCACGTATGTCGAGTAATACCGGTGACACCCCGGCGCCCGGTCTGAAATGCGCCGTCGAACGGAGTTCGTCATGGATGCCGTGCTTGAGTCGCTGATGCGCAGCGCGAAGAACGAAGTTGCCGCCGCTGCCACCGAACAGCGCCGCCCCAGCCGCGAGGAAGCGGAAGCGGCCGTGCGCACGCTGATCGCCTGGGCGGGCGATGATCCGACCCGCGAGGGGCTGCTGGATACCCCCAAGCGTGTGGTGAAGGCGTATCAGGAATTCTATGATGGCTATAATGCCGACGCCGAGGCCGTGCTCGACCGCACCTTTGGCGAGATCGGCAATTTCGACGACATGGTGCTGGTGCGCGACATCGAGTTCCACTCGCATTGCGAACACCACATGGTGCCTTTCGTCGGCAAGGCGCATGTCGCCTATTTCCCGGTGGAGCGCGTGGTCGGCCTGTCGAAGATCGCCCGCATCGTCGATCTGTTCGCCCACCGGCTGCAGACGCAGGAACACCTGACCTCGCAGATCATCACCGCCATGGACGAGGCGCTGAAGCCGCGCGGCGTCGCCGTGCTGATCGAGGCCGAGCACATGTGCATGGCCATGCGCGGCGTGCGCAAGCAGGGCGCCTCCACGGTCACCATGCAGTTTACCGGCGTGTTCCGCGACGACCCGCAGGAGCAGGTGCGCTTCATGAGCCTGTTGCGGGGCAGGCGTGGCTGAGACGCGTGAGCCGGCCTTCGCCGCGCGCGGCAGCAAGGCCGAGATCGAGGAAGGCGAACGCCTCGCCCCGAAATTCGACGCGGACGGGCTGATCACCGCCGTCGCTGTCGATGCCGAGGACGGCACCGTCCTGATGGTCGCGCATATGAACGCGCAGGCCCTTGCCCTCACCATCGAGACCGGCGAGGCGCATTATTACAGCCGCTCGCGCGGGCGGCTGTGGAAGAAGGGCGAGGAAAGCGGCCACGTGCAGAAGCTGGTCGAGCTTCAGGTCGATTGCGACCAGGACGCGGTGGTGATGCGCGTGCGCATGGGCGGCACGGGGGCGGCCTGCCACACCGGGCACCGCTCCTGCTTCTTCCGCTCCGTGCCGCTCGGCGCCGCGCCGACGCCCGAGCTCACGCTCGCGGTCAATGACGCTGGCAAGCTGTTCGACCCGGCCGAGGTCTACGCCACCCCGAAGAAGACCGACACGCCCCGCTTCTGAGTGAGCATCTGCGCCGGCCGGCGACGCTCCCGACCCTCCGGCCGGGAGCGCGTGTGTCAGGTGGACATGATGTATTCGCGCATGGCGTGGCTCTCGCGCTCCATCTCCGCGAGGCGATGCTTGACCACGTCGCCAATGGAGATGATGCCGAGAAGCTTGCCGCCCTGCACCACCGGCAAATGGCGGAAGCGGCCGGCGGTCATGTGCTCCATGACCTGATGCACGGTCTCGTTGCCGTCGGCGGTCACCACCTTGGCGGTCATGACGGTGGCGACGGTGTCGTCGAGCCGTCCCGGCCCGTCATTGCCGATCACCCGCACGCAATCGCGCTCGGAGAGAATGCCGACCACGCGCCGCTCGGCATCGGTCACCACGATCGCACCGATGCGCTTTTCGGCCAGCACTTCCACCGCCTCGCGCAAGGTCGCGTCCGGGCGGATGGTCTGCACGTCGTACCCCTTCTCGTCCAGAATCGAACGAACCGTCATGGCATGCCTCCTTCCCATTCGGCAGCCGGTCGGCTCTCCCGCCGGCTGCTCGTTACGGCCGCGCTTGTGCGTGGCCTGAGCCGGAAATGATCCGCCTTAACGCAGCGGGAGGCAAGTCTGTTGCGAGAACGGGCCGGATCAGCCCTGAGGGTGCCGGGAATAGGGCGCGCCGTCCGGGCCGGAACGCACCGGATCGAACAGCGGGAACAGCAGCAGCCCGACGACGAAGCCGCCAATATGGGCTTCCCAGGCGATGCTGCCATCGGTGACGCCGGCCGGCGTCAGCAGGCCGAAACCGATATTGATGAGGAACCACACGCCGACAAAGCCGATCACCCGCCGGTCGCGCATGACGATGGACAGCGGCGGGGCGGGATAGCGCACCGAGGCGCTCATGGCGTCCGGCTGCCACACCACATGCCCTTCCGAGGCGAACATGAAGCGGATCGCCGCCGCCATGCAGCCCGACACCGCCGCCGAGGCGCCGATCATCGGCACCAGCTCGCCCTCATGGGTGACGAGATGCAGCCCCGCCCCCGCCGCCGCCGTGACGACGAAGAACAAGAGGAAGCGCAGCGTGCCGAAGCGGCGCGCCACCGGGCTGCCAAAGGCCAGCATCCACAGGAGGTTCAGCCCCACATGGGTCCAGCCGCCATGCAGGAAGGCATAGGTGACGAAGGTCCACACATCCGCCCCGGCCCCGCCCGGCAGAATCCCTTCGGCGAGCACGGAGGGGTCGAAGCGGGCGGGAATGAAGGCGAAGAGCGCGAGGATCTCGATGCCCGTATCGGGATCGACCATGTCGCGCAGCCCCTGAATGGCCAGCATCACCGCCGCCAGGACGGTGATCACCGTCGGCACGTTGAGGATGGGCTGGCGGCGCTGGGCGGCAATCTGGGATGGGTCAAGCACAACGATGACATAGGCGGCGCAGTGCGCGCGGGCAAGCACCCCGAGCGCGGGCCTGATCAAAGAATCGAGCGTGCTCTAGCCGCGCCGGGTTGCGACCGGCTTAATTCGCGTGATGAACAGCCTGCCAATATCAATGGTTAATGCCAAGAGAAACAGGTGTTAACGACCTCTATCCAAGGTACTCGTGAATCTACGCCGTCGCTTAGACCAGAATAAAAACATCGCTGTCATGATGTCTTCCATAGACAGGAATGAGGTACGCGATGAACAAGAGGCTCGAACGAGCCCGTCTCGCGGCGGCGGCAGCGGTCGTGATAGCGGCGATAGCGGGTGTCTGGGGTGCGTCCCCGGCGCAAGCGAGCGAGCGGGTCGGCGAGGTGCATCTGGCGATGCGCAGCGCCCCCGGCTCGAACATGATCGCGGGAAGCAACACCGCCACCCCGATCGGCTATGCGCGCTTCTGCGCCGAGCGGCCGGGCGATTGCGGCAACGGCAATGGCCGCGGCGGCAAGGTCGCTCTGACCGACGCCAATTACGCCCAGCTCCGCCACATCAACGACACGGTGAACGGCACCATCCAGCCGCTGACCGACATCGAGCATTATGGCGAGATCGAGCGCTGGACCTACCCGGATGACGGCTATGGCGATTGCGAGGACTATGTCCTCCTGAAGCGCCGCATGCTGATCGAGGCCGGCTGGCCGGCGGAAACGCTGCTCATCACCGTGGTGCGCGACAAGCAGGGCGACGGCCATTCGGTGCTCACCGTCGTCACCGATCGCGGCGATCTGGTGCTGGACAATCAGGAAGCCGCCATCCTGCTCTGGCACGAGACCGGCTACCGCTTCGTCAAGCGGCAGGCGCAGGGTTTCCCGGATCGCTGGGTGTCGCTGGGCGATGTGCTGGCCCCGGCCACGGTCGGCCAGAACTGAGGCGAGGCGCGCGGGGGATCAACCGACCCGCGCCAGCCACTCCGTGCGCAGCAGCGCGTATTGCAGTGTGTTCTCGAAGACGGGCTCGCCATGTTCATCGGCGCGGAAGGAGATGAACTCCTTGAACAGCCCCTCGGCGCGCATGCCGAGCCTTTCGCAGAGCCGCTGCGAAGGGGTGTTGTCCTCCTCGACATAGGCATAGAGACGCCGCGCCTGCCCGGCCGTGAACAGATGCTCGAACAGCGCCCGCGCGGCCTCGGTGGCGAAGCCGGTCCCGCCGGCATTCGCGTGGAAGTTCCAGCCGACCGAATAGGTGTCGGGCGGCTCCGGCATGGCGAACACATCGCCGATCACCCGGCCGGTGGCGGCGAGGCAGACGGCAAGGTACTCGTCACTGCCGGCGCGCCTTGCCGCCTCGGCCTCAGCGGCCGCCAGATCTTCCGTCCTGAGCGAGAGAAAACAGCTGACCCTCGGCTCCCGCAGATAGGCCAGCAGGTCCGGGCCATCCTCGCGGCGGAAGTTCCGCAGCACCAGCCGTTCGGTTCGGATGCTGTCCATGGGAGATCTCCTGTGGCGACGGGCCGGCGCGCCCGCCTGTCCGGCTGAACAGGAGAAGATGGGCGAAATGGGGCCCGCTCAGTCGACCCGCGCGAGACCTTCGGCAAAGCGCCGCCAGTTGCGCACATAATGCGCCGCCGTGCCGTGGATGCGCGCGGTCACGCTCTCATCCAGCGTGCGGATGACCTTGGCGGGGGCGCCGACGATGAGGGAATTGTCGGGAAATTCCTTGCCCTCGGTCACCAGCGCGCCGGCGCCGACCAGGCAGTTGCGCCCGATGCGGGCGCCGTTCAGCAGCGTGGCGCCCATGCCGATCAGGCTGTTCTCCCCGATCGTGCAGCCATGCAGCATCGCCTTGTGGCCGATGGTGCAGTCCGCGCCGATGGTCATCGGGAAGCCGGGATCGGTGTGGAGCACGCAGAGCTCCTGGATGTTCACCCGCTCCCCGATGCTGATCCGCTCATTGTCGCCGCGGATCACCGTGCCGAACCACACGCTGGCCTCGTCGCCCAAAGCCACATGGCCGATCACCTCGGCGGTGGGGGCGATCCAGAAGCGGCCGGGCGCCGGCAGTTCCGGCGCCACCCCGTCCAGCGCATAGACCGGCATCGGTGGGAATCCCTGGCTCTCGGTCCGAGGTTCAGTCTTCCAGATCGGTGTCGAGGATGGCCATCTGGAAGTTATAGGAGAGGTCGCCGTCTTCCTTGTCCTCGAACAGGACGCCGATGAACTCGTCGCCGAGATACACCTCGGCCGAGTCCTTCTTCTTCGGACGGCCGACGACGCGGATCTGCGTGTTGCTGAAGAGGCGCCGCATATAGGTCTGGACGCGCTCGAAATCCTTCTTTTCCAAAATCCGTGCTCCGCAAAGGGTGGGTTGGGCGGCAGGCTTGCCATGCCGGGCGCCGCTGTGCAACCCGCCGCGCGGGCGATGCGCGGCCTATCCCGGATCGCGATGCCTGCCGGGATAGGGCGTCAGATCGCCGGCCTCAGATCGCCTCGCCGAGGAAGGGCAGATCCTCGAACATCTGGTCCATGCTGCGCGAGGGCTCGGCGCAGCCCGCCTGCCCGACCACCTTGGCCGGCACGCCCGCCACCGTCGTCGCCGCCGGCACGGGCTTGAGCACGACGGAGCCGGCGGCCACGCGCGCGCAGTTGCCCACCTCGATATTGCCGAGCACCTTGGCCCCGGCGCCGATCAGCACGCCGCGGCGGATCTTCGGGTGGCGGTCGCCATGCTCCTTGCCGGTGCCGCCAAGCGTGACGCCCTGCAGGATCGACACATTATCCTCGATCACCGCCGTCTCGCCGACGACGATGCCGGTCGCATGGTCGAAGAAGATGCCGCGCCCGAAGGGCGCCGCCGGGTTGATGTCGACCTGGAACACCACCGAGGCCCGGCTCTGGAGGTACAGCGCGAAATCCTTGCGCCCGCTCTTCAGCAGCCAATGCGCCAGACGGTGGGTCTGGATGGCGTGGAAGCCCTTGTAATAGAGCAGCGGATCGACCGCCCGCTCGGTCGCGGGGTCGCGGTCGCACACCGCCATGATGTCGGCGCGGATGGCGAGGCCGATCTCCGGGTCATCCGTCACCGCCTCGCGAAACGCCTGGCGGATGAGGTGGCTCGGCATGTCGTCATGGTCGAGCCGCTGGGCGATGCGGTGGCCGACCGCCTCCTCCAGCGAGGGATGATAGAGCACGCTGGAATGGACGAAGCTGGCGAGCGCCGGCTCGCGCTCGACAATGGCCTCGGCCTCGTCGCGGATGCGGGACCAGACGGGGTCGAGCTTGTCGAGCGGGCGCGCCGCCGCGACACGCTGAAGGGTGTTCTGCGCCATAAATTTTCCCTCACCGGTCACGGATCCATCGGGTGGACCCTCTGCCAGCGTTTTACCCGAGTTGGGCGCAGCCTAGCACAGCGGGAGGGGTGATCCCATGCGGGGGCTCGTTGCGATTCTGCAAGAAACGCGAGTCGCCACCGGAGGGCGAACCGGCCGCGGCCGGCCCTCCCGCTACACCGAAACGGAGGGTCGCGAGGGCCTCACCAAGTCCTTGGTCCGACGTCGTTTTCATGCCGGTCACCGGCGCCGCCAATCGCGCCGCCGGGCCGCCTTATCGCCCGCCCGATCAATGCGCCTCGGCAAGGAAAGCGAGCGCCGCTTCCTTGTAAACGCGGTCGCCGACGGCCCGCATATGGTCACGGCCGGGAATGTCCGCGACCCGCGCGCCGGGAATGAGCGCGGCGAGCGGGGCGGCGGCGCCGGACACCTCGTCCCGCGTGCCGACCGCGATCAGCGTGGGGATCGTGATGCGGCCGACCTCCTCGCGCGTCAGCGTGCGGCGCGAGCCATAGATGCAGGCGGCAAGCGCCTGCCGGTCGCTACCGGTCTGCTCGGCAAAGGCGCGGAAGGTGCGGCCGACCGGATCGGTCACATCGTCAAGGCTCGGCGCCAGCAGCGCCTCGGCGACCGTCACCGGGAGGCCCGCGCCTTCCACCAGATGGATGCCGATGCCGCCGAGGATCAGCGTGCGCACCCGCTCCGGCGCCATCAGCGCGAGGCAGGCGCCGATGCGCCCGCCCATGGAATAGCCCATCACATCGGCACGGGGGATGGCGAGATGGTCGAGCAATGCCAGCGCATCGCGCGCCATCACACCGGGATCATAGGCGTCGCGCTCATAGACCTTGCCGGAGGCGCCATGGCCGCGATTATCCAGCGCGATCACCCGCCGCTCGGCCCCAATCAGCGCCGTCACCCAGCCCGGCCCGACCCAGTTGATCTCCTTGGTCGAGGCAAAGCCATGAATGAGCAGGACCGGCTCGCCCTGCCCCTCATAGAGATAGGCGAAGTCGATTCCGTCGTGATGGAAGGTCGGCATGGGCGAAGCGGCTCCGGCGACAAGCAAGGCGCGCACGCTAATCAGCCGCCCTGCCTATGCCAAGTCGTCTACCGCCAAGCATCGCCGCGGCAGGGCAGGTCTGCCCGCTCAGGCGAGAGCCCCGCGCGGCCGCTTCCACAGCGGGCGCAGCAGCGCGACCACGAAGGCGTTGAAGGACGAGATGAGGCCGATCAGGTTGACGAGCGCCGCGATGACCCAGAAGGCGAGCGTGGCGACCGCCTCGGTTAGGAACAGCGCGCCACGGCCGAGCACTTTGACGATGGCCAGTGTCTTGCCGCCCTTCACCTCGGCAAGCCGGGCCAGCCGCGCGGCGCCTGCCGCGTCGTCCACATGGGTGAGGCCGGCCAGCGTCGCCCGCGTGCCGGCCTTGGTCGAGGCGCGGCCGACATCGACCAGCGCGCCGGCCGCCTGCACCTTGCGCCCGCTGCGGGCGGCGTCGATCAGATGGGCGGCGAAGCGCCCGCCAAGCGCTCCGGCGCGGCGGGCTCCCTTCACCACGCTGAGGCCGGCGCGCAGCGTGAGTGGCGCCCCGAAGGCGACATAGGTTGCACCTGTCGCGACGATGCCGGCACCGGCGAGTGCCACCATGAATTCGTCCACGGGCTCACCGCGCGCCCAGTGAATCGCCTGCCGGCCGAGGTCGCGCACATCGCCCCAAACGGTTAGATCGCCCGCGATGGATCCGGCCAGACTGGCCTGACTGTCCACCTCACCGGTCACCAGACCGAGCCCGAAATCGCGCGCCGCGCGGGGCACCGCACCGCCCGACGCTGCAACCCTCGCGCGCAATTCCTCGCTCACCGGGAGGTGGCGGGAATCGGCCAGCTCGAGAAAACTCGTCGCCAGTTCCGTGTCGTCCCGGTCCAGCGCGGTGGCGATTTCCGCCTCGACCCGCCCGGCATCGAGGACGCCGGCGAGCTGAAGATCGGCAAGGCGCGCGGCGTCGTCCTGCGCCAGGATCAGGGTATAATAATACTTCCCCGCCGGCAGCACCCAGTGCGCGGCGCCGGCAAAGGCGAGAAGAAAGGCGGCGGCGGCGAAAAGTCGGCGCATGGCACTCGAGGGGTGGGGCACGCAACGTGCCCCAAGGTGATGCACCATCATTGTGGCGCGGCCAAGGAGCGCTCCCTTAGCCGTTGATCCACAAGGCTTTACCGCTCGCACGCCTCGCCATGTGGCTTGCCACGTCGTTGCCACATCGTTGCCTCTTGGACCCGGCGCCGCCAGCGGCTATGTTCCGCGCGACTGCATCACGAGCGCGGACGGAAAATCATGGCGGGCCACGTCGTTCCCCACTTCCACAATTCGGCCGGCGTGCCGAAAATCTCCATCGGCGCCAAGGAGTTCATGTGTGTCGGGGCGCGGCCGCCCTTCGATCATCCGCATGTCTTCCTCGACATGGGCTCGGATGACGAGATCATCTGCCCCTATTGCTCGACCCTCTACGCGTACGACCACCATCTGCACGGCACCGAATCGAACCCGCCGGGCGCGCTCTACGAGGCACCGGCCGCCGCCTGAGCGGCCGCGGACGCCATCATGGCTGCGGAACATCTTGTCGTCGCCGGGGCCGGCATTGGCGGGCTCACGGCGGCGCTCGCCCTGGCGCAAGCCGGGTATAAAGTTACCATTCTGGAACGCGCCGCCGCCATTGAGGAGGTCGGCGCGGGTGTGCAGCTTGCCGCCAACGCCACGCGTTGCCTCAAGGCGCTCGGCGTCTATGAGCGCGTGCGCGCCGTCGCCGTGGCGCCCACGGGTTTCGCGGTGATTGACGGGCGCAGCGGGCGCACGCTGACCAGTGCCCCGATGGGCGCGAGCGCCGAGGCCCGTTTCGGCGGCCCCTTCCTCGTCATCCACCGCGCGGACCTGCAAGCGGCCCTCGCGGACGCGGCGCGGGCGCATCCGGCTATCGAGATCAGGCTCGGGCGCAAGATCGACGGATTCACGGCGCTTTCCGACGGCATCGCCGTGCAGGCCGAGCAGGGCGAGACCAGCGAATCCGTCCATGCCCGCGCGCTGATCGGCGCCGACGGGCTGCGCTCAGCCGTGCGTGGCCTGCTGCATCCCGGCGTCGCCCCGTCCTTTCGCGGCCGCGCTGCCTGGCGGGCGACGATTCCCGTGAGCGCGCTGCCGGCCCGCCTCACCGACCCGGTGACCCGGCTCTGGCTCGGGCCGGGCGCGCATCTCGTCTCCTACCCGGTCAAGGCGGGCGCGGCGGTCAACCTCGTCGCCATCACGCCGGATACCCGCAAGACCCATGGCTGGGGACTTCCCGCCGCGCCGCAGGAATTGCTCAGTCATTACAGCGAATGGGGCGACGACGCGCAGGCGCTGCTCGGCGCCCCGAAGAGCTGGCTGCGCTGGGCGCTGTTCGATCTCGACCCGCTCGCCGCCTGGGGGGCCGGGCCGGTGACGCTGCTGGGCGATGCCGCCCACGCCATGTGCCCGTTCCTCGCGCAGGGCGCGGCGCAGGCGATCGAGGACGCGGTGATTCTCGCCGCCTGCCTGAAGGCGGGAACCGACATTCCCGCGAGCCTGCGCCGCTATGAGGCGCTGCGCCGGCCACGCACCGCGCGCATCCAGACCGCCGCGCGCGGCATGGACCGCATCTATCACCTCAAAGGCCCGGCGCGGATCGCCCGCGATCTCGTCATGCGCGCCCGCGCCGGCGAAGCGGTGCTGGAGCGCTACCGCTGGATCTATGGCTGGGAGCCGACGCTGGCGGGCTAAGCGAGCAAAGATCGGCTTTGCTCATGCCCCCCATGAAAACATCTCGTTTTTCGATCCGGCAGCACGTGGCTAGGGTCTTCTCACGCCTGCCGGAGACCGACCATGCAAGCCGCCACGCCCTCCCTTGCCGCCCCCGCGCGCAGCTTCCTGCCGCTGCCGCTGCTGGTCGCGGTGTTCTGCGTGCTGTGGTCCTCGGCCTTCGCCGGGGCGAAGCTGGCGCTGGCCGATTGCCCGCCGCTGATCCTGCTGGCGACGCGCCTGCTCATCGCCGGTAGCCTCATGCTGGCGCTTGCGTTCCTCATGGATGGCCGACCGGCCATGCGCCGGCGCGATGTGATCGCGCTGATCGGCATCGGTGTGCTCAACAACGCGGTCTATCTCGGGCTGAACTGGACCGCGCTGACCTTCACCTCCTCGGCCTACACCGCCGTGCTCACCAGCTGCCTGCCGCTGGTGGTGGCGCTGTTCGCCGGGCCGGTCCTGGGCGAGCGGATGAACCTGACCAAATGGGCGGGCATCGCGCTCGGCCTGATCGGCGTCGTCATAGTCCTGCGCTCGCGCCTTGCTGACGCGCATGAGACGCTGGCGGGCACGCTGCTCATCGCCGGCGGCGTCACGGCGCTCTCGGCCGGCACGCTCGCCTTCAAATATTTCGCGCCGCGCGGCGGGGTGTGGACGGGGAACGCCGTGCAATGCCTCGCGGGCGGGCTGGCGCTGGTTCCCGTGGCGCTGGCGACCGAGAGCCTCGGTGATATCCACTTCACCGCCAACCTCTTCGGCGGCCTCGCCTTTCTGGTCGTCGCCGTCTCCATCGGCGGCTACGGCCTGTGGTTTTATCTGCTCACCCGCTCCAGCGCGACGGCGGCCTCCAGCCTGCACTTCCTGATGCCGCCGCTCGGCCTGTTCTTCGGCTGGCTGCTGCTCGGGGAAGTCGTGCCGCCGCTGGATTTCCTCGGCATCGCCCCCATTGCGCTCGGCATCTGGCTGGTGACGCGCCCAACGCGCGCACCCGCTGCACGACCTATCTAGGCCGCGACCGCCACCGCCTGCAGCGCCTTCACCAGCGTGTAGGAGCGCTTGCGGGCAGCAAGGTCGGGAATCGGTGTGGTGATCATCAGCTCATCCGCCTTGGTGGTATCAAGGTAGCGCTGCAAGCCCTCCGCCACCCGGTCCGGTCCGCCCACCAGCACCTTCTCGCGGTTGCGGCGGATGAAGGCGCGGTCCTGTTCGCTATAGGGGAACGCCGCCGCGTCCTCCGCACTCGGAATGGGCCGGTAATCGCCCCGTGCCCGCCGCAGATGGGCGAGATCGACGCTCCCCGCCAGCCATTCGGCTTCCTCATCGGTCGGCGCGCAGACGACGGAAAGCGCCAGAATGGCGTGCGGCGCCTCCAGCCGCTCGGACGGCTGGAAGCCGGCGCGGTAGCTCAGCATGGCGTCCAGCACATCATGCTGGGCGAAATGATGGGCGAAGGCGAAGCCGACGCCGATCTGCGCGGCAAGGCGCGCGCTGTAGCCGGAGGAGCCGAGCAGCCAGATCGGCGGCAGACGCAGATCCACCGGCATGACCTGGATGTTGCGGTAGGGGTGATCGGCCGGCCAGCGGCCGGTATCCCACAGCATCAACTCCTTCAGCCGGTCGAGGAAATCGTCCCCGGGATCGACATCCTGCCGCCGGCGCAGGGCGTGGGAGGTGAGCTGGTCGGTGCCCGGCGCGCGGCCAAGGCCGAGATCCACCCGGTCGGGGTACAGCGCCTCCAGCACCTTGAATCGCTCGGCGACCATGAGCGGGGCGTGGTTCGGCAGCATGACACCGCCGGAGCCGACGCGGATGCGTGTGGTCGCGGCGAGGATCTGCCCGGCCATGACATCCGGCGCGCCGGAGGCGACGGAGGGTAGATTGTGGTGTTCCGCCACCCAGAAACGCTCATAGCCGAGCGCATCGACATGGCGGGCGAGATCGAGCGTGCCGCGCAGCGCCTCCGGCCCCGTGCCGCCCTCGGCGACAAAGGACAGGTCGAGCACGGAGAGAGGGATATCGTGAAGCTGGGACATCCCTCTCACTTAGGTGCCGCCCGCCCCCGCGCAAGGCGTTTCCGTTGAGTGACCGGCGGTGAAGAAGCGCCGCCCTTGCCTCAGCCAATGCTCATCAGGCTGGCATTGCCGCCGGCGGCCGCCGTGTTGGTGCTGATCGAGCGTTCCAGCATCAGAAGCTCCAGCGGGTAGAACTCGCCGCGCTCCAGCGCCTCCGTCGTCGTGCCATGCACCATGACGAGGGGCCCCTCGCGTTCGGCGAGCTGCTGGTTGAGGCGGATCAGCGCGTCGCTGTCGCCCTCGAACAGCACCGCGTCGAAAGCGGCGTCCTCCAGCGTCTCGGTGAGCGCGACGCACTCCTCGAGACCGGCCGGCAGCGCCGGCATGCCTGTCCCCTGCAGCAGCACCTTGTTGCCGGTGGCGAGGGCGCTGGCGATCTGCACGGCGAGCCCATGCTCGGTCGCGGCAAGGCACAGAGCCGTGCCGCGCGGGCTCAGCTCATAGAGGTTGCGCTCGCCCACCGGCCCCGCCAGCTCACGCGTGACGCCGAAGGGCGTGGCGGCCAGCACCCGGCCACAGGCCTCGCGCGTCTCCGGGCGGCTGACGAAATCCGTCCATAGCCGCGCCGGCTCCGGCGCAATGCCGGTGATCGGCGAGCCCTCTGGCCGCATGGCCAGCAAGCGGCCAAGATAGAGCGGCCCGCCCGCCTTCGGCCCCGTGCCGGAAAGTCCATGGCCGCCAAAGGGCTGCACGCCGACGACGGCGCCAATGACATTGCGGTTCACATAGAGATTGCCGGCCTCGATCCGCCGGGTGACATGGGCGATGGTCTCGTCGATGCGGGTGTGCAGGCCGAAGGTGAGGCCATAGCCGGTGGCGTTGATGGCGGCGATCAGCGCGTTGAGATCCTCCCGCCGGTAGCGCACCACATGCAGCACCGGGCCGAACACCTCACGGGTGAGCGCGGCGATGTCGTCAATCTCGATCAAGGTCGGCGGCACGAAGCTGCCATGGCGCGTGGCTTCCGCCAGCTCGACCTGCTCCACGCGATGGCCGGCCTTGCGCATGCGCTGGACATGCGCCTCGATGGTCGCGCGCGCCTCATTGCTGATGACCGGCCCGATATCGGTGGCCAGATGCACGGGATTGCCCACCACCAGCTCCTTCAGCGCGCCGCGCAGCATCTCCAGAATGCGCTCGGCCACGTCCTCCTGCAGGCACAGAATGCGCAGCGCCGAGCAGCGCTGGCCAGCGGAATCGAAGGCCGAGGCGATCACATCCGCCACCACCTGCTCGGCCAGCGCCGAGGAATCGACGATCATCGCGTTCTGCCCGCCGGTTTCGGCGATCAGCGGGATGGTGCGCCCCTCCGGGCTCAGCCGGCCGGCGAGCTGGCGCTGGATCAGCCGCGCCACCTCCGTCGATCCGGTGAACATGACGCCGCGCGTGCGGGCATCGCCCACCAGCGCCGCGCCGACATCGCCAGCGCCCGGCACAAGCTGCACCGCGCCGGCCGGCACGCCGGCCTCGCGCAGGATCTCGACCGCCGCCGCGGCGATCAGCGGCGTTTCTTCGGCGGGTTTCGCCACCACCGCATTGCCGGCGGCAAGCGCGGCGGCGACCTGCCCGGTGAAGATGGCGAGCGGGAAGTTCCACGGGCTGATGCAGACCACGGGCCCGAGCGGACGGTGGGTCTCGGCGGCGAAATGCGCCCGCACCTCGGCCGCGTAATAGCGCAGGAAATCAACAGCTTCGCGCACTTCGCCAATGGCGTTGGGGAAGGATTTCCCGGCCTCGCGCACGATGAGGCCCAGAAGCGCGGGCAGCCGCGCCTCCATGATCTCGGCCGCGCGCATCAGGCACGCCGCACGCTCGGCCGGCGGGGTCGACTGCCAGATCGGCGCATGGGCGTGGGCGAATTCCATGGCGCGGGCGACCACGGCGGGCGTCGCCTCTTCCACCGTGCCGACCGTATCGCGCCGGTCGGCGGGATTGGTGACAGGGCGCGCGAGACCTTCCGCCGGACCATCGCCAAGCAGCGGCACGGCCCGCGCCGGGGCGGCGCTTCCGGCCAGCAAGGCGGCGGCGAGGGACGCCAGACGCTGCTCATTGGACAGGTCGAGCCCCGCCGAGTTGCGGCGCGCCTCGCCGAACAGATCGGCGGGGGCGGCAATGCGCGGGTGCGGCGCGCCAAGCGGCTCGGTGCGGCGGGCGACCTCGACCGGGCTCTCGATCAGCTCCTCGACCGGCACGCTCTCATCGGCGATCCGGTTGACGAAGGAGGAGTTGGCGCCGTTCTCCAGCAGGCGGCGCACGAGATAGGCCAGCAGCGTCTCATGCGTCCCCACGGGGGCATAGACGCGGCAGGGCCGCCCCAGCTTCTCGCGGCCGACCACCTCCTCATAGAGCGGCTCGCCCATGCCGTGCAGGCACTGGAATTCATATTGCCCGGCATAATAGTTGGCGCCCGCCATTTCCATGACGGTGGCGAGCGTCTGGGCGTTATGGGTGGCAAATTGCGGGAACACCGCGTCGGGCGCCGCGAGCAGCTTGCGGGCGCAGGCGAGGTAGGAAATGTCGGTGTGGACCTTGCGGGTATAGACCGGAAAGCCCTCCAGCCCGTCCACCTGCGCCCGCTTGATCTCGCTGTCCCAATAGGCCCCCTTCACCAGCCGGATCATCAGCCGGTGGTTCGAGCGGCGCGCGAGGTCGATGAGGTAATCAATCACATAAGGGCAGCGCTTCTGGTAGGCCTGGATCACGAAACCAATGCCATTCCAGCCACTTAGCCCCTCGTCGAAACACAGCGCTTCGAGCAGGTCGAGCGAGATCTCAAGCCGGTCCGCTTCCTCGGCGTCGATGTTGAGACCGATGTCGTACTGGCGCGCGAGTTTCGCCAGCGCCGCAACACGCGGCAGCAACTCCTTGATAACGCGGTCATATTGCGCGCGGCCGTAGCGCGGGTGCAGCGCCGAGAGCTTGATCGAGATGCCCGGCCCTTCATAGATGCCGCGCCCGGCCGACGCCTTGCCGATGGCGTGGATCGCCTGCTCGTAATCGGCGTAATAGCGCCGCGCATCGGCCTCGGTGGTGGCCGCCTCGCCGAGCATGTCGAAGGAATAGCGGAACCCCTTCGCCTCCATGCGGCGGGAATTGGCCAGCGCCTCGGAGATGGTCTGGCCGGTGACGAACTGCTCGCCCATCATGCGCATGGCGACATCGACGCCCTTGCGGATGACCGGTTCGCCGCCCCGACCGATGAGCTTGGTCAGCGCGCCGGTGAGACCGACCTCGCTCGAGGTGGTCGTCAGCTTGCCGGTGAGGACAAGGCCCCAGGTCGCGGCATTCACGAAGAGCGAGGGGCTGTGGCCAAGATGGGACTGCCAGTCGCCCTTGCCAATCTTGTCGCGGATCAGCGCGTCGCGTGTCGCCCGGTCGGGGATGCGCAGCAGCGCCTCGGCGAGGCACATCAGCGCGACGCCTTCCTGGCTCGACAGCGAATATTCGTGGATGAGCCCTTCCACGGGCCCCTTCTGGCCCTTCGCCCGGAGCGCCTCGACCAGCCCACGCGCCCGCGCCCGCGCCGCCTCGGCGCGCGGCGCCGCAAGCTCCGCCGCCCCGATCAGCAGCGACACCGCCTCGGTCTCCGGCATCCGATAGGCGCCGGTAACCCGCGCCCGCAGCACGCCCTGCGGTTGCACGGCGCGGGCGAAGGGCAGAAACGGACTTTCGACACCCTCAAGAGCCGCCAGCCGAGCCTCCCCTCCCCCTTCACTCTCGTCAGCCTGAGGACTCAAACCGAGTTGCACCCGCCCGACCGCGTGGATGATCGCCTGCTTGACCAGCGCGTGCGGGGTGCAACCCTGCTGCTCCGCCGCCGCCTTCAGCCGTGCGCGGAGGTCGTCGTCGATCTTTACGCCCATGGTGGTGGCGGACATGGCTCGGTCCTTCGATGGGTCTACAGCGACTTGGAAAAATGTCTCCGTTACTGAATACCATAGAGGTGCAACTTGCATCAATATGGGTTGCACCTTTCAAGGCAACCCGTCCAGAAGGGCGACTGAAGCTGCGGCGCCCGGTTGCTGCGCGCTTGCGGCTAACAAGGCCTCACGCCGCCGAGCACCCCGGCGATGCAGCGAGTATCCGGCGATACGGGATGGGATGGAACAGGAGAAAGGACAGGGTCGCGAGAAAGCGCCGTCAGAACCACGCGAAGCGCGACGCGGGTCGATATTAGTCCCGATGGGATGTGGTGGCCGCCGCGGGACTCGAACCCGCACGCCAGAGGCTCCCGATTTTAAGTCGGGTCTGTCTACCAGTTTCAGCAGGCGGCCGCCGTCTTCGTCTTAGCCCAAGCTGGCGGATGAGGCGAGACGGGCGCCACGCCGGCATCGCACCGCCCACAGGCAGAGCCGGGGCGGTCGCCTCAGAACACCCCGCCGATGAAGCCGGTCTCGTCGACGAAGATGTTCTCCGCCGCCGGGCGCGAGGGCAGGCCCGGCATGGTCATCACCTCGCCGGCGAGGGCGACGACGAAGCCGGCGCCGGCAGAAAGGCGCACCTCGCGGATCGGCAGCACGAAGCCTTCCGGCGTACCGCGCCGCGTGGGATCGGCCGAGAAGCTGTACGGCGTCTTGGCCATGCAGATCGGCAGGTCGCCATAGCCCATGGCCTCGAACTCGGCGAGCTTCTTCAGCGCGCCGGGCTCGATGGCGACCGAGCCGGCGCGGTAGATGCGCCGGGCGATGGTGTCGATCTTCTCGGTGAGCGGCACGCTGCTCTCATAGAGCGGGCGGAAGGCGGACGGCCCTTCGGCGAGGCGCACCACCTCCTCCGCCAGCGCCAGCGCGCCGGCCGAGCCCTCGGCCCAGTGCGCGCACAGATGCACGCTCGCACCAACCGCGTTGCACGCCGCTTCAATGGCGGCGATCTCGGCCGGCGTGTCGCTGGTGAAGCGGTTGATGGCCACCACCGCCGGCAGGCCGAAGGCCTTCATGTTCTCGATATGGCGCACGAGATTGCCGGTGCCGCGGCTGACGGCCTCAACATTCTCCGGCCCGAGATCCTTCTGGGCAACGCCGCCATGCATCTTCAGCGCGCGCACGGTCGCCACGATCACCACCGCGCGGGGCGTGAGCCCGGCCTGGCGGCACTTGATGTCGAGGAATTTTTCCGCCCCGAGATCCGCGCCGAAGCCGGCTTCCGTCACCACGTAATCGGCCAGACCCAGCGCGGCACGGGTCGCGATCACCGAATTGCAGCCATGGGCAATATTGGCGAAGGGGCCGCCATGGACGAGAGCGGGCGTCGCCTCCAGCGTCTGCACGAGATTGGGCTGGAAGGCATCACGCAGCAGCGCGGTCATGGCGCCGGTGATCTTCAGCTGACCGGCGGTGACCGGCTGGCGGGTGCGGGTCTGCGCCACCACCATGCGGCCGAGCCGCTCCTCAAGGTCTTCCAGCGAGCGGGCAAGGCAGAAGATGGCCATCACTTCGGAGGCGACGGTGATGTCGAAGCCATCCTCGCGCGGGAAGCCGTTGCCCGGCCCGCCAAGGCCGACGATGACGCTGCGCAGCGCCCGGTCGTTGAGATCGACCACGCGGCGCCAGCTGATGCGGCGCTGGTCGATGTCGAGCTCATTGCCCCAGTAGATGTGGTTGTCGATGGCCGCCGCGAGCAGGTTATGCGCGGCGGTGATGGCGTGGAAGTCACCGGTGAAATGCAGGTTGATGTCCTGCATCGGCACGATCTGCGCATGGCCGCCACCCGTCGCGCCCCCCTTCGAGCCGAAGACCGGGCCGAGGCTTGGCTCGCGCAGCGCGATGGCGACGCTCTTGCCGGCACGCGCCAGCGCGTCGCCAAGGCCGATCGTCGTGGTGGTCTTGCCCTCGCCCGCCGGCGTCGGGTTGATCGCCGTCACCAGGATCAGCCGTCCATCCGCCTTGGCCGCCGCCTCGCGGGCGAAGCCAAGGGCGATCTTGGCCTTGTGCGGGCCATAGCGGTAGAGCGCCGCGTCCGGCACGCCGAGCCGGGCGCCGATCTCCTCGATCGGACGCGGCTCGACGCCGGCGGCGATGGCGGCATCGCTGTTGGGGTCGATCGTGCGCACGGCGGTGTTCATCGGGGCTCCCGTTGAGAAAAGCCGGTCAGGCGGCTCGCATCCGCTCGGCAAGGATAGCAACGAGCAGCATGCCGCCGAGAACCGACAGATGCTCCATGACGAAATAGAACTCGACCTGCGCCATCGGCCCTTCCATGGACCAGAAATGATGCGCGATCGGAATGGTGAGGGCGGTGAAGACGGCGAGCGCACCCGCACCGAGCCAGGTGGCGCGGTTGAGGAGGATGAGAAGCCCGCCGCCGAGCTGGGTGAGGATGGTCAGCACCGCAAACAGCCAAGGCGGATTCAGGCCGAAATGGGCCATCTCCGCCTGGGCGCCGGCGAAATCGGTCAGCTTGTTGATGCCACTGCCGAGAAACATGAAGACCAGCAGGAAGCGAGCGACGAATGCGGTAGCGGAAGCACGCAGGATGGTGGAGATGATCGCCGGCGTCATCGGTAGCTTTCCTTAAGGTGAGTGCCGCACCCCTGGGATAGCTCAATCACGCCCGCGTGACGATCCACACCCTGACACCACTACTGCGGACGCCCGCCACCCTCGCCTTCCTGATCCTCGCCGTCCTGCTCCTCGCCTTCCGCCTCCTCGCGCTCGCGCGCGGCCTTGGCTTCGGCAATGAAATCAGCGCCGTGCTTCTTGGCCTCGCGCACCGCTTCGCCGAGTTCGCGGGCGTAGCGGTCGAGGTCGAGCCGCAAACCGCCGACGGACGGCTTCTCGGTCTCCGAGGCATAGGCGACCATGCGCAGGGAGAGGCTGAGATCGGCGACCAGATCGGCGATGAAGCCGTCGCTCAGATCGTGCTCGTCGGCATAGGCGAGCAGTTGCTCATAGAGCGCCGTGCGGTGGGCATCGAAGGCCTCGTCATAGGCCGCGTCGCTCTCGTCGTCCTCGATGATGTCGTCCGGGCCGGCCATGATGTTCTCCTTGTGCTCAGGCGACGCCGTCGCGGATCGGCGGCTGGAAGCTGAGCCCCATGTCCCACGGGAAATAGATCCAGGTATCCTGGCTCACTTCCGTGATGAAGGTGTCGATGATCGGCCGTCCTGCCGGCTTTGCATAGACGGTGGCGAAATGCGCGTTGGGCAGCATGGCGCGCACCACCTTGGCGGTGGAGCCTGTATCGACGAGATCGTCGATCACCAGCAGCCCCTGCCCGCCCGGCCCGGCCGCGTCCAGCACGACCTGCGCGATGGGCTTGATGACCTCGGTCTCGCCCTGGCTCTTATAGTCGTGATAGCTCGCAATGCAGACGCTCTCGATAAGCCTTATGCCCAGCTCGCGCGCCACGATGGCGGCGGGCACGAGGCCGCCGCGGGTGATGCAGACAATGCCGACGAAGGGGCCGGCCGCGGCGAGCCGCCAGGCAAGCGCGCGGGCGTCGCGGTGGAACTGGTCCCAGGAAACGGGGAAGGCCTTGTTCTGGCGGTCGTCGGACATCTCGGCGTGCATCCCGGCGGCAAAGGCGACATTACCGAGAGCATTAGCTTGAGCGCGCCGGCTTCTCCAGTGGCGTCGGGCAGAATTCCCCGCCTTAGCGGCTAGCGGCGAGCTGCGCCCGCACCTGTGCCACCATCGCCTCTACCGCCGCCACCGCGGCGGCGAGCTGGTCGGGATCGCGCGAGCGCACGACCAGATTGGTGTTGGGCCGGCCGTCCTCCGCCATGAACGGGTAACTGCCAATGGTGACGCCCGGATGGGCCAGCGCCACCTCCTTCAGCGGCCCGCCAATATCGCCTTCCTTGGCATGGGCCGGCACGGTCTGGGAGAGCATGCGCACGCCGGTGGTGAGCTTCGGCGCCACCTCGTCGAGCATCGCCTGCATGATGGTCGGCACGCCGGCCATGACGATGACATTGCCGATCCAGAAGCCCGGCGCCTTGGAGACCGGGTTGGGCACCAGCGCGGCGCCGGCCGGGATGCGCGCCATGCGCAGCCGCGCCTCGTTGAGATCGGCCTCGGGAATGCGCTCCAGCAGCATGGCTCGGGCGCGCGGATCGACGTCGATGGTGACGCCAAACGCCTTCGCCACCGCGTCGGCGGTGATGTCGTCATGCGTCGGCCCGATGCCGCCGGTGGTGAACACATAGGTGTAGCGGGAGCGCAGGGCGTTGAGCGCGGCGACGATCTCGTCCTCGATGTCGGGAACGACGCGGACCTCGGAAAGGTCGATGCCGAGAGCGGTGAGGTACTCGGCGATATAGCCGATGTTGCGGTCCTTGGTCCGCCCCGAGAGGATCTCGTCGCCGATGACCAGGAGCCCCGCCGTCACCGCCTCTGCCTGCCCGACCATCCGATTCTACTCCTGCTTTCCGTAAAGGCGCCTAGAAACGCCGCAAATGATCGCAGCGCCCGCCATATAGAGCGGCACGACGCCCGCAAAATAGGCATTTGACGCGCCCCATGGCGATATTCGCCGTCCGGGTTGTTCCGCCTCTTCCGCTGGCACGACGTTTGTAGCTAACTTCCACGAGTTGGGGAGTGAATTTGCACCTATGAGCGTCGCATTCGACGAGATGACCAATGCGGACGGCTCGATCCGCGCCGCCTACACCACCCTCGCACGCTGGCTGAAGGATGTGCCGCCAGACGTGCTCGACTACCGACGCAAGGAGGCCGAGTTCATCTTCCGACGCATCGGCATCACCTTCGCGGTGTATGGCGACAGCGACGCGCAGGAGCGGCTGATCCCCTTCGACATCATCCCGCGCATCCTCACCAATGGGGAATGGGGCCGGCTTTCCAAAGGGTTGGAGCAGCGCACCAAGGCGCTCAACCTCTACATCAAGGATGTCTACTCCAAGCGCGACATCCTGCGGGCCGGCGTGGTGCCGGAGGATCTGGTCTACCAGAACCCGGTGTTCCGCCCGGAGATGAACGGCCAGAAGGTGCCGCACGACCTTTATGTCCACATCGCCGGCATCGACGTGGTGCGCGTGGACGCCGACACCTTCTACGTGCTGGAAGACAATGCCCGCACCCCCTCCGGCGTCTCCTACATGCTGGAGAACCGCGAGATCATGATGCGGCTCTTCCCGGAGCTGTTCGCGGAGAACCGCGTCGCGCCGGTGGAGAACTACACGGACGAACTGCTCGCCACGCTCAAATCGCTCGCCCCGACCACAGCGACCAGCGATCCGGTGGTGGTGGTGCTGACGCCCGGCATCTACAATTCCGCCTATTACGAGCACTCCTTCCTCGCCGACAAGCTGGGCGTCGAACTGGTGGAGGGCCGCGACCTCTTCGTGCGCAACGATGTGGTCTATATGCGCACCACCGAGGGCCCGCGCCGGGTGGATGTGATCTATCGCCGCCTCGACGACGATTTCCTCGATCCCCTCGCCTTCCGGCCGGACAGCGCGCTCGGCGTGCCCGGATTGATGAGCGCCTATAATGCCGGCAATGTCACGCTGACCAATGCGGTCGGCACGGGCGTGGCCGACGACAAGGCGGTCTACAGCTACATGCCCGAGATCATCCGCTTCTATCTCGGCGAGGAGCCGCTGCTGAAGAACGTGCCGACCTGGCGCTGCCGCGAGGCGGATCACCTGAATTATGTGCTCGATCACCTGAACGAGCTGGTGGTGAAGGAAGTCCATGGCTCCGGCGGCTACGGCATGCTGATCGGCCCGCGCGCCGACAAGGCGCAGATCGAGCTGTTCCGTGCCAAGCTGAAGCAGGATCCCACCAACTTCATCGCCCAGCCGACGCTGGCGTTGTCCACCTGCCCGACCTTTGTCGAGGAAGGCATCGCGCCGCGCCATGTCGATCTGCGCCCCTTCGTGCTCACGGGCTCCGACCGCACCCGCATCGTGCCGGGCGGCCTCACCCGCGTCGCGCTCGAGGAAGGTTCGCTGGTGGTGAATTCGAGCCAGGGCGGCGGGACCAAGGACACCTGGGTGCTGGAGGAAAGCTGAGGGACTGGGGTCGGATCGTCATCCCGGCCGGCCGAAGGCCGATCCGGGATTGTCTGCGGAATTGGTGAGTGTTCCCGGTCTCCGCGTCGCGGTGGCCGGGATGACGCAGGGTGGGAGCGCATAGACAGATGCCGATTGAAACATGGCTGGCCTTCGTCGCCGCCTCGGCGGTCCTTCTGGTCATTCCCGGACCGACGATCCTGCTTGTCGTCTCCTATGCGCTCGGCCAGGGCCGCAAGGTGGCGCTGCCGGTGGCGACCGGCGTCGCGCTCGGCGACTTCACTGCCATGACGCTTTCCATGCTTGGTCTTGGCGCGCTGCTCGCCACCTCGGCGACGCTGTTCACCGTGCTCAAATGGATCGGCGCGCTCTATCTCATCTGGCTCGGCATCAAGCTCTGGCGGGCGGGCGGCACGCCGCTCATCGGCGAAGCGCGCAGCACCGACCGGCCGCTCGGCATGTTGCTGCACGCCTGGATCGTCACCGCGCTGAACCCGAAGAGCATCACCTTCTTCGTGGCCTTCCTGCCGCAGTTCCTCGATCCCGCCCGCGACTTCCTCACCCAGATGGCGATCTTCGAGACCACTTTCCTCGTGCTCGCCGCCACCAATGCCTTCGGCTACGCGCTTGTTGCGGGCCGGTTGCGCGGCGCCATCGGCACGCCGCGCATCGTCGCCGCCATCAATCGGATCGGTGGCACTCTTCTGATCGGGGCGGGCGTTGCGACGCTCGCCTGGCGTAACGCGAAATAGAACGCGGGTTCCCATGCTTTCTCGCACAGCCGACAATCTCTACTGGCTCGCCCGCTACATGGAGCGCGCCGACTGCCTTGCCCGCATCCTCGATGTGACGCAGCGTCTGGCGCAGCTTCCCGCGGCCTATGGCGGCTCGACCAATGAGTGGCGCTCGGCGCTGCTCACCGCCGGCTGCGCCGACCTGTTCAAGCAGGTGCATGGCGACGAGGCGACGGAGCAGAACGTCATCTCCTTCCTCGCTTTCGCGCCGGAGAACCCCTCCTCCATCCGCAACTGCTTCGAGATCGCCCGCACCAATGCCCGCTCGGTGCGCACGGCGCTGACCATCGAGATGTGGGAGACCATCAACTCCGCCTGGCTGGAGCTGAAGCGCTATTCCACCAAGAGCATGACGCGCGAGGAGCTGGCCCGCTTCCTCTCCTTCGTGAAGGAGACCTCGCTGCGCTTCGACGGTGCCGCCTACCGCACCATGCTGCGCAACGACGCGTTCTGGTTCTCGCGCGTGGGCATGTATGTCGAGCGCGCGGACAACACCGCGCGCATCCTCGACGTGAAATATCATGTGCTGCTGCCGGACTCCGAGCATGTCGGCGGGCCGCTCGACTATTTCCAGTGGACCTCGATCCTGCGCTCGGTCTCGGCGCTGACGTCCTTCCACTGGGTGTACCGCGAGAGCGTGAAGCCCTGGCTGGTGGCGGATCTGTTGATCCTCAACGCGCAAATGCCGCGCTCGCTGACGAGCTGCTACCAGAACATCACGCGCTATCTCGACGACATCGCCGCCTATTACGGCCGGCAGGGCACGGCGCAGCGGATCGCCCGCTCCACCCTCACCCGGCTGGGCAACAGCCGGATGGAGGACGTTTTCCAGACCGGGCTGCACGAATACATCGACGGCTTCGTCGTCGAGAACAACCGTCTCGGTTCGAGCGTTGCCGAACAATATCTCCTGTAATCCCGGATCGACCGCCGCGTCATGCGTATCCATGTGAAGCACGCCACCATCTACACCTACGATCCGCCGGCCAATGGCGCGATCCAGACGCTGCGCCTCACGCCGCGCAACCATGACGGGCAATATGTCGTCTCCTGGCGCATCGACGTGTCGGAGAGCTGCCGGCTGCGGGCGCATGAGGACGCGTTCGGCAACCTCACCCACACTTTCGCGGTGGAGGGGCCTATCTCCGAGCTGCGCGTGATCGTCGAGGGCGAGGTCGAGACGCAGGACACCGCCGGCGTCGTGCGCGGCGTGAAGGAGCGCTTCCCGGCTTCGCTCTATATGCGCGAGACCGACCTCACCGTCGCCGATCCGGCCCTGCGCGCCTTCGCCGAACAGGCCGCCGCCGGCATCGAGGACCGCATCGCCCGGCTGCACGCGCTGATGGAAGCGATCGGCGCTCACATGGCCTTTGATCCCGAGCCGACGCAGGCGACGACCACCGCCAAGGAAGCCTTCGCGCTGAAGCGCGGCGTGTGCCAGGATTACGCGCATATCTTCATTGCCGGGGCGCGCCATATCGGCATCCCCGCCCGCTATGCCAGCGGCTACATCGTCACCGACGGGGCCGCGCAGTCGCAGACGCAGGGCCTCGCCCAGCTCCAGGGCGCCGCCGCGCAGGCCGGCCATGGCTGGGCCGAAGCCTATGTGGATGGTCTGGGCTGGGTCGGGTTCGATCCGACCAATCTCCAGTGCCCGACCGAGGCCTATGTCCGCCTCGCCGTGGGTCTCGACTATCTCGGCGCCGCTCCGGTGCGCGGCAACCGCTATGGTGGCGGCGAGGAAAATCTCTCCGTCGCCCTCACCGTCGACCAGTCGAGCCGGCAGATTCAGGGCTGACGGTTGCCGGCCACAAAAGCGCCCCGCTATAAGGGCGCGTAATGGAATGCCGCGCGCCACAGGCCGTGGCCAGGGGGAAGTGCCTGCGATGACCTATTGCTGTGGTCTTCTGGTGCGTGACGGCCTCGTCATGATTGCCGACACCCGGACCAATGCCGGGCTCGACAACATCTCGACCTTCCGCAAGCTGCACGTCTTCGAGGAACCGGGCCGCCACATCATGGCACTGGCGACGGCGGGAAACCTGTCGATCTCGCAGGCCGTCATCAGCACCCTGCAGGAGGGGCTGGAAAACCCGGAGACCGGCAAGAAGGACACGCTGACCAGCGTCAGCAGCATGTTCCGCGCGACGCAGCTCGTCGGCGCAGCCATCCGGCACGTCCACCGGCTCTATGGCGAGGGCCTCAAGGAATCCGACATCCGCTTCGATGTCTCCTTCCTGTTCGGCGGGCAGGTGAATGGCGGGCGGCTGCGGCTGTTCATGATCTACGCGGCCGGCAATTTCATTGAATGCACCGCCGACACGCCGTTCCTGCAAATCGGCGAGCATAAATATGGCAAGCCGGTGCTGGACCGCTCCATCACCTTCGAGACCGACCTATATGACGCGCTGAAGTCGGGCCTCATCTCGATGGATTCGACCATGCGCTCCAATCTCGGGGTCGGCATGCCCATCGACATCCTCGTCGCGCGCCGCGATGGGGGGCAGTCGGAACTCAATTACCGGATCGAACCGGGCGAACCCTATTTCCACGATCTGCGCGAGCGCTGGTCGGCCGCGCTGCGCGCCGCGCACACCTCGATCCCTCGCCCGCCCTATGGGCGCAATCGCTAGACCGACATCAACGCGCAAAGGCCGCCGATGCGGGTTGCAGCGGCGGCCTTCGGCTGATGATCGTCCTGCACCCGTCAGGTGAGCAGATACAGCAGGATGATGATCGGAATCGGGATACCGATGAGCCACATAAGAATACCGGGCATGATTGCTCTCCTCGACTGAGTAATTCACCGGCGGTGCTGTCTCGTTTCACCGCATTCGACTTATCTTCTGCGCTGATAACGCCATGGGCTCTTGCGGGTTCCCTGGCGTGACGCATCCCGCCAGCCGCTGCTGGCCTTGCCGGCGACGCCATGCCGGGAACATTTCGACGCCTCGGGAGGAAAAACATGACCACGCCCCGTATCGCCCTCGTCACCGGCGCCGGCACCGGCATCGGCAAGGCCGCCGCGCTCGCGCTCGCCGAATCCGGCTTTGAGGTTGTTCTGACCGGTCGCCGCACGGAACCGCTGGAGGCGGTTGCGGCGACCATTGCCGCCACCTCCGGGAAGGCTCACCCCATCGCCGCGGATGTGGCGGACGCGGCCTCGGTGCGCGCGCTGTTCGACGAGATTGCCCGCCGTTTCAAGCGCCTCGACGTGCTGTTCAACAATGCCGGCGGCTGGTCGCCGGGCATGCCGATCGAGGACATCCCGCTGGAGGACTGGCAGCGCGTGGTGACGGTCAACCTCACCGGCGTGTTTCTCTGCACCCAGGCCGCCATCCGCCTCATGAAGACGCAGACTCCCAAGGGCGGGCGCATCATCAACAATGGCTCGATCTCGGCGCACGCCCCGCGCCCGCTCACCGCGCCCTATACCGCCACCAAGCACGCGGTCACGGGCCTCACCAAGCAGGTCGCGCTGGAAGGCCGGGCGCACAACATCGCCTGCGGACAGATCGACATCGGCAATGCCGACACCGACATGGCGGTGAAGATGAAGACCGGCATTCTTCAGCCCAACGGCCAGATCATGGTCGAGCCGACCTTCGACCCGGTCCATGCCGGCCGCGCCGTTGCCTATATGGCCAGCCTGCCGCTCGACGCGAATGTGCTGACCATGACCATCATGGCCACCAACGCGCCGTTCGTCGGGCGGGGCTAGCGAACGGTCTCCGCCGTGGCGCTCTGCACCTTGGCAGCCGCAGCCTCCGGCGTTGCGGCTGCCGTGCGGGACGACTTGTCGGTCTTCACCGCCGCGGCCCAAACGTTGCGCGCCTTGTCCAGTTCCGCCCGATACGTCTGGGGCAGCGCCGCCCGCAATTCGTCGAAATCGGCCGCATTGCCGATCCAGTCGAGCGGGCGGTTCTGCTTGCCGACGAAGCCGAGCGCGATCTTTGGCCGTGGCAGAACCGTGTGGGTCGGCGCGAAGAACGCCTCCAGCGCGGCGCGCAGGTTCGGCGGATCATAAGCGCCACCCGCTTCGTTTTTCCCGTCGGTCAGCCGGGCGAGCGCACTGAGATGGATGTGCTCACCGATGGAGCGGGCCTGGGGCGGCAAGCCAGCGACACGCACCCCGGCTCCACGCGGGCGTTGCTGGGCGATCACGCGATACGTCGGATCGTCGCGGTCCATGAAAAATAATGGCGACTTGCGTGACTCATGAATGTCAGGGCTGTCTTCGCCTTGCAACGCCTCAAGCTCACCCGGCCGAAAAACGGGGCCATGTCCCGCGGGTGTCAACGCGTCGAGCCGTTTCAGCATCCACGCCAACGTCAGAGCGCCGATACCCCCGGCCTGATAGCCACCGCCAATGTCGGAATGCACGCCCGGAAACCACACCTGCTCGACCGCCGTGAATCCCGCATGCTGCGGCACCTGCCAGAGTGCGGGAGGGTACCACCGCCGCTTCTCGTCAATCGCCACAGCATGCAGCGACACGTCGATAATCGAGGATAGAGCCGTGTCGTGAAACTCGTAGCGCTCGCGATTTCTCCGAAAGACACTTCCGGGGATACCTAGCGAGCCCACGGTGTCGAAAACGCCGAGACCGCGAATACGTACGCCGTCATGGGTGAGCGTGCGCAACCATACCGTGTCCGCCGGGTAGCGGTCCTTGGGCGGCGTCCGGTAGAGCTCCCACACCGTCTGTTCATTCTGCGTCGTGCAATTCTCGGCCTTGAGCAGCCCGCTCGCGCCGATATAGCCGGCAAGGCTGCGCGCGGTGAAGGCACCGCGCGAGAAGCCGAAAATGAAGATGTCATCGCCGGGGGCGTAGAACTGGCTGAGGAAGCGGTAGGCTTGGCGGACATTGACGTCGAGGCCCGAGCCGGTCGCGCCGTCGAAGCTTCTCTTCAGCTTGCTTCCGCCGGTGCCCACGCCCTCGTCATAATAGATGCGCTGCTCGACGCCATCGGTAACGCCCGGCTGCAGCATGTCGCGCAGCCGCACGATGTTGGTGATGTCCTCGCTGTTGGGATCGTTCCAGGTGCCGTCAAGGCAGAGGATGAGCCGGCGCGGCAGGCGCTTAATGGCTGTTCGATCGGCCGACGGCTCGGTTGATTTCGCACTCATGACGCCCCCCGTCATTGCGGAAGCATCATCATAAGGGTTGCATTTTACCAAACGCAACTCTGAGTTTATTCACACACTCTCAGATGACGGCGAGCGCGCCCTGGAAGATCAGCCAGCTCAGAAGACCCATCACGCCGAGGCTGACAAGGCTGGCGACCAGGCCGGCGGCGATGAAGGCGCCGTCGCGCTCGACGAGGCCGAGTCCGAGGATGCACACCGCGATACCCGGCGGCAAATTGCCGAAGATCGGGATCGGCAGCATCAGCAGGAGGCCCAGCACGACCACCACGCCGCCCAGCACGAGACGCGCGGCGGCGCTGGAGAAATAGGCCAGCCGCGGGCGCGAATAGGCCTCGAAGCGGCGGATCCATTTCAGCGCGCCATGGACGATCTTCTCCAGCAGCGTGCGGGAAATGGTGCGGGCCGCCAGCCAGCGCGGCAGCCACAATTCGTCACGCCCCAGCAGCATCTGCACGCCGACGAGGCACAACAGCACGCCGCAGATCACCGGAATGCCCGGCGGCATGGGCAGGCAGTTCGGCAGGCCGAGCAGCAGGATGGACAGGCCGAAGGCGCGGTTGCGCAGGGCATGCACGATCTCGCCCACGCCGATGCGTTCCGCCGAATGGGCGGTCACGATCGCCGAGAGCAGCTCCGAGGTGCGGGGCGAGCGATGATCCACGATGGGCGGCCCGGTGCCTTCAGTCATGCCTTGGGACACCACCACGGCACCCAGTTCCGCCGCCCTCATAGCACGGCGAAAGCGGCAAGGAGAGGGCACATGCGCCAAATCCATCTGCCACACACCCCACGTGAAACGCCGTTCTTCATGGAAAGGCAACGCCTCACCCCTACCGGTGTTACCGTCGCCGGGGTTCTGTCGGCGCGAAGCAGCCTTGAGGAGAGGTCTCGTGAAACGCTTTCATCGTCTTGGTCTCGCCGCCTGTGCGGCGCTCGCGCTCAGCAATCTTCAGGCCGAGGCCTGCACCCGCTTCGTCTATGAGACGGGAACGGGCGGCTACATCGTCGGTCGATCAATGGACTGGATGGCGGATCCCGAAACCGATCTTTGGTCCTTCCCGCGCGGCATGGCGCGCAATGGCGGCGCGGGCGATGGGTCGATCACCTGGACGTCCAAATACGGCTCGGTGATCGCCTCCTTCTACAATGTGGCGACCGTCGACGGCATGAACGAGGCGGGCCTGATGGCCAATACGCTCTATCTGGCGGAGAGCGACTATGGCGACGCGAAGGCGTCGGGCAAGAAGCTGATCTCGGTCGGCGCCTGGACGCAATATGCGCTCGACAATTTCGCCACCGTCGCCGAAGCGGTCGAGGCCCTTTCGAAGGAGCCCTTCGCCATCGTCGCGCCCGTGCTGCCCGACGGCAACAAAGCGACCGGCCACCTCTCGCTGGCCGACAAGACCGGCGACAGCGCCATCTTCGAATATGTCGATGGCAAGCTCGTGATCCATCACAGCCCCAAATACACGGTGATGACCAACTCGCCGCCCTTCGACCAGCAACTGGCCATCAGCACCTACTGGAAGAACATTGACGGGCTGGACTTCCTGCCGGGCACCATCAACTCCGCCGACCGCTTCGTGCGCATGAGCTGGGCACTCAACGCCACGCCGAAGCAGAAGGAGGAGCCCCTGGCCGTGGCTTCCGCCTTCTCGCTGATCCGCTCCATCTCCGTGCCGCTCGGCCTCGCCTCGCCCGGCAAGCCGAACATCGCCGCCACCATCTGGCGCTCGATCGGGGATCTTGGCGCGAAGCGCTATTATTTCGAGTCGGCCTACAGCCCCTCGATCTTCTGGGTGGACCTGGACAAGCTGAACCTCGCGGCTGGGGCCAAGCCGGCCCGCCTTGACCTCTCGACCCATCCGGTCCTCTCCGGCGAGGCGTCGGCCCGCTTCGCACCCAGCGAGCCGTTCCCCTTCCTCGCCCAGTAAGGCGCGCCACAGGCCGGCGGGGTGTCTCAGTGCATCTGGAACACCCCGTCGACCGTGCGCAGTTCCGCCGGCTTGATCAGCCTTGAATGCGCAATGGTGACCGAGTGCAGCGGCCCTTCCAGCTCGCGCTTCCAGAAGTCGAGAAAGCGGTTCAGCTCCGGGAAATGGGGATAAAGGTCGTAGTGCTGCCAGAGATAGGTCTGCAGCAGCGCCGGGTGGTCCGGCATGCGGTAGAGGATCTGGGCGGTGGTTAGGCCATAACCGGCGAGCTGCCGGACGAAATCGGCCGATGCGGGACGCACGCCAGGTGCGGCTGCTTCACGAGATGCCATGCGGAACCTCCTTTCGCTGACGTCCCGAGTTGAGCGCACGAGGCTTGCGCGAACAAGTCCAAAGATCGAGTTTCACGTTTAATATCAGGGCACTAGCAGCATGAATGACAGAGTGCTGACAGCGACGCCGCTGACGACTTGGCACTCACTTCATCGGACTGCTAAATTTTTCGTGCCATACCCTTGCGCCCCCTCCGCCCCCCGCCTAGATGTCCTCGCGGTAGCGTGATCGGCACCGTTCCGGCCGATCCGCCGCCATGAAACCAGATGATCGTTCAAGCTTTTCTGGAGAGAACCGATGAAGTTCCGTCCCCTGCATGACCGTGTGGTGGTCAAGCGCGTCGATGCGGAAACCAAGACCGCGGGCGGCATCATCATCCCCGACACCGCCAAGGAAAAGCCCTCGCAGGGCGAGGTGGTTGCGGTGGGCCCGGGTGCCCGCGACGAGGCCGGCAAGCTCGTTGCGCTCGATGTGAAGGCCGGCGACCGCGTGCTGTTCGGCAAGTGGTCCGGCACCGAGGTCAAGATCGACGGCGTCGACTACCTGATCATGAAGGAGTCCGACATCCTCGGCGTGATCGACGACAGCGCCTCCGCCAAGAAGGCGGCGTGACGCCCGAACGCCCGACGCAAGTCGTAACGCATCACCGGAGTTAAAGACATGTCTGCCAAAGAAGTGAAATTTGCGGGCGACGCGCGCGAGAAGATGCTGCGCGGCGTCGACATCCTCGCCAATGCGGTGAAGGTGACCCTCGGCCCCAAGGGCCGTAACGTCGTGATCGAGAAGTCCTTCGGCGCCCCGCGCATCACCAAGGACGGCGTCACCGTCGCCAAGGAGATCGAGCTCGAGGACAAGTTCGAGAACATGGGCGCCCAGATGGTGCGCGAAGTGGCCTCGAAGTCCAACGACCTCGCCGGTGACGGCACCACCACCGCCACCGTGCTCGCCCAGGCCATCGTGAAGGAAGGCGCCAAGTCCGTCGCCGCCGGCATGAACCCGATGGATCTGAAGCGCGGCATCGACCTCGCGGTCGAGGCGATCGTCGCCGATCTCAAGAAGAACGCCAAGAAGGTCACCTCGAACGAGGAGATCGCCCAGGTCGGCACCATCTCCGCCAATGGCGATTCCGAGATCGGCAAGTACCTCGCCGAGGCCATGCAGAAGGTCGGCAACGAGGGTGTCATCACCGTCGAGGAAGCCAAGACCGCCGAGACCGAGCTCGACGTCGTCGAGGGCATGCAGTTTGACCGCGGCTACCTCTCCCCCTACTTCATCACCAACGCCGAGAAGATGCGCGTGGAGTTCGAGGATCCCTACATCCTCATCCATGAGAAGAAGCTCTCGGGCCTGCAGGAGCTCCTCCCGGTCCTCGAGGCCGTGGTGCAGACCTCCAAGCCCCTGCTGATCATCGCCGAGGACATCGAGGGCGAGGCGCTCGCCACCCTCGTCGTCAACAAGCTGCGCGGCGGCCTCAAGGTCGCGGCCGTCAAGGCTCCCGGCTTCGGTGATCGCCGCAAGGCCATGCTGCAGGACATCGCCGTCCTCACCGGCGGCACCGCCATCTCCGACGATCTCGGCATCAAGCTCGACAGCGTGACCCTCGCCATGCTCGGCCGCGCCAAGAAGGTGGTGATCGAGAAGGAGAACACCACGATCGTCGACGGCACCGGCGCCAAGGCCGACATCGAGGCCCGCGTCGCGCAGATCAAGGCGCAGATCGAGGAGACCACCTCGGACTACGACCGCGAGAAGCTGCAGGAGCGTCTGGCCAAGCTCGCCGGCGGCGTCGCGGTGATCCGCGTCGGCGGCGCGACCGAGGTCGAGGTGAAGGAGAAGAAGGACCGCGTTGACGACGCGCTGCACGCGACCCGCGCGGCCGTCGAGGAAGGCATCCTGCCGGGCGGCGGCGTGGCCCTGCTGCGCGCGATCAAGGCGCTCGAGGGCGTCGTGACCGCCAACCCGGACCAGAAGACCGGCGTCGAGATCGTCCGCAAGGCCATTCAGGCCCCGGCCCGTCAGATCGCCAGCAATGCCGGCGAGGACGGTTCGCTGATCGTCGGCCGCATCCTCGAGAAGGACAGCTACGCCTACGGCTTCAACGCCCAGACCGGCGAGTATGTCGACATGTTCAAGGCGGGCGTCATCGACCCGGCCAAGGTTCTGCGTTCCTCGATCCAGAACGCCGCCTCGGTCGCCTCGCTGCTCATCACCACCGAGGCGATGATCGCCGAGCTGCCCAAGAAGGCCGGCGCCGCGGCCCCGGCCATGCCGGGCGGCGGCATGGGCGGCATGGACTTCTGAGGAAGCTCCGAAGCCGCCCGGCACCCGCAAGAACCGACGTCGGCCAAGGCCGACGTCTCGGGCGGCGGCATGGGCGGCATGGACTTCTGAGGAAGCCCATTCGCCCACGCTGACTTCTTGAGACCAAAGCCGGGCAAGCCCGGCTTTGGTGGCGGCATGGACTTCTGATCGACACTCGTTCGCCGCAAGGCTGACGATTACAAAGGGCGCGGCGCAAGCTGCGCCCTTTTCGTTTGCAGCGCGCGCGATCAGGCGGGCTCGCGCGCCGCACCGGCGATCGTGTCGAGGCTATCGTCCGCCGCGCGCTGGTGCAGGCGTTCGAGATCCGCGCCCATGGTCTCCACCCGGAACGCCCAGGTGATCGCCGCGCCGGCAAAGGAGGTCAGGGCGAGGCCGATCAGCAGCGCGGTGGTGCCGATATCGGCCAGCAGGATGGGAAACAGGAACGCGGTCAGCACCGCGCCGATCTTGCCGGTGGCGGCGGCCAGCCCCGCGCCCTTGCCGCGCACGCGGGTCGGAAACACCTCGCCGGCGATCAGATAGGTCTGCGCGTTCGGGCCGACATTGGTCATGAAGTTGAACAGCATGAAGCCGGCAAAGATCAGCAGGGTGCGGCCGGGATCGGGATAGTAATGCGACATGGCGGCCAGCAGCAGGCCGGCGGCGCAGCCGATGAAGCCGATGATCTGCAAGGGAATGCGCCCCACCCGGTCGGCCAGCAGCACCGCCGCGAAGATACCGGCGATCAGCAGCGTGTCGATCAGCGCCGCGCCCTCGGCCGCCAGCACCTGGCTGGCGACGATGTCGGTCACGTCATGAGTGACCGGCCCGCCATGGCCGAAGGCGGCGGCGAGGATGGTGGGGGTGAACAGCCCGATGCCATAGGTGCTGAGATCCTGCATGAACCACGGCACGGAAGCGAGGATCGTCGCCCGCCGGTTGCGGCGGGTGAACAGCTCGCGCCAGCCGGAGGCCCCGGCTCCGTGTCCTGACGCCCCTGCCCCGGCGGCGGGCGTCGCCAGCTCGACCTGGTGCGGATAGGCGGGCTCGCGAGAGAGCAGCCGGGCGGTCTCGTGCGCCGCCTCCATCGTCCGCCCCTGCGCGAACAGCCAGGGCGCGGATTCAGTGATGAAGAAACGCCCGACGGTGACGATGGCGGCGGGCAGGATCACCGCCGCATACATCAGCCGCCAGGCGGAGACGGTCGGATCGTTCACCAGCACCGCATAGCCGACTGCCGTACCGGCCAGCGCCCCCAGCGCCTGGAAACCGAAGGCCGCCAGCACCAGCCGGCCGCGATTGGCGCTCGGAATGCTCTCCGAAATGATGAGATGCGCCGTCGGATAGTCGCAGCCCAGCGCCACGCCGACGCCGAACAGGAAGACTGCCAGCCAGAAATAGGTCGGGCTCACCGACAGCAGGACGAGAAAGATCATGAACAGGATCATCTCGACCACGAACATGAACTTGCGCCCGAACGTGTCGGACAGCCCGCCCAGCAGCAGCGCGCCGACCAGAATACCGGCGAGGCTCGCCGCGCCGATGACGCCGTGCTCGGTGGCGCCGAGACCGAATTCGGCGGAAATCAGCGGCAGGGCGACGGCGGTGGTGAACACCACCATGCCCTCGAAGAATTTGCCGAAGGCGGCGAGCCACCAGATCCGCCATTGCATGCCGGTCATCGGTGTAGAGCCGACCGGCGTGCCATCGGCCCACACCGGCATCTCGTCAATATAGTCCTGGACCGACCGTCCCTTATCCGCGCCGAACATCCCCATCCCCTTGGCCACCCAATCCGTTTCCCCTTGGGCCCGCGATATGAAGCCACGATGACCCGCCCGCGCCTAGGGGCGGGATGGCGTGATTGTCATGTCGGGGTGAGGCGGCCCGCGATCCCGGATCGGCCTGTCGGCCGTCCGGGATGACGCTTCACAAAGATGCCGTCATCCCGGCCCCTCGGGTCTTGCCTTTGGCAAGCCCAAGGGCAGGCTCGGCGAAGCCGGAGAGCCGGGATCGTCATCCGACGCGCTCATCCCCCCGCACACCGTCATGGCCGGGCTTGGCCCGGCCATCCACGACTTCCTCGTTGCGCACGGCCCCAAGTCGTGGATCCCCGGGTCAAGCCCGGGGATGACGGCGTGAGGGCGGGACGCGCGGGGACGGAACGGGTACCCAACCTCGGGGGCGACGCCGCCACCCTTAACGCCGTCATGGCCGGGCTTGGCCCGGCCATCCACGACTTGGCTCGCCGCGCACGGCTGAAGTCATGGATCCCCGGGTCAAGCCCGGGGATGACGGGGTGAGTGCGGGACGCGCGGGGACGGAACGGGTGCCCAACCTCGGGGGCGACGCCGCCACCCTTAACGACGTCATGGCCGGGCTTGGCCCGGCCATCCACGTCTTGCCTGCGCCGCGCTCGGATCAAGTCGTGGATCCCCGGGTCAAGCCCGGGGATGACGGCGGGAAGGTGGGACGCGCGGGGACGGAACGGGTGCCCAACCTCGGGGGCGACGCCGCCACCCTTAACGACGTCATGGCCGGGCTTGGCCCGGCCATCCACGACTTGGCTCGCCGCGCACGGCCCCAAGTCGTGGATCCCCGGATCAAGTCCGGGGATGACGAGGTTCTGGGAGGGCGACCGCGTGACCAGGGCGGCACGCGATCCCGGATCGGCCTTTGGCCGTCCGGGATGACGCTGAATAATAGGCCGTCGTAACGCCTTCCCGTCCGTCGTCATCCCGGCCGGAGGCGTAGCCGGAGAGCCGGGATCGTCATCCGTTGGAGAGCCTGCGGCGCGTGCATCGGGCAAACCGGAGCGCGATCCCGGATCGGCCTGCGGCCGTCCGGGATGACGGTTACAGGCGCGGCGATGGGCAGAGGCGCCGACGCACCGGCGTGGCGAGAGATCTGCCTAGGAAAATAAACCTAGACATTCACCCCAATCTCCGTCATCCTGCCCGCACCTGTCCTCACCGAGGGGTGCGTCCGGAGCGGCCGGCGTGGGGGATGGGGGCGGTGGCGGCGTCGGCGGGAGTAACGCACCCGGAGGCGTCGCGGCCCAAGTCGGGTGTTCCCGTGCGGCGTAGCGCCGTTCACGGGCGGGATGCTACGCGCCTTCAAGCGCGTGGGCGCCGCCTTCAGTGGAGGATAGCAAGTCTGACTCCTCCAGGGGCCATTCGGAGCAAGCCAAAAAACACCGCGTGCGGGGCGCCGGGAGCGGCGCGTCGGTTGGCTGAGTGAAGGCTTGCACCACCTTTTAAAACAAAGGTGCAGGCGGCCGCCGTTGGCGTCCGCCCCGGTGCCCCGCGCGCCCCTCAAGGGCGGATGGGAACGGTGCAGAACCCCGGCCGCGACAGCGGCGCGGGGGTTTTGGTGCGGGGGGCGTCCATTCGTCATCCCGGCCCCTCGGGTCTTGCCTTTGGCAAGCCCAAGGGCAGGCTCCGCGAAGCCGGAGAGCCGGGATCGCATGACGCGCTCATCACCACCCTTACGACGTCAGGACCGGGCTTGGCCCGGCCATCCACGTCTTCTCCCGCGCGCCCGGACCAAGACGTGGATCCCCGGGTCAAGCCCGGGGATGACGGCCGGAAGGTGGGGATGACGGCGGGAGGGCCGGGATGACGGCGGGAATGACGGTGTGAAGGCGGGACGCGCGGGAAGGAAGGGCGGCGATGACGGGGATGCGCGGCGCGCCGCCCCGTCAATCGAGTGTCTGCCGGAAGCGGCTGACGGCGATCAGCATGGCGACCAGCATGATCGCGGTCAGCCCGGCAATGTCCGTGGCGAGGTCGCTAGCCGTCGCGCCCTTGAGCAGGATGCCGCGCACCATGCGCAGATAATGGGTGAGTGGCAGGGTCTCGGAAATCCATTGCGCCCAGCGCGGCATGCCGGCGAAGGGGAACATGAAGCCGGACAGCAGGATATTGGGCAGGAAGTACATGAAGGTCATCTGCACCGCCTGAAGCTGGTTCTGCGCCAGCGTCGAGAAGGTGTAGCCGATGGAGAGGTTCGCCACGATGAACAGCGCGGTGAGCGCGGTGAGCAGCCCGAGCGAGCCCACCACCGGCACGGCGAACAGCCCGATTCCCGCCAATACGATCAGCGCCGCCTGCCCGGCGCCGACCAGCACATAGGGCGCGATCTTGCCGAGCATCACCTCGACCGGGCGGATTGGCATGGCGAGCAGCGTTTCCATCGTCCCGCGCTCGATCTCCCGCGTCACCGAGAGCGCGGTGAAGATCAGCATGGTCATCGTGAGGATGGTGCCGAGCAGGCCGGGCACGATGTTGAGCTGCGTCACCGCCGCCGGGTTGTAACGGGCATGGGTGATGATCTCGAAGGGGGGAGGCTGGTCCTCCAGCCCGCTGCCGCGCGGCCCGCCATCGACCGCGAAACGCTCCCGCGTCACCGCCGCATCGACCAGCCGGCTCAGCGCCGCGAGCGCGCTGCCCGAGGCCACGGGGTCAGTAGCGTCCGCCGCCACCAGAAGCGCCGGGCTTTCCCCCCGCCGCACCGCCCTCTCAAAGCCGGCGGGGATCTCCACCACGAACAGCACGTCGCCCGAGCGCATCAACCGCTCGGCTTCGGCCTCGGTGCGCGGATGATGGGTGACGGCGAAGTATTTGGTGTTCTCCAGCGCGGCAAGCAAAGCGCGGGTGAGCGAGGTGTTCTCATGCGCCAGCACGGCAGTCGGCAGATGCCGCGGCGTGGTGTTGATGGCGTAGCCGAACAGCACGAGCTGCAGCAGCGGGATCATGATCATGCTGGCGAAGGACACCCGGTCCCGCAGCAATTGCAGGAACTCCTTGCGCATCATGGCGCCGATCCGGCGCAGCGAGCCGCTCATCGGAAATTATCCCGCGAGCGGTTCATCAGGTCGATGAAGACGTCCTCCAGGGTCGGGGCGTCCTGCCGCCAGTCGAGCCCCGGCCGGTCGCGATAGGGCGCGATGGCCGCCTCCAGCGCCGCCGCGTCATGCCCGCCGACATGCACGCTGGCCCCGAAAGGCGCGACCATCTCGATGCCCGGCAAGCCGGAAAGCTCCCGCGCCAGCGCCGCCGGGTCGCCGCCCGTCACGGTCCAGGTGGAAAGGCCCGAGCGGGCGACCACCTCGGCTACCGGCCCCTGCGCCAGCAATTCGCCATAGGCGATATACGCGATCTCATGGCAGCGTTCGGCCTCGTCCATGTAATGGGTCGAGACCAGCACGGTCAGCCCTTCCGCCGCCAGCTCATGGATTTGCGCCCAGAACTCGCGCCGCGCCTTGGGATCGACACCGGCGGTCGGCTCGTCGAGCAGAAGGAGTTGCGGCGCGGGCAGGATGCAGGCGCCGAGCGCCAGGCGCTGCTTCCAGCCGCCGGAAAGCGACCCGGCAAGCTGCCGGTCGCGTCCGGCAAGGCCCAGCCGCTCGACGGCGGCCCGCGCGGCCCCCACCGGGTCCGGCACGCCATAGATGCGGGCGACGAATTCAAGATTCTCGCGCACCGACAGATCGGCATAGAGACTGAATTTCTGCGTCATATAGCCGACATGGCGGCGGATGGTGCGCGCCTCGCGCAGAATGTCGTAGCCCAGGCACGTCCCCCGCCCGGCATCCGGCGTCAGCAGCCCGCAGAGCATGCGGATCGTGGTCGTCTTTCCCGAACCATTCGGCCCCAGAAAGCCGTAGATCTGGCCGCGCCGCACCCGCATCGAGAGATCGCGCACCACCACACGATCGCCAAACCCCTTGGAGAGGCCTTCCACCTCGATGGCGTAGCCCGGCGGCGATGGTTCCCCCTCGCCGCTCATGGCAGGAGCTGCACGGTGATCGGCTGCCCCGGCCGCAGCGCCCCCGGCCTGTCGGCGCGTGCTTCCAGGAGGAAGACAAGCTTGGCCCGTTCATCGAGGCTGTAGATGACCGGCGGCGTGTATTCGGCGCTGGCGGCGATGTAGCTCACCTTGGCATCCACCGGCGCCGCACAGCCATCGCAGGTCACCCGCACCGGCGCGCCGAGGGTGAAGCGCGGCAGATCGGGTTCGGGCACGAAGAAGCGCAGCTTGATGAGTTCGGGCGGCAGAAGCGACACCACCGGCCGACCCGCCGGCACCAGCTCGCCCGGCCGGAAATACACCGTCTCGACCGAGCCCGCGACGGGCGCGGCGAGGCTGCGCCGGGTGAGCCGCGTGCGCGCCGCCTTGAGATTGGCCTCGGCCGCCTCGACGGCGCGCTGGGCCGCCGCGATCTGCTTCTCGCGCGAGCCGAGGCCGGCCACGGTGATCTGCGTGTCCACCTCGTCCAGCGCCGCCTGGTTCTGGTCATAGGTGTGCTGGGCGGTATCGAGCGCCGCCTTTGAGCCGACCTGCTTGGCAAAGAGCTCCTTTTGCCGCTCAAGCTCGATGCGCGAGAGGTCGAGCGTCGCCGCAGCCCGGCGCCGCGTCGCCTCCAGCACGGCGATCTCCTGCGGGCGCTGAGCGGCGCTGATCAGGTTCTCCAGCTCCGCCTGCGCCTGGGCGAGGCTCGCCTGCGCCGCGTCGACCTCCGCCTGCTGGAGCGCGGCATCAATGGTGAACAGCGCCGCGCCTTGAGTGACGCGGTTCCCCTCCTCCACGGCGAGGCCGGTCAACCGGCCCGCCTCATCCGGTCCGACGAAGATCAGATCGCCCTCGGCATAGCCCTGATAGCGCGGCGGGCCCGCATCGGCGCAGCCCGCCAGTGTCGCCACCAGCAGGCCGACCGTCAGGCACAGCCGACCGCGCCCGGCCGGGATGCGTGACGCGAAAGCGTGGTTGGGCTGGGGCATGGGCACTCGCTGACGTACGGATAGTTCGCCATTGAAACCAGACGGAAGAAGGCCTGACCAGTGTGGTCATTCCCCATCGGACAAAGCCAGCAGCCACGCAGCAAAAAGGCGGGCGCCACGCGGCGCCCGCCTCAGGTCGTGCAAGGGTCAGCCGAAAATCGGCCGCCGGATCAGTTGAGCTTGCCGATGGCGAAGAACTCGGTCTCGCCGGACGAGCCGTCGACGCCGTCATTGTCGGTGACGATGAAGGCGTTACCGGCGGCGTCGATGGCGAAGCTCTCGACCTTGTCGAGCACATAGCCATGCGGGGCGGCGAGCAGCGGCAGCAGATCCTTCACCTCGGTCTTGGTGAGGACCGGCGGCTGAGCCTCACTGCCAAGCGCGGCCGGGGTCACGCCCTTGAGCGAGACGAAGGTGAGCTTCTTGGTCTTGGCGTTCGGGCCGACCTGGTTGTCGCGCTCGATGACGAGGAAGCCGTCCTTGTAGGCCGTCAGCTCGGACAGGCCCATCCAGCCCTTGGCCGGCTTGTCGAGCGGGTAGCGCACATAGGTCCAGCTCTTGTCGGCCGGCTTGTAGGCGAGGATCTTCACGAAGCCCTTCGGGTCGTCCTTCCACTCGCGCTGCACGGCGAGCCACACGGTCTCGTCGGCGCCCGAGCCGGTGACGGCGACGCCCTCGAAGCCGAAGCGGGTCGCCTGCGCGGCCAGCGCCTCGGGCAGCGCGATCTGCTCGGCGACGGTGCCATCGGCATCAACCCGCACCAGAAGGTTCTGCGTCGGGTTCTCCTTCTTCTCCGGGTTGCCTTCCGAGGCGACCCAGAAGCCACCCTCGGGGCGCACCGCGATACCCTCAAGGTCGAGCCCCTTGGCCGGCTTGCCATCGACGGTCAGCACGGTCGCCTTGGTGATCTTGGCCGGCAGGCTGGTGGCGTCGACGGTGAGGATGCGCGCCTGCGCATAGGCGCTGTCGGTCACCGCGTAGAGCTTGCCGGGCTCCTTCGGATCGGCCGCGAAGCCGGAAAGCGCCGACCACCAGATCGGCAGCCCGTCCGGGCCATTCTCGGAGAGGATGGTCGGATAGGCCGGCTTGGCGCCCGGCTGACGCTGATACACGGTGACCACGGAACCGATGCCGCCATCCTCGCGCAGGTCGGTCTCAGCGGCGGTCACGAACAGGTCCCGCTTGGGGATCGCCATCAGCCCCTCCGGGCCGACGCCGCCCGGCAGAACCTGCAGGAACTCGGGGGCTTCGGTGCCGCCCTTGTCGCGGTAGACATAGACCAGCGAGCCGCGCTCGGAGGCGACGAAGATCAGCTTCTGGCCATCGAAGGTGGCGACTTCCGCGCCCTCCATCTCGATGCCCTTCTTGTTGCGCTTGTCGGGATAGTGCCCGACGCGCACGGCCATGTGTTCCGGCGCGACGCCGGAGTCGAACAGCAGCTTGCCGGTCTTGTCGAAGATGGAGAAGCCGCGCGTGCCGCCCTTCCAGTCGCCTTCATTGGCGATGACGAAGCGGTCATCGTCGAGCCACTGCACCGTATCGGGCTCGCGCGGCGTGTCCTTCATCGCGCTGGTGAGGTCGATCACGCCGTCCTTCTTGGTGTCGATCTTGTCGAGCGAGACCGTGCCGGCGGAGAAGCTGCTGGTCACCTTGCCGGTGTTGAGATCGACCACGACGATGTGGTTGTTCTCCTGCAGGGTGACGACCACTTCGTTCTTGGAATTGATGTCGAGATATTCCGGCTCCGGGTCTTCCGGCGCGACAGATGCGAGGCCGGTGAGCTCGACCACCTTCTTCGAGGCGTCGACGACACGGCCGTCCTTGACCTCGAAATAGGTCAGGTTGCCAGCCGGCAGCTGCGGCAGGGCGCCCTCATTGATGTCTTCGTCGCGCTCATTCTCGATCGCGATGGCGAGGAAGCGCCCGTCCGGGCTCTTGGTGACGGCGTCCGGCTGGCCGCCGAGATCCACCTTGTCCTCGACCTTGCGCGAGGCGATGTCGACCACCGCGAGATGGCCGGAGGGCTTGGACTTCGATTCCGAGGTGTTCACCCCGACATAGGCCTTGCCGCCGATCACCACCGTGGTGGTCGGCTCGCCCTCGAGCGCCACCACGCCGGCCGGCTTCGGCGCCGCCGGGTCGGTGATGTCGACAAAGCCGATGCGCTGGCCGGGGCTGTCGCTGTAGATCAGCGTATTGCCGTCTTCAGTGAAGGTGATGATTTCCGCCGAGGTCGGCTTCGCGGCATCCGCACCAGCCGGCAGGTTGTCGATCACATTGAAGGTAGCGATGCGGTTGAACACCGGCGCGGGCGACTGGGCCTGCGCGCTAGGCACGGCAAGGCCCAACACCAGGGCCGACACACCGGCGAGAAGAAGCGAGCGCATGGGAGAATCCTCGTCTGACGCGGGGGCAGGCCCCGCTCTGGCGCGCACTTCAAAAGGCGTTGCGTGACAGAGGCATGACGACGACAACCGGCGCAGGACGCGAAGGCATCCGAATATTCGACTTTGGTCGAAACATTTCGCCGCAAATGCCGATATTTAGAGCTTGCACTTACCCTTGGGTCATCGTCTCCTTGGCGCATCGGGACAAGGCGCAAAAGCGCCGCCCGGCGGGCTCGACCCGCGAGGAAACGCCATAGGAGGAATCCCCATGACCGACACGTCAGGGAAGAACGCGGACATGCGTCAGGACGTCCGCACGAGCCGTCGCCGTTTCATGACCACTGCGGCTGCAGTGGCCGGCGCCAGCGTGGTCGCCGCCCCGGCGGTGCATGCCCAGGCCCCCATCAAGCTGAAGTTCCAGTCCACCTGGCCGAACAAGGACATCTTCCACGAATTCGCCGGCGACTACGTCAAGCGCGTCAATGCGATGACGGGCGGGCGCGTGGAACTGGAAATCCTGCCGGCCGGTTCGGTCGTCCCCGCCTTCCAGATGCTCGACGCGGTGTCGTCCGGCATTCTCGACGGCGGTCACGGCGTCGCCGCCTACTGGTACGGCAAGAGCAAGGCCTTCTCGCTGTTCGGCACCGCCCCGGCCTTCGGCTGGGACGCCGATGAACTGCTCGGCTGGGTCCGCTATGGCGGCGGGCAGGAGCTCTATGACGACCTCGTGCAGAACACCCTGAAGCTCAACGTGGTCGGCATGCTCTCCGGGCCGATGCCGAGCCAGCCGCTCGGCTGGTTCAAGAAGGAGATCACCGGCCCCGCCGACATGAAGGGCATGAAGTATCGGACGGTCGGCCTCGGCGCCGATCTGTTCAAGGAATTCGGCGCGGCGGTCACCATCGTGCCGGGCGGCGAAATCGTGCCGGCCATCGACCGTGGCCTGCTCGACGGCGCCGAGTTCAACAACCCCTCCTCCGACCTCATCCTCGGCTTCCCGGACGTCGCCAAGGTCTACATGCTCGGCAGCTATCATCAAGCGCTCGAATGCTTCGAGATCTTGTTCAACAAGACCAAGTTCGACGGGCTTCCCAAGGACGTGCAGGAAATCCTCAAGGGCGCGTCCGACGCCACCTCCGCGACCATGATGTGGAAGGCGCAGGACCGCTACTCGAAGGATCTCGAGGCCATCAAGGCACGCGGGGTCAAGGTTCTCCAGACCCCCAAATCCGTACTCGAGGCCCAGCTCAAGGCCTGGGACGTGGTCATCGCCAACCTCTCCGCCGACCCGGTGTTCAAGAAGGTCGTCGACAGCCAGAAGGCATGGGCCAAGCGGATCGTCGGCTTCCGGCTGGAATATGAGCCCGACTCGAAGTTCGCCTACGACCACTTCTTCAAGACGACCTGAACCACCGCCGATGACGCCCCTCTCCGGCCGCGGAGGGGGGCGTTTCGCATCCGCTGCTTCTCCCCGGCATGACGACGCGCCGGCCGCTTCCGCGCGGCCTGACGCCGGCTCATGCCTCAAGCGTGCCCGCCCGAAGAGGCTCGTCCATGCAATCTCTCCTGCTCGGCGTTGACCGGCTGAACGCCTTTGTCGGCAAGACCTTCGCCTGGTGCATCGTCGTCCTGATGCTGGCCATCACCTATGAGGTGTTCTGCCGCTATGTCCTGCGCGATCCGACCACCTGGGCCTATGATGTCAGCCTGATGCTCTATGGCGCCCTGTTCATGATGGCAGGCGCCTACACGCTCTCGCGCAACGGCCATGTGCGCGGCGACTTCATGTACCGCAAATGGTCGCCGCGGACGCAGGCCAAGAGCGACCTGGTGCTGTTCTTCCTGTTCTACTTCCCCGGCATTCTGGCGCTGATCTATGCCGGCTGGAACTACTTCCAGCTCTCCTACATGCTCAATGAGCACTCCTCCTTCAGCCCCGACGGACCGGTGATCTGGCCGTTCAAGGCGCTGATCCCCATCACCGGCGTGCTGCTCCTGCTGCAAGGCGTCGTCGAGGTGGTGCGCTGCCTCATCTGCATCCGTGAGGGCGACTGGCCCCAACGCCTCCACGACGTCGAGGAGATGGAGAAGATCATCCTCGAAGAAGCCGCCACAAAGGACGATCCCGAAGCCGTCCTCAACGCCATCGAACGTGAATCCACCACGCGGGGATCGCTGTGATGTTTCTTTCCGACCCCGCCCTCGGCATCCTGATGCTGGTGCTGTTCCTGATCTTCCTGATGCTCGGCTTTCCCATCGCCTTCACGCTGATGGCGCTGGGCGTGGGCTTTGGCTACTTCACGCAAGGGGACAGCATCTTCAACCTGTTCGTCCAGCGCACCTATTCGGTGATGGCGAATGACGTCCTGATCTCCATCCCGCTCTTCCTGTTCATGGGCTATGTGATCGAGCGAGCGAACATCCTCGACCGGCTGTTCCGTTCCATCCAGCTCGCCGCCGGCTGGATCCCCGGTTCGCTGGCGGTGGCCACGCTCATCACCTGCGCGCTGTTTGCCACCGCCACCGGCATCGTCGGTGCGGTTGTGACGCTGATGGGCTTGCTCGCCTTCCCGGCCATGCTGCGCGCCGGCTACGACACCAAACTCGCCTCGGGAGTCGTCTGCGCCGGTGGCTGCCTCGGCATCCTCATCCCGCCCAGCGTCATGCTGATCCTCTACGGCGCCACCGCCGGCGTCTCGGTGGTGAAGCTCTATGCCGCCGCCTTTTTCCCCGGCATCGCGCTCGCCGGCATGTACATCGCCTATGTCATCATCCGCGCGATGATCAACCCGTCGCTGGCACCGAAGCTGCCGGCGGAGGAACGCAACATTCCGGCCCTGACCATCATCTGGGCGCTGCTCACCTCCTTCGTGCCGCTGGTCGCCCTCATCGTCACGGTGCTCGGCTGCATCATTCTCGGCCTCGCCACGCCGTCGGAAGCGGCCGCCATCGGTGCCTTCGGCGCGGTGCTGCTGGCGCTGGCCTACCGCACCTTCAGCTTCACCAAGCTGAAGGATTCGGTGTTCCTCACCGCCCGCGCCTCGGCCATGGTGTGCTGGCTGTTCGTCGGCTCGGCGGTGTTCTCGGCGGTGTTCGCGCTGCTGGGAGGCCAGAGGCTGGTCGAGGAATTCATCATGAGCCTCGATCTCGGCCCGATTGGCTTCCTGCTGCTGACCCAGGCGATCATCTTCGTGCTGGGCTGGCCGCTGGAATGGACGGAGATCATCGTGATCTTCCTGCCGATCTTCCTGCCGCTGCTCGACCATTTCGGCATCGACCCGATCTTCTTCGGGGTGCTGGTGGCGCTGAACCTGCAGACCTCGTTCCTGTCGCCACCCGTCGCCATGGCGCCGTTCTATCTGAAGGGCGTGGCGCCGAAGGGAGTGACGATCGAGCAGATCTTCTCGGGCGTCATGCCCTTCATCTACATCGTCGTCTTCGCCATGGTGCTGCTCTACATGTTCCCCGGCTTCGCCCTGTGGCTGCCGAACTACCTGTATGGCGGCTGAGAGCCCACAGCCTCACGCAAAACGGGCCCCGCGGGGCCCGTTTTCATGTCTGGAGCACGGCTCAGGCCGACAGCGCCTTCGGGTCGCCCGGCGCGGTCTTCCAACCGAGCGCGGGAAAGCGCACCACGCGCCGCCCCCGGAAATCCGCCTCGCAGACGAGGTGGCCACGCTCTTCCATATAGGTGAGCAGCCAGCGCCCGCGCGAGGGCGAGCGGCTGCCATAGGCCCTGGCCAGCACCTCATCCGCTGGCGAGGGCGCGCCCTCCATCCCGGCGCGGGCGAGCAGCAGGAACACGCCCTGCATCTCCTCCGGCAGGCCGGAAGCCTGCTCCACCGCCCGGCGCCATTCCTCAGTGTCGACCCGCCCGTCGAGCCCGGCGCGGGCGATGGCGAGGCGGCGGGTGAAGTCGGCGAGATCCGGCACCTTGGAACCCACGCGCCGCACCCGGCAATGAACGAGGAAATCCGGGTAGAGCGAGGCCGCCGAGCGGAACGGCGCATCGCCATCGGCAACGAACTGGCGCACGATCTCCGCGACCAGCGCCTCGCGCTCGGCCTCGAAGGCAGCGGCGGCTTCCGGATCGACCGGCACCGGCTCAGGCGCCCGCGCCTCTTCCAACGTCTCGATGATGTCCTCGACGGGGCGCGCCTCGACGCGCCGCACCGGGGCGGGCATCGGCTCCGCGGCAAGATCGTCGAAGATCAGATCCTGGATCTGCGCCGAGCCCAGCTCCGGCGGCGGCATCAGTTCGGGACGGCCGTTACGGCTCGCGGTCTCGACATAACCGATCTTGAGCGCCAGCGGCCGGCGCGACAGGGCCGGGCCGAGCGCCACAAAGGAACCGGTATTGAGATCGCGGAAGCTCTCCGCCTGCCGCTTCTCCATGCCCAGCAGATCCGCCGCGCGGGCCATGTCGATGTCGAGGAAGGTGCGGCCCATCAGGAAGTTCGAAGCTTCCGCCGCCACGTTCTTCGCGAGCTTGGCGAGGCGCTGCGTGGCGATGACGCCGGCGAGACCGCGCTTGCGGCCACGGCACATCAGATTGGTCATGGCCGACAGCGAAACGCGCCGCGCCTCGTCGGAAATCTCACCGGCACCTGAGGGGGCGAAAAGCTGCGCCTCGTCCACCACCACCAGCATCGGGTACCAATATTCCCGCTCGGCCTCGAACAGCCCGTTGAGGAAAGCGGCGGCCGAGCGCATCTGCGCGTCAGCATCCAACCCTTCGAGGTTGAACACCACGGACGCCCTGTGCCGGCGGATGCGGGCGGCGATGCGCTGAATCTCGCCCTGCGTGCGCTCGGCATCGATGACCACATGGCCGAAGCGGTCGGCGAGGCTGACGAAATCGCCTTCCGGGTCGATAATCGCCTGCTGCACATGGCCGGCGCTCTGTTCCAGCAGGCGACGCAGCAAATGCGACTTGCCCGAGCCCGAATTCCCCTGCACCAGCAGGCGGGTGGACAGAAGCTCCTCCAGATCGAGCCGTACCGGCTGGCCGGCGGTGCTGCTTCCGAGCTCGATACCGATCTTCATCTGCGACTGTCGAATCCTGTCAGTGGCACGCCGAGGGCTGCACGGCTGAGCCTGCGGAGGTTTAGCACGCGCGCGCGGGAAGGCGCCCGCCGACGCCGGAGAAGTCCACAGATTCGGCCCGCCCCGGCAAGACCCCCGACTTGGATCAGGGCTCGGCTCAGCCGGCCTCGACAACGCGGCAAGGGGCGTTCATGCTCACCCGATGGCATCGGTTCCGCTCTTCACCATCGGCTACGAACAGGTCTCCTCCGCCGCCGTGCTCGACACGCTGGCGGGCGCGGGGGTCGACCTTCTGGTGGATGTGCGAGCGGTCGCCGCCTCGCGCCGTGCCGGCTTCTCGAAAAGCCATCTCGCCGCCGGCGTCTCCGAACGCGGCATCGGCTATCTGCACCTGCGCGGGCTCGGCACCCCGGCCGAGGGCCGGCAGGCGGCGCGCAGTGGCCATTATGGCGAGCTGCGTCGCATCTACGACGCCCACCTCGCCACGCCGACGGCGCAGGAGCAGCTCGACGAGCTGACCGAACTGGTGCGCGCCGGACGCCGGGTCTGCGTCCTCTGTTTCGAGCGGCACCCCGAGCATTGCCACCGCCAGATGGTGGCGGACCTTGTGTGCGAGCGCGTCGGCGCGCCCATCGAACATCTGTTCGCCCCGCCGGTGTGAGCCCGCGCTCGGCCATCCCCTCCTCAAACCCCTATAAAAGCGCGGTTTGGACCGAATCAGCGGACGCGATTCAATTCAAGATTGATTGAATACAACCATCCGCAGATGCTCGGATGAGCTGCATTTCGCACAATTCCTCAGCCGATGAGCGCGCCGATGACCGGTTCGCCTGCGCCGACGCGTACCCGCGCGGCTGCGGGCCAGATCCCGGCTATGCGCCACCCGGCCATGCGCCACGCCGCATGGGCCGCGACGCTGCCGCTCGCCCTCGGTCTCGCGCCCCTGGCGGCGGCAGAGCCGCTCACTGACAGCTTCAAGCGACGGCTCTACTTCTATGCGGGCAGCGACATGGCCCGCGACACCTCCTATGGCTGGGCGGGCGTCGCCTGGGCACCTTTCGCCCGCATGGACGAGGAGGGCCTGCGCCTGCGTTTTCAGGGCGGCGGCGGGCGCTACCGCTATGAAACCGCCGACGTCGCCGGCGGCTGGAACGGCGTGAGCAAGACCGAGGCCGAGGGGCTTATCGGCTGGCAGACGCTGCGCGGCCCGCACGCTCTGGCGCTCTATGCGGGCGTTGCCATGATCGACAACCAGCTCGACATGCCCGATCCCGCCAATCAGGACCAGGGCACGCGCTATGGCGCCAAGCTGGTTGCCGAGTGGTTCTATCGCTGGGATGAGCGCCGCACGCTGTCCGCCGCAATCAGCGCCACCACCGCCGACAGCGCCGCCACTGCGCGGTTCGCCGCCGGCTGGCGGATGCTCGACTGGCTGGAACTCGGTGTCGAAACCGCCGCCACCTCGGACTGGCCGGACCGCGACGTCCGCCTGGGCGGCTTTCTCGTCGTGCCCGTCAAGGGGCAGGAGCTGCGCGCCGCCGGCGGTTGGCGCTGGAGCTCGGACGAGACGGATGGCGCCTATCTCACCCTGTCGGTCTACATGCCCTATTGAGGATCAGGCATCCTCCGCCTTCATGCCCTCAAGGGCCGCGGCGGCATCGACATCGGCGTTGGTCGCGATCTCATGGATCGCCAGTGCTTCCAGTTCCTCGCGGGTGTCGATATCGAGAAAGGCGCCCTCGCCCTCCACCGTCACCTCGACCACCGCCTCGGCATTGGCAGCGATGAGATGGCGCGCCCCGACATCGCCCGTTAGCGCCATGAGGTCGGCGAACAGCGCCCGCGACCAGGCGACGGGATTGCCGCGCCGACCCTCGCTGACCGGCACGGCGACCAGCCGCCCCTCGGCGAGATTGATCGCACCCGCGAGCCGGTCCACCAGCCCGGCCTCGACCTTCGGCATGTCGCCGAGCAGCACCACGGCACGATCCACCTCCGGCGGCAGGGCGCCAATGCCGGCCCGCAGCGAGGTAGATAGACCCTCGGCATAGGCCAAGTTATGAACGAAGGAGACATCGAGCCCCGCCAGCGCCGCGCGCACTTTCTCAGCCTCATGGCCGGTCACGACGATCACCGGCCGGGCGCGCGACGCAAGCGCCGCCTGCACCGCACGCCGCAGCAAAGGCGCACCGCCGAGATCGGCGGTGAGCTTGTGGGCATGCGGCATCCGCGTGCCGCGCCCTGCCGCCAACACGATTGCGCCGGCGAGGCCGGTCGACGCCACGCTCTCGCGCGGCTGCGGCCGCGAGGGAATTTCCATCAGCAAGCCCCCCACGCCCATGCCGGTAATGTCGTCCCGCGTGACCGGCAGCCCCGCCACCAGGCGCCGCAGCACCCAGTCGAAGCCGTTCTCCTTCGGGCTCCGCGCGCAACCGGGCGCGCCGAGCACCGGCACGGAGCCAAGCCGGGCGACCAGCAGGAGATTGCCGGGATCCACCGGCATGCCGAAATGCTCAACCAGGCCGCCCGCCGCCTCGATGGCGGCCGGGATCGCGTCGCGCCGATCGGCGATCGCCGAGGCGCCGAACACGATGATGAGCTCCGCACCCGCCTGCCGCACCTCGGTGATGGCCGCTGCCAGCGCCGCCTCGTCATGCGGCACGCGGCGCTCAAAGGCGATACCGGCCCCCATCGCCGCCAGCCGCGCGCCGGTCACGCGCAACGTCTTGGCGATCACCTTCTCCGGCAGGCCCGGCAGCACAGTGGAAATCACCGCAACGCGCCGCAGCCGATGGGGCGCGACCTCGATCAGCCGGCCGCACACCGCCCGCGCCGCCGCCATGGCGTTAGCGGACACCGCGAAGGGGATGATCTTCACCGTGCCGATCATCTGCCCGGCCTCGACAGCAGCGAAGGCCGGCAGCGTCGCCAGCGTCACCGCCTCGTCAATGCGGTTGAGCGCGTCGATCCCCGCACGGTCGACAACCAGAACGCCCGCTTGCGCCGCACGGATATTGGCGCGGCCGGTGAACGCGGCGTCGACAGTGGCATAGTCGCCGCTCACCGCCGCGGCGATCTCAGCCGCGGCATCATCCTCGCTGACATCGCCGGGCTCCAGCCGGACCGCGACGATCTCGGCAATGCCGGCCTGCGCCAGGGCGGCGAGCGCGGCCGCATCGATCCGCGCACCCTTGCGCAACTCCGCGCCGGGTACGCGCAGCGCGTGGACATTGATGGCGCCCTCCGCCTCGGCGAGCGGCAGGCGGGCGAACCTCACGCCGCCCTCTCCCGGCGCAGCGGCTTGCGACGCAGATCGGCGATGATCTCACCGAGAATGGAGACCGCGATCTCCGCCGGGCTCACCGAGCCGATATCGAGACCGATGGGCGCATGGATGCGGGCAAGCTGCTCGCGCGCGACGCCGCGTTCGGCGAGCCGTTCCAGCCGCGCCGCATGGGTCTTCCGCGAGCCGAGCGCGCCAACATAGAAGCAACCCGCGTTGAGCCCCGCCGCGAGTGCCGGATCGTCGATCTTCGGATCATGGGTCAGCGCCACCAGCGCGGTGAAGGGGTCGAGCCCCAGCTCGGGGAGCGCCACATCCGGCCATTCGGCGCGGATGTCGACACCGGGGAAGCGGTCTTCCGTCGCAAAGGCGGTGCGCGGGTCGATGATGGTGACGCTGAAGTCCGCCATCGCCGCCATGGGGGCGAGGGCCTGCGAGATATGCACCGCACCGGTGATAATAAGCCGCGGCGAGGGCACCTGCGCGGTGAGGAACACCCGCTCATTGCCGGACTCTATCAGCGCGCTCTTGCCGGTGCGAAACGCCTCACCGAGAGCCTCCGCCAGCGGATCCCCGTCCACCTCGGCCGGCCGAACGAGACGCTGGCGCCCGGAACCGAGTTCGGTGACGAGCACCGTCGCCCGGCGCGCTGTGCGCTCGGCATTGAGCATTTCCAGAAGGGCGAGATCCATCAGGCGACCTTCTCGACATAGACGCTGATCCGCCCGCCGCAGGAGAGCCCAACCTGCCAGGCCGTCTCGTCGGCGACGCCGAACTCCAGCAGGCGCGGGCGGCCATCCTCGATCACCTCGGCCGCTTCCGCGACCACCGCCCCCTCGACACAGCCGCCTGAGACCGAGCCGAGAAAACGTCCGCCCTCATCGATCACCAGATGGCTGCCGACCGGGCGCGGCGCCGAGCCCCAGGTCTGCACAACCGTGGCGAGTGCCACGCCATGGCCTTCCCGGCGCCAGCGAGCGGCGGCCTCCAGAACATCTTCCTCACGCGCGAACATGATCCCTCGCCTTTCGCGACGATTGCGGACGCAGTGCAGCATGGGCGCGCTTGCCGATAAAGCTGGAAACGATCACAAAGCCGCGCATGAGCGCTTCCTCCCCTCCTGCCGCTACGGCATCTGTGGCCGCCATGCCGCGCACGCTGCGCCGGCCGGCCGACCTCGCCGCTGCGGGCCTGCTCCCGGCCGATCACGGCCTCGACGCCCTCGCCGCGCGCTATGCCGTGGCAGTGACGCCGGCCTTGATCGCCCGGATCGACCGCGACGACCCCGCGGACCCTGTTGCCCGCCAATTCGTGCCCGACGCACGCGAACTGGACACGAGGGCCGAGGAACTGACCGATCCGATCGGCGATGAGGCGCATAGCCCGGTGCCGGGTATCGTCCACCGCTATCCCGACCGTGTGCTGCTGAAGCTTGTCGGCGTCTGCGCGGTCTATTGCCGCTTCTGCTTCCGCCGAGAAATGGTCGGACCGGGCGCCGAAACCAGCCTGTCCGAAGACGCACTGGAGACCGCCCTCACCTACATCGCCGGCCGTCCGGATATCTGGGAGGTCGTGCTCACCGGTGGCGACCCGCTGGTCGCCGCGCCGCGTCGCCTTGCTGATCTGATGGCGCGGCTCGCCGCAATCGACCATGTGAAGATCGTGCGCTTCCACACCCGCGTGCCGGTCGCGGCACCCGAGCGCGTGACGGGGACGCTGGTTGAGGCGCTGCGCCATCCCGGCCTCGCGACCTATGTCGCCGTTCACGCCAACCATGCGCGCGAACTCGGGGCCCCGGCCCGCGCTGCCATCGCCCGCCTCGCCGATGCCGGCATCGCGCTAGTCAGCCAGTCCGTGCTGCTCCGGGACGTGAATGACGACGCGGACACGCTCGCCGCGCTGTTTCGCGCCCTCGTCGAATGTCGGGTGAAGCCCTATTACCTGCACCATCCCGATCTCGCGCCGGGCACCGCGCATTTCCGCCTGCCGATCGCGCGCGGGCAGGAACTGATGCGCGCCCTGCGCGGACGGCTCTCCGGTCTCGCCCTGCCCACCTATGTGCTCGACATACCCGGCGGCTACGGCAAGGTGCCGATTGGGCCGGACTATCTCGAGCCGACGCCGGAGGGCTGGCGCGTCACCGATTATTGCGGCGGCGTCCATGCCTATGAGGCGGCGGACGGGGAGGCCCCGCGATGAGCCGGCCGGAGCGCGTGGATGTCGCGGTCATCGGCGCCGGCGCGGCGGGGATGATGTGCGCCTGGGAGGTGGCCAAGCGCGGGCGCCGCGTCGTGGTGATCGACCATGCCCGCGCGCCGGGCGAGAAGATCCGCATTTCCGGCGGCGGGCGCTGCAACTTCACCAATCGCGGCGCCACGCCGAAGAACTACCTCTCGGCCAACCCTTCCTTCGCCATTTCGGCGCTGAAACGCTACACGCCGGAGGACTTCATCCGGCTGGTGGACCGGCACGGCATCGCCTGGCACGAGAAGACGCTCGGCCAATTGTTCTGCGACGGCTCGGCGCGGCAGATCGTCGACATGCTCACCGACGGGCTGCGCGAGTCCGGGGCGGCGCTGCGGCTCTCGACCACGGTCAGCGCGGTGGCGCGCGACGGCGACGGCTACAGCCTCGCGACCAGCGAGGGGCCGCTCGCCTGCCGCTCGCTGGTCATCGCCTCGGGCGGCAAGTCGATCCCGAAGATGGGTGCCACCGGCTTCGGCTATGAGATCGCCACGCAGTTCGGCCTGCGCCTTGTGCCGACGCGGCCGGGGTTGGTGCCGCTCACCCTCGACCCGGGCCTGCTGGAAACCATCGCCCCCCTCTCGGGCGTGGCCGTAGAGGGGCGCGCCCGGCACGGCAAGACGGCGTTCGACGAAGCCGTGCTGTTCACCCATCGCGGGCTATCAGGTCCAGCCATCCTGCAGATCTCGTCCTATTGGCGCGAGAGCGAGGAGATCGAACTGGCGCTCGCACCCCGCACCGATGTCTTCGCCCGGCTGCGGCAAGCGCGGAGCGTGAACGGTCGGCAGGCGCCCGCGACAGCCCTCGCCGAGATCCTGCCGAAACGGCTCGCTCAGACCATTGCCGAGCGCGAGGCGGGCACGGGCAACCTCGCCGACCTCTCCGACAAGGTGCTGCGCCGGATCGACACCGCCGTGAATGGCTGGCGCTTCAAGCCGACGGGATCGGAGGGCTACCGCACAGCCGAGGTGACGCTTGGCGGCGTCGACACGGCCGACCTCGATTCCCGCACGCTCGAGGCGCGCAACGTGCCGGGCCTTTATTTCATCGGCGAGGTGGTGGACGTTACCGGCTGGCTCGGCGGCTACAACTTCCAGTGGGCCTGGGCCTCCGGCTGGGTCGCCGGCCAGACCGCCTGATCCTCAGAGTCGGCGGAATTCGCGCCCGAGATAAACGAGGCTCTCCCGCGCCGGGCCGAGCGTGACATGCTCGACACGGCCGACAAGCACGTCATGCGTCGCCACGGTGCGCGCCTCGACCAGCCGACACTCGAAGACGGCGAGCGCGCCGACCAGGCAGGGAAGCCCGAGCGCGCCCTCCTGCCAGTGCCCGACGCCAAAGCGCTGCTCACCCGAAAGCCCGCCCCGCCCGCCAAAACTCTGCGCCACCGTCTCCTGCGCGCCGGTCAGCATGTTCACCGCGAAACGCCCGGCATGGTGAAAGGCCGGGGCCGACAGGCTACGCCGGTTGAGGCAGACCAGCAGCGTCGGCGGGGTGTCGGAGATAGAGGCGACCGCCGTGGCGGTGAAGCCGGCCCGCCCCTCCGGCCCCCGCGTGGTGACGACATGGACGGCCGCCGCCAGCCGGCTCATCGCCTCACGAAACAGGCCCGCATCGACGGCGTGACCGTCCGTGGGCGTAGACCGGCTGGTGTCGTCCACAGGGCTCTCCAGTGCGGCCATCGCCGCCAAGTTGTGCATAAGACGCCATGGCTACGGGCGGAAGCCACGTCCAAGGGCGCGGATGGGACGTAAACATGACCGAAAAATGAAGACCCCGACGAAAGGAGGGGCTTTGTTGCAATTACGACAAAACCTTGAAACGCAAGGAAAATCGGTAAAAATGGTGTCAAGGCACCGTTACATCACGCGTTTCGATCGATTGCATTTCGTCTTTCGATCGAATTGTATCTGAGAGCGACGCGCGCTAAGAGTGAAGACCCGCATACGTTGCGGGCAAGATTATAAATTATGCACACCGGATGCGTGCGGCTTTCGCCATCGGCTGAGGGGAGCCGGAAAACAAAATGGAAGTCTTCATTCAGCAGCTCATCAACGGGCTGACGCTGGGCTCGATCTATGGGCTCATCGCCATTGGCTACACGATGGTCTTTGGCATCATCGGCATGGTGAACTTCGCCCATGGCGACGTGTTCATGGTGTCCACCTTCATCGCCCTGGTCTGCTTCCTGCTGCTCACCACGGTGCTGGGCATCACCTCGATCTTCCTGGCGCTGGCCATCGTGCTGGTGGTGGCGATGTTCTTCACATCACTGACCAACTGGGCGATCGAGCGCGTGGCCTACCGGCCCTTGCGCGGCTCGTTCCGCCTCGCGCCGATGATCTCGGCCATCGGCATGTCGATCTTCCTCGCCAATTTCGTCCAGGTCTCCCAGGGCCCGCGCAACAAGCCGGTGCCGCCGATGGTGACCGACGTGATCGTGCTGATGGACTCCGGCAACTACCAGGTCACGCTGGCGTGGAAGCAGGTCATCATCATGGCGGTGACTGCGCTGCTGCTGATGGGCTTCTGGTATCTCGTGCAGAAGACCTCGCTCGGCCGCGCCCAGCGCGCCGTGGAGCAGGACCGCAAGATGGCGGCGCTGCTCGGCATCAATGTCGACCACACCATCTCGCTGACCTTCGTCATCGGCGCCGCGCTCGCCGCCGTCGCGGGCGTCATGTACATGATGTATTACGGCGTCGCGCATTTCGCCGACGGCTTCGTGCCGGGCGTCAAGGCGTTCACCGCCGCGGTTCTGGGCGGCATCGGCTCGCTGCCGGGGGCCGTCCTTGGCGGGCTGCTGATCGGCCTGATCGAGGTGTTCTGGTCGGCCTATTTCTCCATCGAGTACAAGGACGTCGCCGCCTTCTCGATCCTTGCCATCACCCTCATCTTCATGCCGCAGGGCCTGCTCGGCCGTCCGGAAGTCGAGAAGGTCTGAGGTAGGCCGCCATGGCAGTCCAGCTTGCCGACACCGCGCCCGCCCCGGCGCAGACCTCCGTGATGGCTCACGCCCTCAAGGATGCCTTCATCACTGGCCTTATCGCCACTGGCCTCTTCGGTCCCCTGATCGGCTTCCAGACGATCATCATCGACGGGGCGCTCGGCCTCGCCTACCGGCCGATGACGCTGGCCGTCATGGTGGGCATCATCTTCGTCGGCCGCCTGATCCTCAACCTGACGATCTGGTCGCCCAACCGCCCGCCCCGGACCAAGACCGGCCCGACCGTGTTCGACCGCATGGGCACGACCGTCGGCCCGGCGGTGAAGCCCGCGCTGCTCGGGCTGGCGATTTTCTTCCCGTTCATCGCCGCCGCCTCAATGGGCGGCCTGAGCGAGAGCCGCTACCTCATCGACCTCGGCATCCTCATCCTCACCTATGTGATGCTGGGCTGGGGCCTGAATATCGTCGTCGGCCTCGCCGGCCTGCTCGATCTCGGTTACGTCGCCTTTTACGCGGTGGGTGCCTATACCTACGCGCTGCTGGCGACCTCGGCGCCGATCAATGACTTCTTCGCGGGCCTGTTCGGCGAAACCTTCTGGGCGAGCTGGGCCTTCTGGATCTGCCTGCCCATGGCCGGCATTTTCGCCGGCGTCTGGGGCATGATCCTCGGTTTTCCGGTACTGCGCCTGCGCGGCGACTACCTCGCCATCGTGACGCTGGCCTTCGGCGAGATCATCCGCCTCGTGCTCATCAACTGGGTGGACTTCACCGGCGGCGGCGCGGGTATCGCCTCGATCCCGCGCGCCACCTTCTTCGGCATTCCGTTCAATGCCAGCGAAGAGGGCTTTGCGGCGCGCTTCGGGCTCACATTCGACCCGATGCACCGCATCATCTTCCTCTATTTCGTCATTCTGGCGCTTGCTCTGCTCACCGCCTTCGTCACGGTGCGGCTGCGCAAGCTGCCGGTCGGGCGGGCGTGGGAAGCGCTGCGCGAGGATGAGATCGCCTGCCGCTCGCTCGGCATCAACACCACCAATGTGAAGCTCTCAGCCTTCGCCACCGGCGCCATGTTTGGCGGCTTTGCCGGCTGCTTCTTCGCGGTGCGTGCCGGCTTCGTCTCCCCGGAAAGCTTCACCTTCGACATTTCGGCGATGATCCTCGCCATCGTGGTGCTCGGCGGCATGGGCTCGCAGATCGGCGTCGCGGTGGCGGCAGCGGTGATGATGGGCGGCATGGAAATGCTGCGCAATCTCGGCTTCCTGACCCAGATCTTCGGCAATGAGTTCGACCCGAGCCTCTACCGCATGCTGCTGTTCGGCTTCGCCATGGTCGCGATCATGGTCTGGAAGCCCCGCGGTCTCGTCTCCACCCGCGATCCCACCATCTTCCTGAAGGAGCGCAAGGCGGTGTCCGGCGATCTCGTCAAGGAGGGGCACGGCTGATGGCACCCCTCGACAGCGGCATTCCCGTCTGGGAAGCCGATACCATCCTCTCCGTCGAACACTTGTTCATGCGCTTCGGCGGCCTCGTCGCCGTCAACGATCTCAGCTTCAAGGTCGGCCGCGGCCAGATCACCGCGCTGATCGGCCCCAACGGCGCCGGCAAGACCACGGTGTTCAACTGCATCACCGGCTTCTACAAGCCGAGCGAGGGCCGCCTCGTGCTCGGCCACCGCCGGACGCCGACGCCGGAGGAAGTCGCCAAAGTGACGCTGATCGGCGAGCGCTCGCTGGTCGGCGCCGATTCCGCCGTCTTCCTCTTGGAGCGCATGCCCGACTACCGGGTCTCCGGCGAGGCGAAGGTGGCGCGCACCTTCCAGAACATCCGGCTGTTCACCGGCATGACCGTGCTGGAGAACTTGATGGTGGCCCAGCACAACGCGCTGATGGTTGCTTCCGGCTATTCCCTGAAGGGGCTGTTCGGCCTGCCTGGCTGGAACAACGCGCAGCGCGCCGCCACCGAGAAGGCCAAGTACTGGCTCGACAAGGTCGGCCTCACCGAGCGGGCGGACGACCCGGCGGGCGACCTGCCCTATGGCGCCCAGCGCCGGCTGGAGATCGCCCGTGCTATGTGCTCGGAGCCGATCCTGCTGTGCCTCGACGAGCCGGCGGCGGGCCTCAACCCGCGCGAGAGCCTTGAACTCAACAATCTGCTGCGCTCCATCCGCGCCGAACATGGCACCTCGATCCTGCTGATCGAGCATGACATGAGCGTCGTCATGGAGATCTCCGACCACGTGGTCGTGCTCGACTACGGGACCAAGATCTCCGACGGCACGCCCGACGCGGTGAAGAACGATCCGCGTGTCATCGCCGCCTATCTCGGCGTCGACGAGGACGCGGTGGAGGAGGTCGAGGCCGAAATCGGCATCGACGCCGGCGGCCATTCCACGGGAGCCAACTCGTGAGCGACACAGTGACCACCGTGCCCCACAGCGCCGGCGCGCCGCTCGCCCCGAGCGACGCCGAACCCATGCTGGCCGTGCGCGGCGTGAAGACCTTCTACGGGAACATCATGGCGCTGAAAGGCGTCGATGTTGACGTCCACAAGGGCGAGATCGTCACTCTTATCGGCTCCAACGGCGCCGGCAAGTCGACGCTGATGATGACCATCTTCGGCCAGCCGCGCGCCCGTGAGGGCCAGATCGTCTATGAGGGTCGCGACATCACCAAGATGCCGACCCACGAGATCGCGCAGCTGAAGATCGCCCAGTCGCCGGAAGGCCGGCGTATCTTTCCGCGCATGACCGTGTTTGAAAACCTGCAGATGGGCGCTTCGGTCGACGGCTTCGCCCATTTCGAGCAGGATCTCGAGAAGGTCTTCGTGCTGTTCCCGCGCCTCAAGGAGCGCATCAGCCAGCGCGGCGGCACGCTGTCGGGCGGCGAGCAGCAGATGCTTGCCATCGGCCGCGCCCTGATGAGCCGCCCGCGCCTGTTGATGCTCGACGAGCCCTCGCTCGGCCTCGCGCCGCTGATCGTCAAGCAGATCTTCGACGCGATCCGCGAACTGAACCGCACCGAGGGACTCACCGTGTTCCTGGTCGAGCAGAACGCCTTCCACGCGCTGAAGCTCGCCCATCGCGGCTATGTGCTGGTGAACGGCCTCGTCACCATGTCCGGCCCCGGCCGGGAACTGCTGGAGCGCCCGGAAGTGCGGGCGGCCTATCTCGAAGGCGGGAAGCACTGACATGGCCCGGACCAGCGGCACCCTCATCTCCCAGGGCCCGACCACCAGCCTCGCCGTGGTCGTTCCCGCCCTCGTCGTCATCGCCATTCTGGTGGCATCGGTCATCACGCCATCCTCGGTCATCGAGGTGTCACGCGGCGACTTCCTGCTCGTCACCGTGTTCCTCGGCGGCGGCGCGGCCTGGTTCACCGGCCGTTCCATCGCTCGCACCTGGCGGGTGTACCGGCAGGCGGTGATCTATGCGCTGCTGCTCGGCTGCGTGGTGCGCTTCTTCCACTTCGCGTTGTTCGAAGGGACGCTGCTGTCCCTGCACTATTTCCTGACGGATACGGCCTTCCTCGTGGCGCTCGCCACCCTGGGCTTCCGCTCCGAAAGGGCGAGCCAGATGGCGACGCGCTATGGCTGGATCTACCGTCAGTCGGGGCCGTTCGGCTGGCTCGAAGGCGCCTCCCGTGAGGCCCCTGGCGAGCAGGCCTGAGCACCCTTCACCATGTTTCGCTTCCTCATCGACAGGGGTGCGGAAAAGAGCATGATAGCGGCCAGGGGTGACAGTCGCCTGGCCGCACAGGCTGCGAAGACTACCCTTCCAGAATCAGGAGAGAAGTTCATGAAGAAGCTTCTGTTTGCGGGCATTGCGCTCGGCGCCATGGCGGCGCTGGCCGTGCCGGCCTCGGCGCAGGTCAAGGTCGGCGTCGGTGGCCCGATCACCGGCGCGAACGCCACCTTCGGCGCCCAGCTCAAGAACGGTGCCGAGCAGTGGGCGACGGACGTCAACGCTGCCGGCGGTCTCCTCGGCCAGAAGGTCGAGATCATCGTGGGCGACGACGCCTCCAAGCCCGAGCAGGGCGTCTCGGTGGCCAACAAGTTCATCGCCGACGGCGTGAAGTTCGTGATCGGCCACTTCAACTCGGGCGTGTCGATCCCGGCCTCCGAGCAGTATGCCGAAGCCGGCGTGATCGCCATCTCCCCGGCCTCGACCAACCCGAAGCTCACCGAGCGCGGCCTCACCAACGTGTTCCGCACCTGCGGTCGTGACGACCAGCAGGGCGCCGTCGCCGCCGCCTACATCCTTCAGAACCTGAAGGGCAAGAAGATCGCCATCGTCCACGACAAGACCCCCTACGGCAAGGGTCTGGCCGACGAGACCAAGAAGGCGCTCAACGCCGGTGGCGTGACTGAAGTGGTCTATGAAGGCATCAACCCGGGCGAGAAGGACTATTCCGCTCTCGTCTCCAAGCTGAAGGCCGCGAACGTCGACATTCTCTATTACGGCGGTCTGCACACCGAAGCCGGCCTGCTGGTTCGCCAGCTGCGCGACCAGGGCCAGAACACCGTCCTGTTCTCGGGCGACGGCATCACCGACAAGGAGTTCTGGACCATCGCCGGTCCGGGCGCCGCTGGCACCCTCATGACCTTCGGCCCGGATCCGCGCAAGAGCCCGGCCGCCGTCAAGGTCGTCGAGGAGTTCAAGAAGAAGAACATCGACCCCGAGGGTTATGTTCTCTACTCCTACGCTGCCGGCCAGGTGATCCAGCAGGCCGTCGAGGCGACCAAGTCGCTCGATACCAAGAAGGTCGCCGAGTACATCCACTCGGGCGCGGCTTTCAACACGGTGCTCGGCAAGCTGACCTTCGACAAGAAGGGTGACCGCACCAACCTCGACTACGTCGTCTATGTCTGGAAGGACGGCGGCTACACCGAGCTCTGATCGCGCATCGGGCGCCCTAGCGGGCGCCCACTCGCGGCTCACGCCTGATGCATGACCCGCCGGTTCGCGCCGGCGGGTTTTGTTTTGCGACTGAGATAGACGCCCTCCGATAGGTCAACGCACCGGTGGAGTGCCATGCATATCGAAGAAGCGCGCCCCATGGATGCGGAAGCGATGCTAAGGGTGCAGCGGGCAGCCGTGCGCGGAACGGCAGTTGCCTTCTATGATGCCGATGTCATTGAGGCTTGGGCACCCTTGCCGCTGCGGACTGAGGTCATAGAGGCTCTCGCCCTACGCTTGGCGCGCCGCGTCGAAGAGGCAGTGGTGTCCCGGGACCGAAGCGGCAGCATCATCGGCTTCGGCTCGATCGTGCCCGGCAGTCACGAACTGCGAGCCGTCTATGTCGCGCCCGACCATGGCCGCGCCGGAATCGGCGGCGACATCCTGTGCGAGTTGGAAAAGCGGGCGCTGAAGTGCGGCCTTACTGAACTGACCATGGACGCCTCGATAAATGCCGAGGCGTTCTATCTACGTCACGGCTTCATGCGGGAAGGATATGGAGAGCATATCTTGCCGGGAGGACGCGGGATGGCCTGCATCCATATGCGTAAGCGTCTCGTTTAGCCGAAGCGCGACAGTGCCGGGAAAGTCTCCAGCAGCCAGAAGCTCATCGTCGCCATCCAGCCGGAGAGGAAGCCGATGCCGGTGAGCACCAGCAGGCCACCCATCACCTTCTCGACCATGGGCAGATAGCGCCGGGCATGAACGAGCATGCCGAGCGCCGGGCGCGCCATAGCGGCAACCAGCAGGAAGGGCACGCCGAGCCCGGCGGAATAGACCGCCAGCAATCCCGCGCCGCGCGTCAGCGTCTGCTCGCTCGCCGCCACGGCGAGAATCGCCGCCAGCACCGGGCCGATGCAGGGCGTCCAGCCAAAGGCGAAGGCGAGGCCCATCACATAGGCGCCAGCGAGGGTGGAAGGCGCATCGACATGCACGCGGCGCGTGCGCGTCAACCAGCCGAAGCGCAGCACGCCGAGGAAGTGCAGCCCCATCAGCAGGATGGCAACGCCCGCCACAATGCTGAGCTCCTGCGAATACATCCGCAGATAGCCGCCCGCCACTGAGGCGCCGGCCCCCAATGCGACGAAGACGGTGGAGAAGCCCGCCACGAACAAAAGCGCCGCACCGAGCGTGCGGCGCGCGGCCGCGTCGGTCGGCGCCTTGTGGGTGATCTGGTCGAGACTGGTGCCGGCGAGGTAGCACAGATAGGGCGGCACCAAAGGCAGCACGCAGGGCGACACGAAGCTGGCAATGCCCGCGGCAAAGGCCGCCGGGAGGGTGACGTCGGCCATGAACTGCGCAACCTTTACCGGACTGTTGGACCTTCCAATGCACGCCCGCTTGAGCTTATGCAATGTGGCTGCTTGGCCTCTCCCCGTGATGTGATGCTGCTGGTGCCCACCCTATGCGCAACCTGATCACCGACGTTCCCGGCCTGCGCGTCGGCAACGCCACCGACCTCGCCCTCGCCTCGGGCGTCACCGCCGTCATCTTCGACGCGCCGACCGTCACCTCGGTCGATGTACGCGGTGGCGGGCCGGGCACGCGCGAGACCGATCTTCTGGCACCGGACGAGACCGTGGGCGCCATTCACGCGCTCGCCTTGTCGGGCGGTTCCGCCTTCGGGCTGGATGCCGGCGCCGGGGTGATGGCGGCACTAGCCGAGCGTGGCATCGGCTTTCAGGTCGGCAGCGCCCTGGTGCCCATCGTGCCCGGCGCGGTGCTGTTCGATCTGCTGAATGGCGGGAACAAGGACTGGGGCCGCTTTCCGCCCTATCGCGATCTCGGCTACGCCGCCGCCAATGCCGCCGGGCTGGACTTCGCGCTCGGCACGGTCGGCGCGGGCACCGGCGCCACGACGGTCGATCTGAAGGGCGGGCTGGGCTCGGCATCGATGATCGCGGCGAGCGGCCACAGGGTGGGCGCGCTGGTGGCGGTCAATGCCTGTGGCGCGACCAATTTCCCGGACGCGCCGCATTTCTGGGCCGCCCCCTTCGAGCGGGAGAGCGAGTACGGCGGCCGCGGCTTTCCCAGCCCCCTGCCGGCCCTCCCCGCGCGACCGCGCCTCAAGGGGCTGCCGGAGGGCGCGGAGGCCGGCATTGCCAATACGACAATCGCCGTGGTGGCGACGGATGCGGTGCTCACCAAGGCTCAGTGCAAGCGTCTCGCCGTGATGGCGCATGATGGCTACGCCCATGCCATCTGGCCCGTGCACACCCCGCTCGACGGCGACACCATCTTCGCCGCCGCCACCGGCCGCAGGCCGCTGGCCGATCCGGTGTTTGATCTCGCGCTCATCGGCGCGGCGGTGGTCCAGACGCTCGCCCGCGCCTGCGCCCGGGCCGTCTATGAGGCCACCGCTTTGCCGCAAGCCGGCACGATGCCGACATGGCGGAACCGGTGGGGATAGACGGTTTGGCCGCCTCCGAGCCGGGTCGGGTGTCGCGGCAGCCCGCTAAAGAACGGCCGGGGATCGTGTCCCCCGGCCATCGATTTTGCCGCTAAGCGTATGCCCCTCAGGGGCACGGCTCCCAGAAGCCGGTCGTGCGCTGAGGGTTGGTGTAGTACCAGCAGTAGTTCGGCTGGGGCGGCGGGCCGGCGAGGTTAGCCGCCGCCACCCCGGTGAGGAAGCCGAGCGCCGCACCGGCCGCCACGGCGCCGCCCGGCGGCCAATAGGGGCGCGGATTGACCACCACCACGCCACCGCCGCGCGGCACCGGGCCATAATAGCGGCCAGCCCCGTAATAATGCCCGGGATTGGCCACACCCACGCAGCCGCGCGCGCCGCAGGCCCCGGCGCGCCAGGCCTGCGCTTCCGGCACGGCCGACAGAAGCCCGATCACGGCAGCCGCCGCTCCCGCCGCCACATACCCCATCTTCATCATGCACATCTCCATCAGCGGACGTCGCCAGCAACGCCCGGAAATCGTCGGCCCCGATTCGCAGATTACCGCTCTCCTACGGTAAGCGCATCCGGTGTTGACGCTGGGTCGTCCGCCGCTTTCTTGCGGTGCCCCGGCCAGCCATGGTACGGGCGCGCAACGGAGAGCCCTGCCCATGACAAACCGCCCGCTCATCATCGCCCCGTCCATTCTCGCCAGCGACTTCGCGCGGTTCGGCGAGGAGTTGAAGGCGGTGGACGCCGCCGGCGCGGACTGGATCCATATCGACATCATGGACGGGCATTTCGTGCCCAACATCTCCTTCGGGCCGGACGTGGTGAAGGCGCTGCGCCCGCTCTCGGCCAAGCCCTTCGACGTCCATCTGATGATCGCCCCGGCCGATCCCTATCTGGAGGCCTTCGCCAAGGCGGGCGCGGATCACATCTCGGTCCATGCGGAAGCTGGCCCGCACCTCCACCGCTCGCTGCAGGCCATCCGCAATCTCGGCAAGAAGGCCGGTGTTGCCATCAACCCGGCGACCCCCGCCAGCGCCATCGAGCATTTGCTGGATATCATCGACCTCGTCATCGTCATGACCGTGAACCCCGGCTTCGGTGGCCAGGCCTTCATCGCGCCGGTGATGGACAAGGTGCGCCAGATTAAGGCGATGATCGGCGACCGGCCGATCGACATCGAGATCGACGGCGGCGTGACGCCCGAGACCGCCGGCGCCTGCATCGCCGCCGGCGCCAATGCGCTGGTTGCAGGCTCCGCCACCTTCAAAGGCGGCGCCAGCGCCTATGCCGGCAACATCGCCTCGATCCGCAACGCGGCGGAGCGGGCGCGCGGCACGCTCGTCTGACGCGGCCGCAGGGCAGGATCCCGGCGGCGGGATTTGTCGCGCCCCCGCCTATCTGCTAATGCGCGGGCATCCACCGCTTGCCGAAAGAGCCCGCCCGTGATCCCGCGCTATACCCGCCCCGAAATGGCTGCCATCTGGGAGCCGCAGACCCGCTTCCGCATCTGGTTCGAGATCGAGGCGCACGCGACCGATGCGCTGGCCGAGCTCGGCGTGGTGCCGAAGGAAGCCGCGGCGAAGATCTGGGAGATGGCGAAGGACGCCACTTTCGATGTCGAGCGCATCGACGAGATCGAGGCGGTCACCAAGCATGACGTCATCGCCTTCCTCACCCATCTCGCCGAGATCGTCGGGCCGGAGGCGCGCTTCGTCCACCAGGGCATGACGTCTTCCGACGTGCTGGATACCTGCCTGTCGGTGCAGCTGGTCCGCGCCGCCGACATTCTCATCAAGGATGTCGACCGGCTGCTCGCGGCGTTGGAAGCGCGGGCCTTCGAGCACAAGCTCACCCCGACCATCGGCCGCTCGCACGGCATCCATGCCGAGCCCACCACCTTCGGGCTGAAGCTGGCCCAGGCCCATGCCGAATTCCAGCGCAACCGCGCCCGCCTGGTCGCAGCGCGCGAGGAAGTCGCCACCTGCGCCATTTCCGGCGCGGTCGGCACCTTCGCGCAGATCGACCCGCGCGTGGAAGACTATGTCGCCGCCAAGCTCGGCCTGAAGGTCGAGCCGGTGTCGACGCAGGTCATTCCCCGCGATCGTCATGCCGCCTATTTCGCGGCGCTTGGCGTCGTCGCCTCTTCGATGGAGCGCGTCGCCATCGAAATCCGCCATCTGCAGCGCACCGAGGTGCTGGAGGCCGAGGAGTTCTTCTCGGCCGGCCAGAAGGGCTCCTCGGCCATGCCGCACAAGCGCAACCCGGTGCTCACCGAGAACGTCACCGGCCTCGCCCGCCTTGTGCGCGGTATGGTCACGCCGGCGCTGGAGAATGTCGCCCTCTGGCATGAGCGCGACATCTCGCACTCCTCGGTCGAGCGCGGCATCGGCCCGGACGCGACGGTGACGCTCGATTTCGCGCTGAACCGCCTTGCCGGCGTCATCGAGAAGCTCGTGGTCTACCCGGAGAACATGCAGCGCAATCTCGACCGCCTCGGCGGCCTCGTGCACTCCCAGCGCGTGCTGCTGGCGCTCACCCAGAAGGGCGCGAGCCGCGAGGACGCCTATCGCCTCGTCCAGCGCAATGCCATGCCGGTCTGGCGCGGCGAGGGCGACTTCCAGACGCTGCTCACCAGTGATGAGGAAGTGCGTCAATATCTGACGCCGGAGGAGATCGCCGAGAAGTTCGACCTCGGCTATCACCTCAAGCATGTCGACACGATCTTCCGCCGGGTGTTCGGCCGCGCCTGAGCGCGCCATGGCGGATCATGAAAAAGGCGCGCCACCAGGCGCGCCTTTGTCGTTTCAGCCTCGCTCGATCTAGCGGAAAACCGGACCGCGCCCGCGCCAGCCGGGACCACCACGCCAGCCCGGCCCCGGTCCACCGCGCCAATAGGCCGGACGGCCGCGCCAGCGCGGACCACCGCCCCAATAACCGCGGCGCGGGCCGTAATAGCGCGGGCCATAGCCATAATAACGCGGCCCGCCCCAATAGCCGGGGCCCGGCCCCCAATAGGGACCATAGCCGGGACCACCCCAGGCCGAGCCGACCGCCGCGCCGAGCGCGAAGGCGCCGATACCGAGGGCGACGTCATTGGCGTAGTAATTGGGTTGCACGACCACGCGGGCGGGCGCACGGCCGCCAAAGGCGAGATAACTCGCGCTGACGAAGCCGCCGCCGACGCGGCACCAGCTCCCCGCGCAGCCGCCGGTGTTGACCTGCGTGCCCGCCGGCAGCGAGCCGATCACCGCGTAACGCGTGCCGGGGCCGCTGCGGATATTCAGATCGGTCGTCGCCACGGCCGGGCGGGCCGACGCGGCAACCGTGCCGGCCATCAACAGGCCGGCGGCAACCATCAGAGATTTCGTGAAACGCATCCGGGCTCTCCTCACCGCGGCAGACGCTTGGACGCCTCCCCGCTGACGCAGCGGCCGCAATACTGTGCGATAGCAATCGAATGGGGCGAAATTGGTTACTCTACGTAAGCACCCGCCCGATCACGGTTACGTCACCAGATCGCGGCGCCGGGGCGCCACATCACCGGCCGGCCATTATAGGATGGACCCTCGACATAGGGGCCCTGCCAGAACGGCCCCATCCCGCCATAGAAACTGGCGCGCTGCGGCAGCCGTCCCTCCCCGCGCCGCGACCAGTAGGTGTCGCCATAGCGGTCGCCGAAGCGGGCGATGTTCGGGTAGCCGGGATGCATATTGGCGTAGCTGGTCCGCCCGCCCCAATAGCTGGTCCGCCCGCCCCAATAGCTGGTGCGCGCGCCCCAGTAGCTCGCGCCATTGCGGCCATAGAGGCCCGGTCCCCAATAGCCCGGCCCCCAGCTCGCCCGCCACACCGTGCCCCAGCCATAGCCGAAGGGCGCGGTGCCATAACCGCCCCAGCCATAGCCGCCATCCGCCGCGTCGACCGCAGCGGCGAGGCCGACGAAAGGCGCCGCGAGGCCGGCCAGCAGCGCGGCACCCGGCGCATAGGGCGTGGTCACGGCAATGCCGGGATAGACCGGCCCGGGATAGGGCGCCGTCGCCTCATAGCCCGCGGGCACGGCCGGGCCAGCATAAGCGGCATAGGACGAAGCGACCGGAGTCGCGGAGCTCCGCGCTGGCGCCCGACGCACGACGACGCGGGCCGGCTCGGTGGCACCGGTCGAGAGGTGGCGCGCGCTCACATAGCCGTCCACCGTCTCGCACCAGCTGCCCGAACAGCCCCGCAGCTCGACCTGCGTTCCGGCCGGCAGGGTACCGACGCTGTCATAAGTCGTGCCGGGGCCGGTGCGCAGCTTGACGCTGGCCGTGGTGATGGCGGTGGAGGTCGCCCCGCCCGTCGCCACCGTCGCCCCGGCCGGCGACGCGGACAGGTCGGGACGTGCGTTCGGCGCATAGGCCCGGCCCGGCGTTGCCGGCACCGGAGCCATGCTCATCGGCTGCACCGGCAGCGCGGCCGGCGCGGCCTGACCCACCAGCCGGGCGCTGACATAGCCATACTGGGTCTGGCACCACGCCCCGGCGCAGGACACCACATTCACCGGCGCGCCCGCCGGCAGCGTGCCGAGCGAGTTGTAGCGCGTCCCCGGCCCGGAGCGCACATTGGCGCTCGCCGTCACCACCGCATTGCCTCCCGAGGCAGTTCCAGCCGCACCGATGCCACCATAGGCCGCAAGCGATCCGGCAGCCGACACGGCCGTGGAACCGTAGCTCAGCGAGTCGCGGGTCTGCGAACCCGGCACGCGCGGCTGGGCCGCGGCGTTCAGCACCTGCTGCACAGGCCCGCGCGAGAGCAGATAGATGCTGATGTAGCCCTCATCGGTCTGGCACCAGCTATCGGCGCAGCGGATCACCTGAACGCTGGTCGAATCCGGCAGCGTCTTGACCACCTCATACTCGGTGCCGGGCCCCGAGCGCACATTGGTCGTGCCCATGGTGGTGCGCACGCCGGACATGGTGAGATCGTCGCCCGGATGATCGGACGCCACGCCGGCGACAAGGCCCGTCCCGCCGGCGACCGGGGTCTGATAGCTCGCCGCCGCGCCCGCCGGTGCATAGCCCAGCGCCGCGGCGCCCTGCAACGCCGCCGGCGCGCGATAGGTCGGCGAGGCGACGCTCGCAAGGGCCGGCGCTCCATAGACAGCCGGTGCGGTGGCGCCCTGACGGACGAGACGGGCGCTGACATAGCCATATTGCGTCTGACACCACGCCCCGGCGCAGGACACCACATTCACCGGCGCGCCCGCCGGCAGCGTGCCGAGCGAGTTGTAGCGCGTCCCCGGCCCGGAGCGCACATTGGCGCTCGCCGTCACCACCGCATTGCCTCCCGAGGCAGTTCCAGCCGCACCGATGCCACCATAGGCCGCAAGCGATCCGGCAGCCGACACGGCCGTGGAACCGTAGCTCAGCGAGTCGCGGGTCTGCGAGCCCGGCACGCGCGGCTGGGCGGCGGCGTTCAGCACCTGCTGCACCGGCCCGCGCGAGAGCAGATAGATGCTGATGTAGCCCTCGTCGGTCTGGCACCAGCTATCGGCGCAGCGGATCACCTGAACGCTGGTCGAATCCGGCAGCGTCTTGACCACCTCATACTCGGTGCCGGGCCCCGAACGCACATTGGTCGTGCCCATGGTGGTGCGCACGCCGGACATGGTGAGATCGTCGCCCGGATGATCGGACGCCACGCCTGCGACAAGGCCCGTGCCGCCGGTGAGCGGGGTCTGATAGCTCGCCGCCACGCCCGCCGGGGCGTAACCCAGCGCTGCGGCGCCCTGGATCGGCGGGGGGGCGGGAATGAAATTGCCCGAGCGGGCGGTCGTCGTGCCGGGAAACGCCGGGCTGGCGGCGGAAGCGTCAGGCGCCTGCGCCAGCAGGTTCGCGCTCACATAGCCATAGGGGGTCTGGCACCAGGCGCCAGAGCAGCCGACCACCTCGACGGGCGTGCCGGCCGGCAGCGTGCCGAGCAAGCCATAGCTGGTGCCGGGGCCGCCGCGCACATTGGCAGCGCTGCGCGTGGTGGCGGGCCATGCTGCGGCCGCCAGCGTGCCGGCCATCAGAAAGCCGGAAGCGAACAGAACGGACGTCGTGAACCGCATGGGGCCTCCCATGCCACGACCTTCCCGAACGGACGATCGCGGCCATCCTCACGGATGACTGCAATCGCCGCCTGTCGCAATCAAATGCCGAAAAGATGGTTGCCAAGGTGCAACCAGCCCGGCGCCTGCGCGAATCGGTGGCCAGGCAGCACCGGGCCTGACGGCCGGACGCGTCAGCCTTCGGTCTTGAGCTGGGTGATCGCCTCGGCCAGCAACTCGTCCATGGTGCGGCGGATGCGGTGCTCGGACACATCGAGGCCCTTGGCGTCGAGGTCGGCCTTGACCTTGCGGTACACATCCTCGTCGCCGGCTTCCTGCAGATCGGCCTCAATGAGGGTGCGGGCATAGGCGTCGGCATCGGCGCCAGCGAGGCCCAGCTTCTCGGCGACCCACAGGCCAAGCGCCTTGTTGCGGCGGGCATGGGCCTTGAACTTCAGGGCCTCGTCATGGGCGTACTTCGCCTCGAACGCATCTTCGCGGTTGTCGAACGTGCTCATGCCATGGCCCCCATGTCTGTAAGTTGCGGCTTGATTATCGCGTGCCCGCACCCAAATCAACGCCGTCGCGGCCATCCACCGCCCCCTACGGCAATCTGCCGCTCGGGGCCCCGACATGTCCCGTGCGGTGGGGACACGCCAGACATGCACGCGGTCCTGTTTGTATCCGCACCGGCGATCGGCTAGTGTCCGCGCGTGGGCGCCGGAGCCGGAGCGAAACGAATCGTCGGCGATATCGAGATCGCCAGGGCGCGACAGATCGCGTAAACGTGCGGCGCCCCAGCCGTGAACCCGGAACCGGAGCCCCGGCACCCTAATGGACTTCCTCAACCGACGGTACCCACCCATGAGCCGCCGCCGCCGCATTTATGAAGGTAAGGCGAAGGTCCTCTATGAGGGCCCTGAGCCAGGCACGCTGATCCAGCACTTCAAGGATGACGCCACTGCCTTCAACAACAAGAAGCACGACGTCATCGACGGCAAAGGCGTGCTGAACAACCGTATCTCGGAATACATCTTCCTGAAGCTGAACGAGATCGGTGTCCCGACCCATTTCATCAAGCGGCTGAACATGCGCGAGCAGCTCATCCGCGAGGTCGAGATCATCCCGCTTGAAGTGGTGGTGCGCAACGTCGCCGCCGGTTCGCTGTCGACCCGCCTCGGCATCGAGGAAGGCACGCAGCTTCCCCGGTCGATCATCGAATTCTATTACAAGAACGACGCGCTCAACGACCCGATGGTGTCGGAAGAGCACATCACGGCGTTCGGCTGGGCGACCACCCAGGAAATCGACGACATCATCGCGCTGGCCATCCGCGTGAATGATTTCCTGTCGGGCCTGTTCCTCGGCGTCGGCATCCGCCTTGTCGACTTCAAGATGGAATGCGGCCGCCTCTGGGAAGGCGACATGATGCGGATCGTCGTCGCCGACGAGATCAGCCCGGATTCCTGCCGTCTGTGGGACATCAAGTCGAACGACAAGCTCGACAAGGATCGCTTCCGCCGCGACATGGGCGGCCTCGTCGAGGCCTATTCGGAAGTGGCGCGCCGCCTCGGCATCATGTCCGAGAACGAGCGCAGCCAGGGTGGTCCGGTTCTGGTCAAGTCCGAACCCGAAGAGTGACGGGCGCGCCGGGAGCTGCGGCTTTCGGTGGTCTCCTATACCGGATCGGGCATTGAGCCCGGTGCAGGCTGATGATAGGCGGGGGCCCGGTTGCCCCCGTCTGTGTTTTTCACCCGCAAGTTTTTACGAGTGGTCCCATGAAGGCGCGCGTTCTCGTCACCCTGAAATCCGCCGTGCTCGATCCGCAGGGCAAGGCAATCGAAGGCGCGCTGCGCTCGCTCGGCGTGCCCGGCATCGCCAGCGTCCGCCAGGGCAAGGTCTTCGATGTCGAACTGGACGGCGCCGACCAGGCCAAGGCCGAGGCGACGCTCAAGGAGGCCTGCGAGAAGCTGCTGGCCAACACCGTGATCGAATCCTACCGCATCGAGTTTGTCGGGTGATAGACTGACCCGACGCTAGGGAAGCCCCGGACCATGGCCGACGTCACCAACGAGCTCCTTTTCGAGGTCCTGAGGTCCATTCAGGAACGCCTCGTCAGGCTCGACGGCAAGGTCGACGAGGTAAAGCAGGAGCTTCAGGCCATCCGCACGCATCAGATCGCGATGCAGCAGGACATCCACAACATCTATGCGACGCTCACGCGGCACGACGCCCGGCTGGAGCGGATCGAACGCCGTCTTGAACTGACCGAAAGCCCGCTCGTCCCATGAAATCAGCCGTTCTCGTCTTCCCCGGCTCCAACCGCGAGGGCGATGCCGCGCACGCCCTCACCACCGTCTCCGGTTCCAAGCCGGCCATGGTGTGGCACGCCGAGACCTCCCTGCCCGCCGGCACCGATCTCGTGGTGCTACCCGGCGGCTTCTCCTATGGCGATTATCTGCGCTGCGGCGCCATCGCCGCCCGCGCCGCCATCATGGACGCCGTGCGCGAGCACGCGGCCCGCGGCGGCCTGGTGCTGGGCATCTGCAACGGCTTCCAGATCCTGTGCGAGAGCGGCTTGCTGCCGGGCGTGCTGGTCCGCAATTCCCGCCTGCGCTTCATCTGCCGCGAGGCGCTGCTGAAGGTCGAGCGCAACGACACGCCCTTCACCCGTCGCTATGCCAAGGGCGCCATTGTCCGCTTCCCCGTCGCCCATGGTGAAGGCAACTACACCGCCGATGCCGAGACGCTGAAGCGTCTGGAGGGCGAGGGCCGCGTGCTGTTCCGCTATGTCACCGCCAGCGGCACGCGCGACGACACGCAGGTGCTCAACGGCGCCGCCAACTCCATCGCCGGCATCGTCTCCGAGAAGCTGAACGTGCTCGGCCTGATGCCGCACCCGGAAAACCACGTCGACCCCGCCATCGGTCCGACCGATGGCCGCGCCCTTTTCGAGAGCCTCGCCGGAGCGCTGGAGCGGGCCTGAGGGTCTCCCCTCGCCGGCCCGCCCCGCCTCGCCCCGCAAACGTAAGACGGCCCGCATGACCTCCTCCGAACCGAAGATCACCCCCGAGCTCGTCGCCGACCATGGCCTCAAGCCCGACGAGTACGCGCGCATCCTGAAGCTCATCGGCCGCGAGCCGACCTTCACCGAGCTCGGCATCTTCTCGGCCATGTGGAACGAGCACTGCTCCTACAAGTCCTCGCGCCTGCACCTGAAGGGCCTGCCGACCAAGGCGCCGTGGGTCATCCAGGGGCCGGGCGAGAATGCCGGCGTCATCGACATCGGCGACGGCCAGGCTGCCGTCTTCAAGATGGAGAGCCACAATCACCCGTCCTATATCGAGCCCCATCAGGGCGCGGCGACGGGCGTGGGCGGCATTCTGCGCGACGTGTTCACCATGGGCGCCCGCCCGATCGCCGCGCTCAACGCGCTGCGCTTCGGCGACCCCAAGCACCCCCGCACCCGCCATCTGGTGGCCGGCGTCGTCGGTGGCATCGGCTCCTATGGCAATTCCTTCGGCGTGCCGACGGTCGGCGGCCTTGTCGGCTTCCACACCCGCTATGACGGCAACCCGCTGGTGAACGCCATGGCGGTCGGCCTCGCCGATGCCGACAAGATCTTCTACGCCAAGGCGACCGGCGTCGGCCTGCCTGTGGTCTATCTCGGCTCCAAGACCGGCCGCGACGGCATCCACGGCGCCACCATGGCCTCCGCCGAGTTCGGCGAGGGCGCGGAGGAAAAGCGCCCGACTGTGCAGGTTGGCGACCCCTTCGCCGAAAAGCTGCTGCTGGAAGCCTGCCTTGAGATCATGGAAGCGGGCTGCGTGGTCGCGATCCAGGACATGGGCGCGGCCGGCCTCACCTGCTCGGCGGTCGAGATGGGCGCCAAGGGCGATCTCGGCATCGAGCTGGAGCTCGACAACGTGCCCTGCCGCGAAACGGGCATGAGCGCCTACGAGATGATGCTCTCCGAGAGCCAGGAGCGCATGCTCATGGTCATCGCGCCGGGCAAGGAAGAGCAGGCCGAGGCGATCTTCCGCAAATGGGGGCTCGACTTCGCCATTGTCGGCCACACCACCGACAATCTGCGCTTCGTCGTCAAGCACAAGGGCGAGGTCAAGGCCGACCTGCCGATCAAGGAACTGGGCGACGAGGCCCCGCTCTATGACCGGCCGTGGGTGGAGACGCCCAAGCAGCAGCGCATCGACCCGGCCGCGCTGGAAATCTCCGCGACCATTCCGGGCGCGCTGGAGCGCCTGATCGGCTCGCCTGACTTCGCCTCCAAGCGCTGGATCTGGGAGCAGTATGACCACCTGATCCTCAACAACACCGCCCAGCGCCCCGGCGGCGACGCGGCCGTGGTGCGGGTCGAGAACGGCCCGAAGGCGCTCGCCATGAGCTGTGACGTGACCCCGCGCTATTGCGAGGCCGACCCGTTCGAGGGCGGCAAGCAGGCGGTGGCGGAAGCCTGGCGCAACATCACCGCCGTCGGCGCCCGCCCGCTCGCCATCACCGACAATCTGAACTTCGGCAATCCCGAGAAGCCGGAGATCATGGGCCAGCTCGTCGGCTGCCTGCGTGGCATCGGCGCGGCGGCGCTGGCGCTCGACTTCCCGGTCGTGTCGGGCAATGTCAGCCTCTACAACGAGACCAATGGGCGCGGCATCCTGCCGACCCCGACCATTGGCGGTGTCGGTGTGCTCGACGACATCAACACCATGGCGACGCTGGCCTTCAAGGCGAGCGGCGAGCTGATCTTCGTGGTCGGCGCGACCACGGGCTGGCTCGGCCAGTCGGCCTTCCTCTCCGAGATCCTCAACCGCGAAGACGGCGCCCCGCCGCCGGTGGATCTGGAGCTTGAGCGCAAGAACGGCGATTTCGTCCGCGCCCTCATCCAGGCCGGCCTCGTCACCGCCGTGCATGACGTGTCCGATGGCGGCTTGCTGGTGGCGGTCGCCGAGATGGCGATGGCGTCCGGCATCGGCGCGAACCTCGTCGCGCCGGAGGGCATCAATCCGCACGCCTACTGGTTTGGCGAGGATCAGGCGCGCTACGTCATCACCGTCGCCAGCGGCGAGAAGGCGCAGGTTCTGCGGGAGGCCGAGGTGGCGGGCGTCACCCTCGCCAAGATCGGCGCGACCGCCGGCGACCGATTGAATATTCCGGGCGAGCGCCCAATTGTAGTCGACGCACTGCGCGAGCGGCATGAGGCCTGGCTGCCCATCTATATGGGCGCGGGCATGGTGTGAGGGAGCATCATCCATGGCGATGGAAGCGGCCGAGATTGAACGGCTGATCCGTGAGGGAGTACCGGACGCCTCGGTGGAGATTCGTGATCTCGCCGGCGACGGCAATCACTATGCCGCAACCGTCATCTCGGAGAGCTTCCGCGGCAAGAGCCGCGTGCAGCAGCACCAGATGGTCTATGCGGCGCTCAAGGGGCAGATGGGCGGCATCTTGCACGCCCTCGCGCTCCAGACCAATGTGCCGGACTGAACGCGGCGACGTCGCTTAACGCGCCCGCGCCGCTCCACCACTTTCCCGCCAGGGATCGCCAGAAGGGCAATGCCATGAGCATCCATGATTTCATCGACAGCCAGGTGAAGAGCAACGACGTCGTCGTCTTCATGAAGGGCACGCCGCAATTCCCCATGTGCGGCTTCTCCGGCCAGGTGGCGCACGTCTTCAACCTGCTAGGCGTCGACTATAAGGGCATCAACGTTCTCGACTCCGACGAGATCCGCAACGGGATCAAGGAGTACACGAACTGGCCGACCATCCCGCAGGTCTTCGTCAAGGGCGAGTTCGTCGGCGGCTGCGACATCGTCCGCGAGATGTACCAGGCGGGCGAGCTGCAGACGCTGCTGGAAGAAAAGGGCGTCGTGGTCGCCGGCCGCGCTACGGCGTGAGGCTGTCGAGGTACCTGGCCATCGGGCTTATCGCGGCAGGAACAGCCGCGACGGCTGCGATCGTGATCGCTTTCGGGTTGCCCGCGCTTGCAGGGAAGGCGGATCAACTGCCGCCGCTTGCGAAGTTTCATGTGGCGGGGATTCCGCTTCTGGGCGCCATCATGATCGTGGCGGCTCCCGTGCTCGCCGGGTTCGGGCGTTATCGCTCGGCGGCGCTGGCGAGCTGGCTGGCCCCCGCGCTTTTCGTCCTGCTTCCCGCGGCAATCGCAGGTACTGCCTTTGTCCTGATCGTGCTTCAGGGCGGAAAATAAAAAAGCCGCCCCGAGGGGCGGCTTTTTCGTCTCTCGCGATCCGTTGGGATCAGCGCGAATAATACTCGACCACGAGGTTGGGCTCCATCACGACCGGATAGGGCACCTCGTTGAGCTCGGGCACGCGCGCGAACTTGGCGGTCATCTTGTGGCCGTCGACTTCCAGATAGTCCGGAACGTCGCGCTCACCGGAGGCGGCGGCCTCGATGACGAGGGCGAGCTGCTTCGAGGCTTCCTTGACCTCGATCACGTCGCCGACCTTGACCTTGTAGCTCGGGATGTTGACGCGCTGGCCGTTCACCTTGACGTGGCCGTGGCTCACGAACTGGCGGGCGGCGAAGACGGTCGGAACGAACTTGGCGCGGTAGACGACCGCGTCGAGACGGCGCTCCAGCAGGCCGATCAGGTTGGCGCCGGTGTCGCCCTTGAGGCGCGAGGCTTCAACATAGATCGCGTGGAACTGCTTCTCGCCGATCGAGGCGTAGTAGCCCTTGAGCTTCTGCTTGGCGCGCAGCTGCACGCCGAAGTCGGAAAGCTTGCCCTTGCGGCGCTGGCCGTGCTGGCCCGGGCCGTATTCACGCTTGTTGATGGGGCTCTTCGGGCGACCCCAGATATTCTCGCCCATACGGCGGTCAAGCTTGTGCTTGGCCGAAACGCGCTTGCTCATGCGCTGGTCCTCTTCGCAAGGTTGCGGTTTGGATCGCGCCCCCTCCTCTCCTCCCTTGCGGGAAGTGACAGGCCCTGTCCGAACGCGCCGGTCAGGTCCACGGGTGCGTGAAACGTAACACGGGGCCGTTGCCGACCCCGTGCGTGAGCGGGTGGATAGTCGCAAAAGGCCGGAAGGTCAAGGGTGCGGGGGTTTCAGCTGGCGAGCTTGAGGAAGGCCGTGAGCACACCGACCGCCACAGCCAGCATACCGCCGATCTTGATCGTCAGCCTTTGCTCAAGCAGCGCCAGATAGTCCTTGGTGGCGACACGATCCTGAAAAGCGTCCGCAAGGGCATCGGCAACACCCTCGGCCTGTTCGGCCGTGAAGTGAGCCTTATCCCGCAACGTCCTCGCGAGTTTCAGCGTATCGAACGGTATCGCGCCCATGACATGAATATAGGTCGCGCGACCGACTGATTCCACTTGTTTTCACGGGACACAGCCGAGCCATAGCCCCTCACCGCCCCTTGCGCAGCGCCGCCAGCACATCAAGGCTGGCATAGCCGTCGGGGTCCAGACCGATCTTCTTCTGGAAATCGGCCACCGCGCGCATGGTCATGTTGCCCACCCGCCCATCCGCCCCGCCCGTGTCGAAGCCGGCGCGGGTGAGGCGACGTTGAACCTCCTGGATCTCCGCGAGCGTGAGCGCGCGCTCGCCGCCCGGAAACGGCGTGATGAAGGGCGCGCCGCCCAGCACCCGGTCGCCGAGATGGCAGACGGCGAGGGCATAGTTCATCGAGGGGTTGTAGCTGCGCACGGCGTAGAAATTCTGCGTCAGCAGGAAGCACGGCCCCTCCGGTCCTACGGGGGCCCAGAGCCGCGCGGTCGCCTTCGGCAGGTCGAAGCGCCCGCCCCCGGCCGGGGTGACGCCGGCCTTGGCCCAGTCGGCGACGCTGCGGCGCGTCTTGTTGTCCGCCAGATTCTCGGAGACGCCGTCCATGCGCACCTCGAAGCCCCAGGGCAGGCCGCGCTGGTAGTTGCCGCGCTGGATCAGATAGCGCGAGGAGCCCGCCAGCGCGTCCGGCACCGAATAGGGCGAGGGCACGCCGTTGCCGTCATAATCGACGCCGAGATTGAGCCAGACCTCGGGCATCCACTGCGTATGCCCCATGGCGCCGGCCCAGGAGCCCTGCATCTCATCCGGCTGCGCCCAGCCGCGCTGGACGATGGCGCAGGCGTTGAGGAATTCGGTCTCCCAGTATTTGCGCCGGCGCGGCTCACCCCAGGCGAGCGCGGCGAGCGAGGGGAAGACCGGCTTCATATGGTCGGGATCATCGACCAGTTCGCCGAAGGCGCTCTCCATGCCCCACAGGCCGAGCAGCGCATCCGGCTCGACGCCGAAATCGCCCTGCAGGCGCTTCATCAGCGCGGCGTTCTTCTGCGCCGCCGCGCGGCCGGTATTGAGCCTCCATTCGGAGATACGGCGGTTGAGATATTGCCAGAGCTGCTCACGGAATTCCGGCTGGCCGCTGTCCTTGGCGTAAACCGAGGTGTCCGGCTCCAGCCCGCGCGTGACCTTGTCATAGACCGCATCGGAAATGCCGCGCGCACGGGCGCGGGCGCGAAACTCGGCGACCCAGACCTCGAAGGGCTTGTCGGCCTGCTGCGCGTCCGCCGCATCGATGCCCAGCGCACCCGCGCCGGCCAGCGCGGCGCCGGCAAGGAGAAAGTGGCGGCGGGTCCAGCCTTCCGGCGCCGTGCCATCGGAGACGTGGGTCGCGGGCGGCACGCGCAAACAGGTCACGGACGAATCCTTGCGGGCAGTTTTTGCCGATGCGGCATGCTGCGCGGCTAAGGCGGCAGCGGCAAGGCCGGAAGCCGGGCCGGTCGTACGACAGGGCGACTCAGGCCGCCGCCATCGCCACCGGCAGCACCTCACCCGCCCGCGCCGCGCGGCCGATGATGGTCTCCACCAGCCGCGAATCGAGCGGCCGCCCGGTCGAGAACAGCCTCAGCGGCGCCGGGCTCGCGGCAAAGGCCGTGGGGCCGAGCAGCGCGGCAAGGCGCCGGGCGATGGCCGGCGCCGGATCAATCCAGCGCACCGGCCAGGGCGCGACCTTCTGGAGGCGGTCGAGCACCAGCGGGTAATGCGTGCAGGCCAGCACCACCGCGTCGGTCCGCGCCTTGCCGGCGCGCACAAAGGCGGGGGCAATCTCGGCGGCAAAGGCCTCGTCGGGCACGCTCTCACCGGCCATGGCGGCCTCGGCGAGCGCGGCGAGCTGCGTCGAGCCGACCAGCGTCACCGCGCAATTGCCGGCGAAGTCGCGGATGAGGGTCTGGGTGTAGTCGCGCTTCACCGTGCCCGGTGTCGCCAGCACGCTCACCTGCCGGCTGAGCGAGCTCTCGCAGGCCGGCTTGATCGCCGGCACCGTGCCGATGAAGGGAATGGCATGGCGCGCGCGCAGGCTCGGCAGAACGAGCGTCGAGGCGGTGTTGCAGGCGATCACCACCGCATCGGGCCGCACACGGGCAATCAACGCGTCGATGACGCAGACCAGCCGGGTCAGCAGCGCGCCCTCCTCCCAGGAGCCGATGGGAAAGGCCACATCATCGGCGGCATAGACGAAGCGCGCATCGGGCCGCACCCGCGCCAGCTCGCGGAACACGGAGAGCCCACCCAGCCCCGAATCGAAGACGAGTATGGTCGGCGCGCGCAGCGCGCTCGGCAGCTGGGTTTCGGGGGAAAGCGGCGGCGACGACACGCGGGACGGCCCATTGGCACGAGGGGACGAGACGCCGATGGGGCCGGTGGATGCCGGGCCGGTTGAAGCCTCGATGCGCATCTGAATGTTCTCCATCCCAGGCGGGATTATGGCGCATCCCAGTGTGGCGCATCTTGGTAAACGGAGCGTTGCGGTCTCGACCGCCGAAATGCGGCACGCCTCAGCCGGCGTCGCCCTCGTCATCGGCCGGCGCCTTCTGGCCGCTCAGCCGCGCGGCGGTGCGCGCCGCCCGCAGGCCGCGCCCTTCCACCAGCGCGGTGACCATGCCGTGCAGCGTGGCGATATCCTGCCGCGTCAGCCCAACCCGGTGGAAGATGTTGCGGATGTTGCGGATCGTCACCGGCTTCTTCTGCGGCGAGCGGAAGAACAGCGCCGCGTCGAGTTCGTGCTCCACATGATCGAAGAAGGCGAGAAGGTCCGCTTTGTCGGCCACCGGATAGCGGTCCGGCTGCTGGAAGGGCAGCGCCCCGCCCGAGGCGTGCTTGAACCATTCATAGGCGATCACCGCCACCGCCATGCCGAGATTCAGCGAGGCAAAGGCAGGGTTCACCGGCAAGGTGAGGATCACGTCGGCGAGCGAGACTTCCTCGGTGTAGAGCCCGGTGCGCTCGCGCCCGATCAGCAGCCCGACATTCTCCCCGCCCTTGATGCGCGTGCCGGCCTCGACGGCGAAATCGTCGGCGCCGATCACCGTCTTCTGCATCCCGCGCTCGCGGGCGGTGGCGGCGGCGATGAAGTTGAGATCGGCGATGGCCGCGCGCAGGTCCGGGAAGATCTGCGCCTCTTCCAGAATGCGGTCGGCGCCGGAGGCGAAGGTCACCGCCTTGGGGTTCGGCCAGCCCTCGCGCGGGTTGACGATGCGCAGCCGCGTCAGGCCGAAATTGCCCATGGCCCGCACGGCCGAGCCGATATTCTCACCGAGCTGCGGCTCGACGAGGATGACGACCGGCCCACCCTCGGGCCAGTCGAGGCTGCGATTGGTGCCGGCGCCGGTCATCGGGCGGCCCCCATGGCAGCGAGGGAGGTGCGGAAATGGGACAGGGCGAGCGGCGCGTTCATGGCCGCCCTCCTAGAGCATTTCCTCCAGGAGTGAAATCGCTAAGCGCCCGCACAGGTCCACGCAGCCGCGCGGGCGCCGCCTGCGCTCATTTGGCGGGCGGCAGGCGGCTCACCGTCACCTGGCTGGCCGCCCCGGCCTTGCCGCGGATCATCCCCCACACAACACCCGGCTGGGCCGGGTCGAAGGCGAAGCCCTGCCCGGCGATCTCGAGGGGAATCGTCTCCTGCCACACCATCACCGCCCCCATCTCCGGCGGGGCGACGACGTAGAGCTCGGCATTGTCGTGGCCGGAGATGTAGAGCCGGCCATCCGGCCCGAAGGCGCCGCCGGAATTGCTCATGTCCTGGAATTTGGCAACCAGCGCATCGGGGTAGACGAAGGCCTCGGCGACGCTCCAGTCCGCGTTGAAGCGCACGAGCTGGGTGGCGTATTTGTTGCCATAGGCGACCGGGCTCTTGTCGAACACTCGGTTGTAATTGGCGAAGGCGCCCCACCAGCGGCCCTGGGGATCACGGTCGAGCCAGGTGAAAGAGCCGCGGTCAATGCCGAAGCTGTGGCTTTCCAGATGCTTCAGCGTCTCGGCGTCCCACACCTCGATCGAGGAGGTCATCGGCCAGTCCGGGTAGTTGGAATGCGCGGTGTAGAGCTTGCCGTCGCGCACCACGCCGCTGTCGAGATGCAGGATCGGCCCGGCCTTCGGGCCCTCCCATTTCGCCACGGCCTTGCCGGTGGTCTTGTCGAGCTTCACCAAAGTGCGGTTGTCGATCGCGTAGAAAAAGCGGTCCGACACGGCGACGGCCTGCCGGGCTTCGGGAACCTCGAAGCGGGTGAGCGTCTCGGCGGCCGGGCGCTGCTCCTGGGCGGCGGCGCCGCCGGCGCACAGGGTGGCCAGCAGGAGGGCAAGGCTGACAGAGGTACGGCGCGACATGGTCTTGGTCTCCCCGAGTGACCGCGCGCGCCCCGCAGGTGCATCGCGGCAGATCCGCGAGGGGGCTAACAGCGGCCGATGAAGCTGCCACGACAGGCGTTTGACGATTTACCGCCAAAGTCGTGCCGCACCGCGCTTTCGCTTGACGCTGCGGCGCGGTATCACGCCTTCACCGGCGGCGGCCGCGCGGACCGGCGCCGAGGCCCCATTACGAAGCTGCATCCGTGCGAGGTAGGAACCCATGGCGAAGATCAAGGTCGAGAATCCCGTCGTCGAACTCGACGGCGACGAGATGACCCGCATCATCTGGCAGTACATCAAGGACAAGCTGATCCACCCGTACCTCGACATCGACCTCGAGTATTACGACCTCGGCGTCGAGAACCGCGATGCCACCGAGGACCAGGTGACGATCGATGCGGCCGAGGCGATCAAGCGCGTGGGCGTGGGCGTCAAATGCGCCACCATCACCCCGGATGCGGGCCGCGTCACCGAGTTCAACCTGAAGAAGATGTGGCGCTCGCCCAACGGCACGATCCGCAACATCCTCGGCGGCGTGATCTTCCGCGAGCCGATCATCTGCAAGAACGTGCCGCGCCTGGTACCGGGCTGGACCCAGCCGATCATCGTCGGCCGCCACGCCTTTGGCGACCAGTACCGCGCGACCGATTTCAAGGTGCCCGGCCCCGGCACGCTCACCATCAAGTTCGTCGGCGACGACGGCGCGGTGATCGAGCACGAGGTCTACAAGTACCAGGACTCCGGCGTGGCGATGGCGATGTACAACATCGACGAATCCATCACCGAATTCGCCCGCGCCTCGCTGAATTACGGCCTGATGCGCAAGTATCCGGTCTACCTGTCCACCAAGGACACCATCCTGAAGCAGTATGATGGCCGCTTCAAGGAGATCTTCCAGAAGATCTACGATGAAGAATTCAAGGCTGAGTTCGAGAAGCACAAGATCTGGTACGAGCACCGCCTGATCGACGACATGGTCGCTTCGGCGCTCAAGTGGTCCGGCGGCTATGTCTGGGCGTGCAAGAACTATGATGGCGACGTTCAGTCGGACATCGTCGCGCAGGGCTTCGGCTCGCTCGGCCTGATGACCTCGGTGCTGATGACGCCGGATGGCCAGACCGTGGAGGCCGAGGCCGCGCACGGCACCGTCACCCGCCACTACCGCGAGCACCAGAAGGGCAAGGAGACCTCGACCAACTCCATCGCCTCGATCTTCGCCTGGACCCGCGGCCTCGCGCACCGCGCCAAGCTCGACAACAATGCCGAGCTCGCCAATTTCTGCGCCACGCTGGAGAAGGTGTGCGTCGACACGGTCGAGAGCGGCTACATGACCAAGGATCTCGCCCTCCTCGTCGGCGCGGACCAGAAGTGGCTCTCCACCACCGGCTTCCTCGACAAGATCTCGGAGAACCTGCAGAAGGCTCTCGCCTGAGGCGATGACCATCCGGGACGCGTCATGACGCGTCCCGGTTCCACCTTGAAGCACGGCGCTTCCCCGTGCCTGCGGGGTCGGCGCCGACGACGGCACCACATGTGGCGCCGTTACCCCTCGCGGCTCAGCCCGTCCCCTCTCCCGTTTCCTGGCCGATCTCGCCGCTGGCGATATCGGATCGACGCGCCAGCGGATGCGGCCCGGCCACATCCCGCGCCATGGCCGCGATGCGCGCCCCGATTTCGGGGTGGCGGTGGATGATCTCGCTCAGATCCGCCGCGTCGAGCATCAGCAGCATGGAGCGCGTGCGCGCCCGCGCCGTGGCGGCGCGCTTGGCCGAGTGCACCAGCGCCATCTCGCCGAAGAACTGCCCCTCGGTGAACACGACGCTCTCATGCGGGAATTCCAGCAGCACTTCGCCCGAAGCGATGAAGTACATCGAGCGCGCGGTCTCGCCGCGCCGCACGATCACCTCGCCCGGCTGCGCCACATGGGCCGACAGCGCCTTGTGGATCTCGCCAATCCCCACCGCATCGAGATCGGCGAAGAGTGGCACGCGAGCCACCATGCCCCAGGTGATGACGAAATCGCGCCGCTTGATGACGTCGACAAAGGCCGTGGCGATGATACCGACCGGCAGGGCGATCATGATGATGCCGGTAATCATGGTGAGGCTGGCGATCACCTTGCCCGCGGGCGTCATCGGGTAGGTATCGCCATAGCCGACCGTCGTCACCGTGGTCATCGCCCACCACATGGCGGCGGGAATCGAGCCGAAATGCTGCGGCTGGACGCTGCCCTCGGCGACATACATGGCCGAGGCGGCGATCAGCACCGACGCCGCCAGCAACCAGAAACAGGCCATCAGCGACTGGCGCTCGCGGTGCAGCACCTCAAGCAGCGACTGCATGCCCGGCGAGTAGCGCGCCAGCTTGACGAAGCGCAGCAGCCGGAAGATCGCCAGCGTGCGCAGTTCCACATGGAAGAGCATCGAGATGAGGAAGGGCAGCCAGGCGACGAGATCGATGATGGCCGCGGGCGTCACCATGTGACGCAGCCTTGCCCAACCGGCCGGAACCCCGCGATAGCGCGGATTCTCCGGCGCTGACCACAGGCGCAGCGCGTATTCCAGCGCAAACAGGACCAATGAGATGATCTCGAAGCTGCGGAAGAACGGCATGTCGCGCAGCAAGAGGCTCGGCACCGTCTCCAGCACGGCAACGACGACATTGAGCACGATCAGCACGATCAGCGCGATATTCACCCGCTCGGCGATGCGGTCATGAGCGGCATCGCGCTCGAGGATCTCGTAACAGCGCCGCCGCTTCGCCACCCACCAGCCAGCCGGGCCGGGCGCAACCTCCTGCCGGGCCGGCGCATGTTTGGCCGCCGCCTCGCCGGTTGGCGCATGGTGACGCGTCGGACTGGGCCGAACCGCCGGGCCTTCCGGCGTCGCGGCGCCATGAACGGTCGCCGCCTCGCCGGAGCCCGGCGCAGCCACGGGGGAGGCATTCGCGCCGTCGTGGGGCACACCCAGGATCGAAGCACCATCGGTGGACGACACTGCCCTGGAGATGGGCTCCCCGGAGGGCGCTGCGCCGGAGGCGGCATCCCCGGAGGAGGTTAAACTGGCTCCGATCTTCGTGGCCGCGCCGTCCTTCAACGAACCGCCCTTGAACGATGCGCCGGTGGAACGGCCAATGACGGACGGCACGTCTCCCAAAGGTCGGTCACCGGATGACGCGTCGGTGGATAAGACCCCGCCTGCGGCATCATCCACGGGCGAAACGCCCTTCCCCGCCACGTCCTTGGCTGCGACGCCTTTCGCTGCGTTGCCTTCCGCCGTCACATCTTCAGCCACCACGTCGTCGGTGGCCAGGTGCGACGTGGCTTTACTGGAACCGCGGCTCTTGCCCGCAGCGTCCTTGCCCGCCGCGTCCTTGCCCGTCTTGTGGGCCGTCATTCCGGCCTCCCTGCCCCATCACACCGCAACGGCGAGCCCGACGCCGCCCTGCCTTTTGCTGCCGCCGCGACAACGGCACGGTTTGACGCTGCCCCGCGTATCGCCCGCGCGCCGAAAACATGCGCCGACTCAGCCAACTCATCGTTGACCACGCCGAGGTTCCATCATGCCACGAGAGCCACCCCGCTGCCTTGATGATCCTCAGGCATTGACGATACCCGGCTCGTTCCTGTCACGGCGGACCAACCGGCTGCGCCCCCGAACGTCGGCACGGAACCGACGCGGCGCCGGCGGACCGGCGACCGGCCGCAGGCATTGCGTGACGATCGCGCCGCCACCCCTTCCAGTGCCACGACGCGACGGCGGACGCGCGACGGCTGTACAGCAGGCAGGTTTCGCACGGCCCGACGCTCTGTCGCGCGCCGTGGCGCGGGCTCCGGCCATAGTCGCCCGCCTCGGCCATCACCCCGCCAGCGCGGCCTCGATGGCGGCGAGCGCCTCGCCAGCGCGGGCGCCGTCGGGGCCACCGGCCTGCGCCATGTCGGCCCGGCCGCCGCCGCCCTTGCCGCCCAGCGCCTCGGCGCCCCGGCGCACCAGCGCCACCGCGTCATAGCTGGCGGTCAGATCGTCCGTGACGCCGACCACGAGGCCGGCGCGCCCGTCCTCGGTCACGCCGACGATCACCACGATGCCGGAGCCGAGGCGCTTCTTGCCCTCATCGGCCAGGCTCTTGAGATCCTTGAGGTCGATGCCGCTGACCTGGCGCGCCATCAGCTTGACCGCACCGACCGTGCGCACCGGCTCCTCGCCGGCCTCGCCGCCACCCATGGCGAGCTTGCGCTTGGCCTCGCCGAGCTCGCGCTCGAGCCGGCGCCGCTCCTCGACCAGCTGGGCGATGCGCGCCTCGACCTCGCCGACCGGCGCCTTGAGCGCCGCCGCCGCGGCGTGCAGCGCCCGGCTTTCGCCGGACAGATGATGGCGCGCGCCGTCGGCCGTCATCGCCTCGATGCGGCGCACGCCGGCGCCGACCGCGCTCTCGCCGAGCACGCTGACGAGGCCGATATCGCCGGTGCGCCGCACATGGGTGCCGCCACACAATTCGATGGAATAGGGCGCGCCATTGCCGGGATCGGTGCCCATGGCGACCACGCGCACCTCCTCGCCATATTTCTCGCCGAACAGCGCGCGCGCGCCCGACGCAATGGCGTCATCGACCGCCATCAGGCGCGTCGTAACCGGCTCATTGCGCAGCACGACGGCGTTGGCGATGTCCTCGACGGCGCGCAGCTCCGCCTCGTCGAGGGGCTTGGGGTGACTGAAGTCGAAGCGCAGGCGATCGGGCGCCACCAGCGAGCCCTTCTGCGCGACATGGTCGCCCAGCACGCGGCGCAGCGCCTCGTGCAGCAGATGGGTGGCCGAATGATTGGCGCGGATGGCGCCGCGGCGGGCAGCGTCGACGCTGAGCGCCAGCGCCGCGCCGACGACGAGCGTGCCGCTCTCGACCTCGACCTCATGGGCGAAGATGTCGCCGAGCTTCTTCTGCGTGCCGATGACGCGCACCGTGACGCCGTCATCGCCGGTCATGCGGCCGGTGTCGCCGACCTGGCCGCCGCTCTCGGCATAGAAGGGGGTCTGGTTGAGCACGACGAGGCCGCGCGCGCCGGTCTCCAGCGCCTTGACGCGCCGACCATCGCTGACCAGCGCGGTCACCGCGCCCTCGGCGGTCTCGGTCTCATAGCCGAGGAACTCGGTCGAGCCCACATCATCACGCACGCCGAACCAGATGGCGTCGGTCGCCGCCTCGCCGGAACCCGCCCAGGAGGCGCGGGCCTCGGCGCGCTGGCGCTCCATGGCAGCGTTGAAGCTCTCCACATCGACGCTCACGCCACGGGCGCGCAGCGCGTCCTCGGTCAGGTCGAGCGGGAAGCCATAGGTGTCGTAGAGCTTGAAGGCGGTATCGCCGGAGAATTTGGCGCCGCTGCCCAGTCCCTCGCTCTCGCTCTCGAGGATGGACAGGCCGCGCTCCAGCGTCTTGCGGAAGCGGGTCTCTTCCAGACGCAGCGTCTCGCTGACCAGCGCCTCGGCCCGCACGATCTCGGGGTAAGCCCGGCCCATTTCGCGCACCAGCACGGGGACCAGACGGTGCATCAGCGGGTCGCGGGCGCCGAGCAGCTGGGCGTGGCGCATGGCGCGGCGCATGATGCGGCGCAGCACATAGCCGCGCCCCTCATTGGAGGGCAGCACGCCATCGGCGACGAGGAAAGTCGCGGCGCGCAGATGGTCGGCGATGACACGGTGGCTGGCCTTTTGCGGGCCATTGGACGGCACGTCGGTCATCTCCTCGACGGCGCCGGTGAGCGCGCGCATGAGGTCGATCTCGTAATTGTCATGCGTGCCCTGCAGCACCGCCGAGACGCGCTCCAGCCCCATGCCGGTGTCGATGGAGGGACGCGGCAGGCTCACCCGCTCGCCGCCGGGCAGTTGCTCGAACTGCATGAAGACGAGATTCCAGATCTCGATGAAGCGGTCGCCATCCTGATCGGGCGAGCCGGGCGGGCCGCCGGGGATGTGCGAACCGTGATCGTAGAAGATCTCCGAGCACGGGCCGCACGGGCCGGTATCGCCCATCTGCCAGAAATTGTCGGAGGTCGGAATGCGGATGATCTTGGATTCCGGCAGGCCGGCGATCTTGCGCCACAGGCCGAAGGCTTCGTCATCCTCGGAATAGACGGTGACCAGCAGCTTATCGACCGGCAGTTCGAACTCGCGGGTGATCAGGTTCCAGGCGAGCTCGATCGCGTTCTCCTTGAAATAGTCGCCAAAGGAGAAATTGCCGAGCATCTCGAAGAAGGTGTGGTGCCGGGCGGTGTAGCCGACATTGTCGAGATCATTGTGCTTGCCGCCGGCGCGCACGCATTTCTGCGAGGTCGCGGCGCGCGAATAGGGCCGCTTCTCGATGCCGGTGAAGACGTTCTTGAACTGCACCATCCCGGCATTGGTGAACATCAAGGTCGGGTCGTTGCGCGGCACGAGCGGCGAGGAGTCGACCACCTGGTGGCCGTGCTTCGCGAAATAGTCGAGAAAGGTCGAACGAATCTCGTTAACGCCGCTCATGAAACCAGTCCGAAGAAGGAGAAGGCAGCCGGCGCTGGAGAGCATCCGGCCCGCGCCCGGCGGCGCGAGACGGTTCTAACGAGGCCCCCTCGCCTTGTCCAGAAAGGCCGCGCGGGCACGCGCCCGCATGGTTACGCGCGGGCGCCGCTGCGGTGGGGACGATCACCCGGTGGGGTTCCTCCGGCAGGCCATCCCGCGCACCGGTCGTGCCGCGCCAGATGTCCCGCAGCCTATGTCCCGCGCGACCTGCGGCGCGGGACACTCAGCCTTGCGCGGACCGCTCAGCCCTCGGTGTCGTCTTCCTCGCCCGGCTCGCCGGCGAGGATCTGCTCGGCGATGAGGCCGGCATTCTGCCGGATGGTCGCCTCGATGCGGCCGGCGATCTCCGGGTTCTGCCGCAGGAAGTTCTTGGCGTTCTCGCGGCCCTGGCCGAGGCGCTGGCTGTCATGGGAGAACCAGGCGCCGGACTTCTCGACCACGCCGGCCTTGACGCCGAGGTCGATGAGCTCGCCCATCTTCGAGACGCCCTCGCCATACATGATGTCGAACTCGACCTGCTTGAAGGGCGGGGCCAGCTTGTTCTTCACCACCTTCACGCGGGTCTGGTTGCCCACCACTTCCTCGCGCTCCTTGATCGAGCCAATGCGGCGGATGTCGAGGCGCACCGAGGCGTAGAATTTCAGCGCGTTGCCGCCGGTGGTGGTTTCCGGGCTGCCATACATCACACCAATCTTCATGCGGATCTGATTGATGAAGATGACCATGGTGTGCGAGCGGTTGATCGAGGCGGTCAGCTTGCGCAGCGCCTGGCTCATCAGGCGGGCCTGCATGCCCGGCTGGTTGTCGCCCATCTCGCCGTCGAGCTCGGCGCGCGGGGTGAGCGCGGCGACCGAATCGACCACCAGCACATCCACCGCGCCGGAGCGCACCAGCGTGTCGGCGATTTCCAGCGCCTGTTCGCCGGCATCCGGCTGGGAGATCAGCAAATTGTCGAGATCGACGCCGAGCTTGCGGGCATAGATCGGGTCGAGCGCGTGCTCGGCGTCGATGAAGGCGCACACGCCGCCCTTCTTCTGGGCTTCGGCGATGGTGTGCAAAGCGAGCGTGGTCTTGCCCGAGGATTCCGGCCCGAAAATCTCGACGACGCGCCCGCGCGGCAGGCCGCCAATGCCGAGCGCGATATCGAGCCCGAGCGAGCCGGTGGAGACCGTCTCGATCTCCATGATCTTGTCGTTCTTGCCCAGGCGCATGATCGAGCCCTTGCCGAAATGGCGCTCGATCTGGGTAAGGGCGGCGTCCAGCGCCTTGGCTTTGTCCATGGAAGATCCTTCGACGAGTCGCAAACTCGCTTGAGTCATTGCCGGGCTCCGGGTTGCACGCAAGGGGTGAACGGGATTTCCTTGAATGTATCCGGTTTGTTCTCTGTTCGCAATATGTTCTCATCGCCATCGCCGCAGATAAGGCGGTGGAGCGCACCCGAAGGTCAGGTGCATCCGTCCGCCGGCACGGCGCGGTCGAAATGTCTATACATATCAACACGAGACGCTAGACTATACGCTCTTCAGGGCCCCGGCGGGGAAACGAATTCGCCGGGCCGGCACCGAGGTCACGGCGTGAACGACACCCCTTCCCTCACCGAAGCGCCGCACCGGTCGACGCCGACGCTCGGCCAGCGCATCCGCGCCGATCTCGAGGGCAGGATCCTGTCGGGCGAGTGGCCACCCGGCCACCGCATCCCCTTCGAGCACGAGTTGATGGCGCAGTATGGCTGCGCCCGCATGACCGTCAACAAGGTGATCGCCGGGCTGGTCGCGGCCGGGCTGGTGGAACGGCGCCGGCGGGCCGGCTCCTTCGTGGCGCAGCCGCGCATCCATTCGGCGGTGCTGCGCATCCCCGACATTCCCGCTGAAGTTGCCGCGCGCGGCGAGGCCTATGGCTACCGCCTGCTCACGCGACGCCAGCGCCGCGCCGAGGCGGGCGATCCGCACGGGCTCGACGGGCAACAGGTTCTGGACATCACCTGCCTGCACCTCGCCAATGGCCGGCCGCTCGCGGTGGAGGAGCGGCTGATCAGCCTTGCCAGCGTGCCCGAAGCGCTGGCCGCCGACTTCGCCGCGACGCCGCCCGGCTCCTGGCTGCTGCGCCATGTGCCCTGGACAGAGGCGGAGCACCGCATCAGCGCGCTCGGCGTGCCCGCGCGCCTGGCGGAGCCGCTGGGCGTGCCCAAGGGCACGGCCTGCCTGAGCCTCGAGCGCCGCACCTGGCGCGCGGGGGAGACCGTCACCTTCGTGCGGCAGATCTTTCGCGGCGACGCCTACGACCTCGTGGCCCGCTTCGCGCCGTGAAAGGGCCGCCGCAGCCCCTCACCCGGCGGCGCGGCGCGCCTTGTGCGAGGCCATGAGCGCGGCGAAACGGGGCGCGAGCTCGGCTTCCGGCACCTTCTCCTGCTCCTCCATGAGCCGCCAGACATGGCCGAAAGGGTCGTGGATCTGGATCATCCGGTCGCCCCAATAGGTATCCTCGGGCGTGTCACCGGGCCGCGTGGGCTGCGCCCCGGCGGCGCAGGCGCGGGCGAAGACGGCATCGACATCAGCGACATAGATCACGCCAAAGGTGGAGGCCGCGCCGGTGGAATGGGACGAGCGCGGCCAGTCCGGGCGCGGCGCCTCGCGAAAGCGCGGGTTCTCGCGCGTCACCATCAGATAGACGCCGTCGAGTTCCAGTTCGGCCGACACCGCCTCGCTCTGCGGCTCATCCACCGGGTTCGGTGCGAAATGGCGGGCAATCTCGCGCGCCCCGAATACGTCGCGGTAGAAATCGGCGGCGGCGCCGACCTCCCGCACGATCAACGCCATGCCGAACTGCCCGACCCGCTGCCGTCCCGTGATCGCCATCGCGCGCCTCCTGTGAGGCCGCATGATGCGGGCGAGTCGGCGGCGCGCGCAACCGGAATGTTCTTGTTTTGTACTATTCCAAAAGGAGGGGCAGGCGCGTACCGCCCGCCCCTCGCCTCAGCCCAGAATGCCCGGCAGGTCGAGCTGCTGCTCGCGGGCGCAGGCGAGCGCGATGTCGTAGCCGGCATCGGCATGGCGCATCACGCCGGTCGCGGGGTCGTTCCACAGCACGCGCTCCAGCCGGCGGGCCGCGTCATCCGTGCCGTCGGCGCAGATCACCATGCCGGAATGCTGGGAAAAGCCCATGCCGACGCCACCGCCGTGATGCAGCGAGACCCAGGTGGCACCGGAGGCGGTGTTGAGCAGCGCGTTGAGCAGCGGCCAGTCGGACACCGCGTCCGAGCCGTCCTTCATCGCCTCGGTCTCGCGGTTGGGCGAGGCGACCGAGCCGGAATCGAGATGGTCGCGGCCGATGACGACGGGCGCCTTCAATTCGCCGGTGCGCACCATCTCGTTGAAGGCGAGGCCCAGCCGGTGGCGGTCGCCGAGGCCGACCCAGCAGATGCGCGCCGGCAGGCCCTGAAAGGCGATGCGGTCGCGCGCCATGTCGAGCCAATTATGCAGGTGGGTGTTGTCCGGCAGCAGCTCCTTCACCTTGGCGTCGGTCTTGTAGATGTCCTCCGGGTCGCCGGAGAGCGCCGCCCAGCGGAACGGGCCGATGCCCCGGCAGAATAGCGGGCGGATATAGGCGGGCACGAAGCCGGGGAAGGCGAAGGCGTTCTCAAAACCTTCTTCCTTCGCCACCTGCCGGATGTTGTTGCCGTAGTCGAGCGTCGGCACGCCGGCGTTCCAGAAATCGACCATGGCGGCGACATGCACCTTCATCGAGGCGCGGGCGGCGGCTTCCACCGCCTTGGGATCGCTCTCCTGCTTGGCCCGCCACTCGGCGACGCTCCAGCCGGCGGGGAGATAGCCGTGGATCGGGTCATGGGCGGAGGTCTGGTCGGTGACGATGTCCGGCCGCATCCCACCGGCCTTCATGCGCGCCACCAGCTCGGGGAAGATCTCGGCGGCGTTGCCGAGCAGGCCGACGGACTTGGCCTCGCCCGCGCGGGTCCATTGCTCGATCAGCGCCAGCGCCTCGTCGAGCGTGTGCGCCTTGGCGTCGACATAGCGGGTGCGCAGGCGGAAATCGATGCGGGTCTCGTCGCATTCGACGGCGAGGCAGCAGGCCCCGGCCATGACGGCGGCGAGCGGCTGCGCCCCGCCCATGCCCCCGAGGCCGCCGGTGAGGATCCACTTGCCGGTGAGGTTGCCGTCATAGTGCTGGCGCCCGGCCTCCACGAAGGTCTCGTAGGTGCCCTGCACGATGCCCTGCGTGCCGATATAGATCCAGGAGCCGGCGGTCATCTGGCCGTACATGGCCAGCCCCTTCTTATCCAGCTCGTTGAAATGGTCCCAGGTCGCCCAGTGCGGCACGAGGTTGGAATTGGCGATGAGCACGCGCGGCGCGTCCTTGTGGGTGCGGAACACGCCCACCGGTTTGCCCGACTGCACCAGCAGCGTCTGCGTCTCGTCGAGATCGCGCAAAGCGGCGACGATCTTGTCGAAATCGGCCCAGCTGCGCGCCGCCCGGCCGATACCGCCATAGACCACCAGCTCATGCGGGCGCTCGGCGACCTCGGGGTCGAGATTGTTCATCAGCATGCGCAGCGGCGCCTCGGTGAGCCAGCTCTTGGCGGAGAGCTCGGTACCGCGGGCGGCGCGGACGGTGCGGGAATTGTCGAGGCGGGGCGAGCTCATGATCGGGATCCTTCAGGCGCGCGAGCGGGCAAAGGCGATGGCGGTCTTTAAGAGGCGGATCAGATTGTCGCGCAGCGGCGCGGCATAGGCGGGATCATAGGGCGCGGGCCAAGTGTCCGGGCCGACGGGACCGAGCGGTTCCGGCATATAGGCCCGGCAGGCGAGCTCCATCTGCACGGCATGAACGCCCGCTTCCGGCCGCCCGTAATGGCGGGTGATGTAGCCGCCCTTGAAGCGGCCATTGGCCACGAAAGGCCGCCCGGTGCCCTTGCCCAGCGCGACCAGCGCGGCTTCCAGCTCCGGCGCACAGCTCGCTCCCGCATTGGTGCCGAGATTGAGTTCGGGCAGCGTGCCCTCGAACAGGCGCGGGATCACCGAGCGGATGGAATGGCAATCATAGAGCACCACCGCCCCATGCGCGGCCCGCGCGGCCTCGATCTCGGCGGCCAGCGCCGCGTGATAAGGGTCGAAGAAGCCGGCCCGCCGCGCGGCCACATCGGGGGCCCGGCCGTCCTTGTAGAGCGGTTCGCCGTCGAAGGTGGTGGTCGGGCACAGCTCGGTCGTCGCCTGGCCGGGATAGAGCGAGACGCCGGACGGATCGCGGTTCACGTCGATCACGGTGCGGGAGATCGCGGTGCGCACCACGCTCGCGCCGAGCTCGGCGGCGAAATCGTAGAGCGTCTCGATCCACCAATCGCAGTCCTTGCGCGCCAGCCAGGGCGAGACGAGGTCCACCTCCAGCTCCGCCGGGATGTCGGTGCCCGTGTGGGGAATCGACAGCACCAGCGGGGCGGTCCCGCGATGGATGGTGAGGAAGGGGTGGGTCAAGGGCGACCTCCTTTGCAGTCGTCATCCCGGACGGTCCGGCAGGACCGATCCGGGATCGCGCCCCGCGCAAGAAGCGGCCGACGATCCCGGCTCATCGCCTGCGGCGATGTCCGGGATGACGTCAGCGGGAGGGATGACGTCCGTTGAATGGAGGTCGCCATCCCCCTCACGCCCCACTCACGGTCGGCAGCAGCGCCGCCGCCAGCCCGGCGATGGCGCCGGAGCGGATGAGGGCGTTCGCCTTGTCCATATCCGGTGCGAAATGGCGGTCCTCGTCGAGATGCGGCACCTCCGCGCGCAGCCGCGTGCGGACCTGTTCCAGCACCGGCGAGGAGGCGAGCGGGGCGTGGAAGTCGCAGCCCTGCGCGGCCGCCAGCAGCTCAATGCCGAGCACGCAGACTGCGTTCTCCACCATGCCGAACAGGCGGCGCGCGCCATGGGCGGCCATGGACACATGGTCTTCCTGATTGGCCGAGGTGGGAATGGAATCGACGCTCGCCGGATAGGCCCGCTGCTTGTTCTCCGAAACCAGCGCGGCCGCCGTTACCTGCGGGATCATGAAGCCGGAATTCAGCCCGGGCTTCGGCGTGAGGAAGGCCGGCATGCCCGACAGCGCGGGGTCGACCAGCATGGCGATGCGGCGTTCGCTGAGCGAGCCGATCTCGCACACGGCGAGCGCGATCATGTCGGCGGCGAAGGCCACCGGTTCGGCGTGGAAATTGCCGCCCGACAGCGCCTCGCCCTCCTCCGGGAAGATCAGCGGATTGTCGGAGACACCGTTCGCTTCCGTTTCCAGCGTCGCCGCTGCCTGACGCAGCAGGTCGAGGCAGGCGCCCATCACCTGCGGCTGGCAGCGCAGGCAATAGGGATCCTGCACCCGCTCGTCGCCGACGAGATGGGAGGCCCTGATCGCTGAACCCGCCATCAGCGCGCGCAGCGCGTCGGCCGTCTCGATCTGCCCGCGATGCTTGCGCAAGGCATGGATGCGCGGGTCGAAGGGCGCGTCGGAGCCGCGCGCCGCATCGGTCGACAGCGCGCCCGTAACGAGTGCCGAACGGTAGAGGTTCTCCGCCTCGAACAGGCCCGCCAGCGCATTGGCGGTGGAGAATTGCGTACCATTGAGCAGCGCCAGCCCTTCCTTGGGGCCGAGCGTCACCGGGGCAAGGCCGGCCTGCGCCAGCGCCTCGCCCGCGGTGAGGCGGGCGCCATCCATGAAGATCTCGCCGACCCCGATCATCGCCGCCGTCATATGGGCGAGCGGGGCGAGATCGCCGGAGGCGCCGACCGAGCCCTGGCAGGGCACGACGGGCGTCAGCCCCTTGGCCAACATGGCCTCGAGCAGCGCGATGGTCGCCGGGCGGATGCCGGACGCTCCCTGCGCGAGGCTCGCCAGCTTCAGTGCCATCATCAGCCGGGCGATGGGCACCGGCATGGGCTCCCCGACGCCCGCCGCATGGGAAAGCACGATGTTGCGCTGGAGCGTCTCAAGATCGGCATCGGGAATGCGCACGCTGGCGAGCTTCCCGAATCCGGTATTGATGCCATAGACCGGCTCGCCCTTGGCGAGGATCGCCGCCACCGCCGCCGCGCTGCGCGCAATCACCGGTTGCGCGGCGGGGTCGAGAGCGACCGGGGTGCCGCGATAAACCGCGCGCCATTCGGCAAGGCTCACCGCGCCGGGTTTCAGGATGATCTGTGTCATTGGCCCCTCCAGACGCGGGCGTGAAGCGGGTTGAAGCCCATGCGGTAGACCAGCTCCGCCGGGCGCTCGATGTCCCAGATGGCGAGGTCGCAATATTTGCCGACCTCGATGGTCCCGACCTCATCCAGCCGCCCCAAGGCGCGGGCCGCCTCGCGCGTCACCCCGGCGAGGCATTCCTCGACGGTGAGGCGGAACAGCGTCGCGCCCATGTTCAGGGTCAGCAGCAGTGAGGTCAGCGGCGAGGTGCCGGGGTTGCAGTCGGTCGCCAGCGCGATGCGGGTGCCGTGCTGGCGGAAAAGATCGACCGGCGGCAGCTTGGTTTCGCGGATGAAATAGAAGGCGCCCGGCAGCAGCACCGCCACCGTGCCGGCTTTGGCCATGGCGGCCGCGCCCGCGGCATCGGTATATTCGAGATGATCGGCCGAGAGCGCGCCGAAAGAGGCCGCGAGCGCCGCGCCATGGAGATTGGAGAGCTGGTCGGCATGGAGCTTCACCGGAAGGCCCAGCCCCTTCGCCGCGGCGAAGACCCGCGCCACCTGCGCGGGCGAGAAGGCGATGCCCTCGCAAAAGGCGTCCACCGCATCCGCCAGCCCCTCGTCGGCGATCTGCGGCAGCAGCGCGATCACCGAATCGATATAGCTGTCCTTGTCGCCAGCGAATTCCGGCGGCAGCGCATGGGCGCCGAGATAGGTGGTGGTGACCGAGACCGGCCGCTCCCGCTCGAGCCGCCGCGCGGCACGCAGCGAGGTCAGCTCGGAGGCGGCATTGAGCCCGTAGCCCGATTTGACCTCGACCGTGGTGACCCCCTCCCCGATCAGTGCATCGAGCCGGCGGGCGGCGGCGGCGACCAGCTCATCCTCGCTCGCCGCGCGGGTGGCCCGCATGGTGGAGACGATACCGCCCCCTGCCCGCGCGATCGCCTCGTAGGAGACCCCGGCGAGGCGCTGCTCGAACTCGGCCGCGCGGTCGCCGCCATGGACGAGATGGGTGTGGCAGTCGATCAGCCCCGGCGTGATCCAGCGACCCTCGCACTCGATGGTCTCATCGGCCTGACACTCCACCTCACTGCACTCATCAGCCACGAGGACGATACGTCCATTGCGGCTTCCGACGACCCCGTTCTCGATGACGCCGAGGCCGGGACGGTCGGGCGCCAGCGTGGCGATCCGGGCGCCTCGCCAGAGACGGTCGCAGCGCATGGCCTCTCCTTCATCGAGTGACAGGCAGATGGATAATGTCTATACATAATGACGTTTCAACCGCCTTGTCTATAGCCCTCGGGAGCGACACCCCCATGTCCGGCACAGAGAGCCCCAGCCCGGCCGCGCCGACCACCCGCCTGTGGTTTGAAAACGCTTATTTGTCCGATGGTTGGGCACGAAATGTGACTCTGTCCGTGAGCGATGGACGGATCGCCGGAATCGATGTGGGAACGGAGTCGAGCGCCACCTCAGAGCGTCACGCCATCGCCTTGCCCGGACTCCCAAATCTCCACAGCCACGCCTTCCAGCGCGTCTTTGCCGGCGGCACCGAGGTACGCGGCCCCACCGGAGACAGCTTCTGGACCTGGCGCGAGGCCATGTACCGCGCGGTAGACCGCATGGACCCCGACGATGTCGAGGCCATCGCCACCCTTGCTTATGTCGAGATGCTGGAAGCCGGCTTCACCCGCGTTGGCGAGTTCCACTACCTGCACCACGACATAAATGGCTATCGTTACAATGAGTTGGGTGAACTTTCGCAGCGCATCGCAGCGGCCGCCACTTCCACCGGCATCGCACTGACCCTGCTGCCGGTGTTCTACGCCCATGGCGGCTTCGACGCCGCGCCACCGACCCATGGCCAGCGGCGTTTCATCAACAGTGTCAGCAGCTTCGCCCGCCTGCTTGAATCAGCCCGGCAGGCGATATCGACGCTTCCCGACGCGGTTCTCGGCCTCGCCCCGCATAGCCTGCGCGCCGCGACGCTCACCGAGATCAGCCGCCTCCTCCCGCTGACCACCGGGCCCATCCACATCCATGTCGCCGAGCAGATGAAGGAGGTCGAGGACTGCCTCGCCTTCTCCGGCCGGCGCCCGGTGGAGTTCCTGCTGGATCATGTGGCGGTGAACGCGCGCTGGTGCCTCATCCACGCCACCCACATGACCGAGGACGAGACCACCCGCCTGGCAAAAACTGGAGCCGTGGCAGGGCTTTGCCCGATCACCGAGGCTAATCTGGGCGACGGCATCTTCCCCGCTCCGGCCTTTCTGGAGGCCGGCGGACGCTATGGCGTCGGCTCGGATTCCAATGTGCGGATCGACGCCGCCGAGGAACTTCGCCTGCTGGAATATTCCCAGCGCCTCGCCCACCGCGCCCGCAACGTTCTGGCCATGAGCGAAGGCCACTCCACGGGCGCGAGCCTGTTCGCTGGAGCGCTTCAGGGCGGCGGGCAGGCGCTGGGCGCACCCGTCGGGCTGGAGGTCGGCGCCCCCGCCGATCTTGTCAGCCTTGACGCCCGCCATCCATCTCTTCTGGGCAGGACGGGCGACGGCATTCTCGACGCTTGGATCTTCAGCACGCCCGGTCAGGCGGTTGACTGTGTCTGGCGGCGCGGCGTTAAGCTGGTCGAGGCCGGCATCCATCGCGACCGCGAGGCCGCCCGTCGGCGCTTCGCCGCCGTTCGTGCCAAGCTTGCTGCCTGAATCAGCCTCTTCACCGGAGCTTCCATGTCGCTGCAATTTCTCATGATTCCCGGCGCGCCGACGCCGGTCGCGCCGTTCAGCCATGCCGTCGAGAGCGATGGCTGGGTGTTCATCACCGGGCAGATGCCGACCTGGCCGGACGATGATTCCCGCCCGCTCCCGGAGGGCGTCGAGGCGCAGACGCGGCGGGTGATGGACAATCTCGTCATCGTGCTGGACGGGCTGGGGCTCGACCTCTCCCATGTGGTGCAGGCGCGGGTGTATCTGACGGAGTTCCAGCGCGACTACCCGGCGATGAACGCGGCCTATGCGTCCTATTTCCCGACGGATCGCCGCCCCGCCCGCACCTGCGTCGGCGTCACCGGCCTCGCGCGCGAGGCGCTGGTCGAGATCGACCTCGTCGCCCGCCGCCCGTCCTGACGGCCAACAAAAAGGGCGGCCCGCGGGCCGCCCTTTTCTCTCTAAGATGGAAAGGCTTAGACGACCTTCACGGTGAAGCTGCCGACGCCGTCGACGCCGCCTTCCATGACGTCCCCGCGCACGATCGCGCCGACGCCGGCGGGGGTGCCGGACATGATGATGTCGCCGGCCTTGAGCTCGAACAGGCCCGAGAGGATGGAGATCATCTCCGGCACCTTCCAGATCATCTGGTTGAGGTCACCGACCTGACGCTGCACGCCATTGACGTTGAGCCACACCTTGCCGTCGGTCGGGTGGCCGATCTTCGAGGCCGGCATCAGCGCGGAGCACGGGGCGGACGCCTCGAAGGCCTTGCCCACTTCCCACGGCCGGCCGAGCTTCTTGGCCTCGCCCTGCAGGTCGCGGCGGGTCATGTCGAGACCGATGCCATAGCCCCACACATGCTCCATCGCCGTCTCGACCGGGATGTTCACCCCGCCCTTGCCGAGCGCCACGAGCATTTCCAGCTCGTAATGCACGTCGCTGGACTTGTCGGGATAGGGGAAGGTGCCGTTGGTGATGACGTTGTCGGGGTTCTTCTGGAAGAAGAAGGGCGGCTCCTTGTTCGGATCATGCCCCATCTCGATCGCGTGCTCGGCATAGTTCCGGCCGACGCAATAGATGCGGTGGATGGGAAAAAGCTTGTCCGAGCCTTCGACGGGAAGCGTCGGCATGCCAGGAGGCGTGATCACATAGGCGGCGTGGTCGAGAGGGGCGTTCATCAGCGTACTCCTGCGTAATAATCGACGCGTTTCTCAATGTTTTCGATGAGAGCCGACAATCCCATCGCCGCGGCGAACAGGATGATGGTCAGCGCCCAGAAATTCTCCATGTCGAAGTTGCGCGAATAGAGCTCGAACAACTCGCCATAGCCGATGATCGAGACCAGCAACTGGCCGATCACCACGCCCTTCACGCCGCGCACCACGCCGAGCCGGATGCCGGCCAGGATTTCCGGGAGCGCCGCCAGAAGGATGATCTTACCGTAGAGGGCGAAGGGCGAGGCGCCGTAGCTGCGCCCCATCTCGACCAGCGAATTCGGCACGCCCTGTATGCCGGCGCGGGTGTCGAGCACAATGATCCATACGGCGAACAGAAAGACGGTGACGACCACCGTCGTCTCGCCCATGCCGAACAGGATCATCAGCACCGGCACAAGCGCGGAGAGCGGTGCCGACACGAAGATATTGACCCAGATGCCCATGAGGTTGTCGACCGCCTTGAAGCGCCCCATGAGCACGCCAAGCACGATGCCGACCACGATGGCGAAGGCCATGCCGAGCAGGAAGCTGTTCAGCGTGGTCAGCGCCGCCGCCTGCCAGGTGCCGGTCTGCACCAGAGCCACGGCCGCCACCAGCACGTCGGACAGCGGCGGGATGAGGAACATCGCCCCCGAGCGCCCGACCAGTTCCCAGATGACGCACCAGACGAGGAGCGAGGCCATCATGGGCACGCGATAGCCGAAAAGTGTCATCGCGCCCTCCCCTAATCGACGTAGCGCTTGAGGCCCTGCCAGATCTCCTCGACCGTATCGAGATAGCCCTGGTCACGGCGAATGGCGTCGGGCGAGGCCGAGCGGTCGATCTCCGGCTCGATGATCTGGGCGATGCGGCCCGGACGGCGGGAGAGGATGACGATGCGGTCGGAGCAGTAGACCGCCTCCTCGATCGAATGGGTCACGAAGATGAAGGTCTTCTTCTCCAGCTCGACGAGGCGCAGCAGATCCTCCTGGAACTTGCGGCGGTTCTGCTCGTCCACCGCCGAGAACGGCTCGTCGAGCAGCAGCACGTCGGCATTGACCGCGAAGGCGCGGGCGAGGCCCACACGCTGGCGCATGCCGCCGGACAGTTCGTGCGGGTACTTGTTCTCGAAGCCGGAGAGCCCGACCTCGGCGATGTATTTGCGGGCGATCGACTGGCGCTCGTCCTTGCCCATGCCCTTCAGTTCAAGGCCGAAGGCGACATTGCGCATCACCGTCGCCCAGGGCATCAGCGCGAAGTCCTGGAACACGAAGGCGCGCTCCGGGCCCGGCCCGGTGACGGTCTTGCCGTTCACCCGGATCTCGCCCGAGGTCGCCGGGATGAGACCGGCGATGATCTTGAGCAGGGTGGTCTTGCCGCAGCCGGAAGGACCAAGCAGCGTGGTCAGCTTGCCGGAGGGGAAGTCGAGATCGATGCCGCGCAGCGCCTCGACCTCATTGTACATCTTGCAGATGCCCCGTACCTCGACCGCGACGTCGGCACCGGCCGGGCGGCTGGCAGCGGAAGCCGCGTGCGCCGTGATGTTGCGCATGGTTCAGGCCCTTCTCTTTTCGGGACGCAGCACGCGAAGCTCGAAAGCCTCAAGCGCGGCCAGCGTCAGGGTGGAGACGAGGATGATGGAGACCACCGCGGCGTACATCTCCGCGTAGTTCGCCACCGAGCGGTGATAGGTGATGAGGTCGCCAATGCCCGTGGGAGTAATGAGCAGCTCAGCGAGGATCACGCCGATGAAACCAGCAGCGAGACCAAGGCGCAGGCCGGCGAAAATGACCGGGCTGGCGTCCGGGATGATGATCTTGGTGATGCGCTGCCACCAGGTGCCCTGGAACGAATAGCACATCGCGACCAATGACGGATTGGCGTTGCGTACCGCCTTGTAACCATTGAGCACGATGACCGGCAGAGAGAGCATGATCACCGCCAGCGTCTTCGAGACGAGGCCGATGCCGTAGACGAAGGTGATCAGCGGGATCAGCGCCGCCATGGGCGCGGCCTGCACGACGATGAACACCGGCGCGATCAGCCATTCGGCGAAGCGCGACAACCCCATCACAATGCCGAGCGCGATGCCGATCACGGTGGAGATGGCGATGCCGATCACCAACGGCTGCAGCGTTTCGGCGTAGGCCGCGACGAAGGAACCATCGAGCGTCATGGTGACGAAGGCGCGCAAGGTCTCCAGGAAGGTCGGGAAGGCGAAGCTGATCGGGATGCGACCGGCGACTTCCCAGATGAGGAAGAAGAGCCCGATGGAGGCGATGCGCCACAGGGCCGAGCGGTGCTCCGAGAGCCTCCTCCAGATGGAGGAGGCTTCGGTGCCGGGGACGGTTCGCGAGGAGCCGTTCACGTCAGCGGGTACTGCCATCAAGCCGGCCTCAATTCGTGCCGACCTTGCCGAGCGCGCGGTTCAGCGGCTCGAGCGCCCAGAATTCCTCGACTTTCAGCTCGGCCGGCTTGCCGGTGAGCTGGCCGGAGAGCGTGTAGAAGGCGAAGTCGTCCTTGGCCGCCGCCTCGCCGCCGCCATTGAGCGGGAAGGCCTTACCCTGCGCGAGCTCGGTGAAATAGGGCGTGATCTCGGCGACCTGATCGGCCGGCAGGTCGGGCAGCAGCTTGTACTTGGCGCGCCACTCGGCAACGATCGCCGGGTTCTTGGTAACCTCGCGCCAGGTGGTCAGCACGGACTCGACGATGATGTCGACGTCCTTCGGGTTCTTGTCGAGGAAGTCCTGCCGGGCGAACAGCGCCTCGTCGGTGGCGTTCACGCCATCGAGCGGCAGGATGATGAACTTGCCCGGCGCCTTCGCCGCAAGCAGCTTCCGCCCGTTGGTGTCGACGATGGTCGCCTTCACATTGCCCTGCAGCAGCGCACCGGTGCGCACTTCGGAGCCGGGGATGTAGCTGATCTTGGAGAACTTGATGCCCTGCTTCTCCTCCATCAGCTTCATGATCGCTTCGGTGCCGGAACCGCGCGAATGCACCGCGATTTCCTGGCCGTCGAGATCCTTCCAGGTCTTGTAGAATTCGGCATTGACCGCCGGGTAGAAGCGCAGCGTGGAGAGCTGCATGAAGATGCGCACCGGCACCTTCACCTTCTGGATCAGCGCATAGGGGCCGCCGACGCCGATATCCGCTTGCCCGCCGACGACGGCCTGTGCCGCGATGTCCTCGGACTTCAGATAGGTCATCTCGATATCCACGCCCTTCTGCTTGGCGAGCTCGAAGGCGGCGAGCAGATGCAGGTTCTCGACGCTCGCAATGTCGCCATAGGCAACACGCACCTTGGCTTCCGCCTCGGGCGAGAAAGCGAGTGCCGCGCTAAAGCCAAGCACGGCGGCGGTGCCGGAAAGGCGCACCAATCCCTTGGTCAGGCTCTTGAGCATGTTCGTCTCCCATGATGCCGGTGGTTGGTTCCACGATGGCTTCGACGGCGCCGGTACCCCGCGAGGTTGGCGACCAATTGATATTTGGTTTACATTGGCTGTACCGTACGGTCAAGTTCAAAACGGCTTGACCGCATGGTCTCGTCGCCTCATAGATTGAACCAATGAGAACTTTGGTTGACCCGCGCCGCCATGCTGAATACGCCGTCTGACATCCATACGGAAAAGGGAATCGTGACCCAGCTGCGCGCCTATCTCGCGCAGACGGACCTCGCTGATGATGGTCGGCTACCGCCCGAGCGCGAACTGTCGGCCGCGCTCGGCGTCTCGCGCACCGAGCTGCGCAAGGCGCTCGACGTGCTGGAAGCCGAAGGCCAGCTCTGGCGCCATGTCGGCAAGGGCACCTTCATGGGCAGCCGGCCGCTCGACACCTTCGCGGACATCAGCGCCCTCGCCCGCCGCAGCAACCCGGCCGAGGTGATGCGCGCGCGTCTGGTGATCGAGCCGGAGATCACCCGCGCCGCGGCCTTCACCGCCACGCCCGCCGCGATTTCCGAAATGCGACTGTGCCTCTCCCGCTCGCGGCAGGCCGACACCTGGCGGCAATATGAAGGATGGGACACGCGGCTTCACCGCACCATCGCGGAAGCGACGCAGAACAGCCTGCTGCTCGGCCTGTTCGATACGCTGAACGCGGTGCGCCGGGCGGTGACCTGGGGCCGGCTGCGCACCGCGCCGGTTCGTCCCCTGCCGACCCATCACAGCTTTGCCGAGCATGAGGCGATCGTCGACGCCATCGAGAATCGCGACATGGCCGCCGCCGCCGCCGCCATGCGCGCCCATCTCCAGACGGTGGAGCGCAAGCTGCTGGAGAAGCAGATGCGCGCCGCCAACGAGGACTGACGCGTCCTCGGTAACGGCCTGCGCTGGCGGGACGTGGCAATTTCTGGTCTCTTGCGACAGGTCAAGGACGCCACGGCGCCTTCACCTTCCCGTGGCAGTCTCACGACATGGCCCCGCCCGGCCGCGCCACGGGTCGCAAGGAACCAGATGAACAGCCCCATCAGCCGGCATGCCGCCCACGGCAATTATCACGGCCTCATAGCCCGCGCGGCCGCCCTCGGCCCGCTGCGCACCGCCGTCGCCCACCCTTGCGATGAATCCTCGCTGCGCGCTGCTCTCGACGCGACCCGCGCCGGGCTGATAACGCCCATTCTCGTCGGTCCGCAGGACCGCATCATCACCGTCGCGCGCGAGCACGGGCTCGATCTTACCGGCCTCACCCTCATCGACACCGCGCACAGCGCGGCCTCGGCCGCCCGCGCCGTCGAGCTGGTGCGCGCAGGCGAAGCCGCACTGCTGATGAAGGGCAGCCTGCACAGCGACGAGCTTCTCGGCGCCATCACCGCGCGGGACAGCGGACTGCGCACCGGGCGGCGCGTCAGCCATGTCTTCATCATGGATGTCCCATCCTACCCCGAGCCGCTGTTCATCACCGATGCGGCGGTCAACATCTTTCCCGACCTCGATGCCAAACGCGACATCGTGCAGAACGCCATCGACCTCCATCTCGGCCTTGGTCTCGGGCGCCCGCGCGTGGCGATTCTCTCGGCGGTGGAGACAGTCACCACCAGCATCCCCTCCACCATCGAAGCCGCCGCCCTGTGCAAGATGGCCGAGCGCGGGCAGATCACCGGTGCTGACCTCGACGGGCCACTGGCGCTCGACAACGCCATTTCCCCGGAAGCCGCGCGCATCAAGGGGCTCACCTCACCCGTGGCCGGCCGCGCGCAGATACTGGTCGCCCCTGACCTTGAGGCCGGAAACATGCTGGCGAAGAACCTCACCTTCATGGCTGGCGCCGACGCCGCCGGGCTGGTGCTGGGCGCGCGCGTGCCGGTGATTCTGACCAGCCGCGCCGACACGTTGAAGACCCGCCTCGCCTCCTGCGCGGTGGCGGTGCTCTACGCCGATGCGCGGCTGCGCCAGCCGGGGCTGGGAGGTTGAGCGATGAGCGATGTCCTGTTCGTGGTGAATGCCGGCTCGTCCAGCATCAAGTTCAAGCTTTACGGCGTGGAGGGCGATCAGCTCGAGGTGATGATCGCCGGCGCGCTCGACGGCATTGGCACCCGCCCGCGCCTGCGGGCCCGCGACGGTGCCGGGCAGACCCTCGTGGAGGAGGATTTCACCGCGCAGGAGATCGCCGGCCCGCATGATGCTCAACACGCCATCGGCGACTGGATCACGCCCCTCATCGACGACCACCATCTGATCGGCGTCGGTCATCGCGTGGTGCATGGCGGACCGGACTACAGTCACCCCGTGCGGATCGACGATGCGGTTCTGGCACGGCTGGAGAGCTTCATTCCGTTGGCGCCACTGCACCAACTGACCAATCTCGACCCCATCCGCGTCATCCGCCAGCGCCGGCCGGATCTGCCGCAAGTTGCCTGTTTCGACACCGCTTTCCATCGCGGGCACCCGGAAATCGCCGACCGCTTCGCCCTGCCCCGCGCCTTGTATGACGATGGCGTGCGCCGCTACGGGTTTCACGGCCTGTCCTATGAATATGTGTCGACCAAACTTCGCGCCATCGACCCGCAGGCGGCGGCGGGCGCCGTGGTCATCGCCCATCTCGGTTCCGGCGCTTCCGCCTGCGCGCTGCGCGACGGGGCCAGCCAGGATTCCACCATGAGCTTCACCGCGCTCGATGGGCTCCCCATGGGGACACGCTGTGGCGCCCTCGATGCGGGCGTGGTGCTTCACCTCATCGAGCAGAAGGGCATGAGCCCCGCCGAAGTTGGCCACCTGCTCTATCATGACAGCGGCCTCAAGGGCCTCTCCGGCATTAGCAGCGACATGCGCGAGCTCATCTCTAGCGATGCCCCTGAGGCGGCGCTGGCGGTGGATTACTTCTGCCTGAAGGTCGCTCAGGCGATAGCGCAGTTCACCGTCACATTGGGCGGCCTTGATGCGCTGGTTTTCACCGCCGGCATTGGCGAGCGCTCCGCACCGGTGCGGGCGCGAATCGCGGAGCGGCTGGCGTTTCTCGGTCTGCAGCTGGATGCGGATGAGAACGAGCGGAACGCCCTCCGCATCGACGCCTGCGGCTCAAGCCTGCGGGCCTTTGTCATCCCGACCGACGAAGAAGGCATGATCGCCCGCCACACGCTAGGGTTGCTCGGGGACGAGGGAGGTGAAGCACGTCAGGGCGCGCCGAGGCCCTGATAGGCTTTCCATTCCCGCTCGATCTGCGCCCGTGTATCAGGATTGAGGGTCGCCAGCAGACGGCGCCAGAACGGGCCGAAATGACGCGTGCTGTCACCGAGCACGATCTGAAGCTGCGAGAACATCATCCGCTTGGCGTTGTCGGGCAATTCTGGCCAGAGATTGAGCATGAAGGCAACCCGCCAGTGCACGAGATCGAATTCGCGCGGCCCTGTCACATAAGACATGTTCCATGCGGCGATTGCGAGATCAGGAGAGCGCAACAGCCAGCTTGAGGTCGCGAGATCGAGCCATACGGCGGAATTGACCGGCTCGACCGCCAGCACATTGGCCGCATTGAGCTGCGTACGATCCGGAGAGGCGGCCATCGCCTGGCCAAGCCTCAGATAGAGTTCTCGGGCGCGATTTCGGACACCGACCGTGTTCGTCCATTCCGCCACCTCAGCCTGCAGCGCGATGAGCGGCTGCAGCGTCTCGGCCTTGAGATAATCGCCAGACAGGCTCGTCATGACCCGGTCATCCAGCGACTGGAACCGCCAGAGCCGAACACCACCAAACGCCAGGAGGGATGCCACGACGATAAGGGCGAGCGAGCCGGCGATCCGCAGTGAACGCCCGGCTTCGACGCCCGAAAGTTCAGCCGACATAGTACTTCTTGTAATAGGCCGACGAGTAATAGGAGTAGCGGCCGTAGCGCGGCGTCCGGCGCAGATCGACCATGTTGAAGGCGATCCCGCACACCTTGCGGTCGCCCGGGATACGCTCAAGCGAATGCCGCACGAACTCACGCGCCGTCACACCCCAACGAACCACGAAGACCACTTTGTCCGCAACCGCCGCGAGAACCGACGCATCAGCCACCGGCCCAATCGGCGGAGCGTCGACGATGATCAAATCGAAGCTCTGGCGCAGCTGGTCAATCAGGTGCTGCATTCGCGCGGACCCCAGCAGGTCGGGCGGGCTCTGCGTCTTCGCGCCGGAGCCGAGCACATAGACGCCGGACAGCTTGTCGCGGTGAAGAATGCCCTCAGCCGACGCGGTCTGTGCCAGTAGTTCCACCAGGCCCGGCCGGTCGGTCAGACCGAACTGCTGGGAAATGGACGGACGCCGCAGATCGCAATCGATCAGCAAGGCGCGCTTGCCCGAAGTCGCCGCAGAGACGGCGAGCGAAATCGCCAGCGACGTCTTGCCTTCGCCCGGTGAGGCGGAAGTGATCTCCACCACCTGAGGCGGATTGTCGACGTCGGACATCTGAACGCCCGCCCGCAGGCTGCGTATAGATTCGCTGAAGCGCGACAATGGTTTATCAACGAGGAACTTGAGCACAGGGACGGCCCCGCCGGCCTCCATCTCCGGGAAGTCAGCCCATTCAACAGAGGACAGGACAGGCAGCCCCGTCTGCTCTTCCACCTGACGCGGGCTGGTGAAGCCCGAATTCAGCAGATCCAGCAAAAGCGCGACACCGAAGCCGACGACCAAACCAAGCGCCGCGCCCGCGCCCAGGAACAGCGAACGGCTCGGCGCCGTCGGAGCACCCGCCGGCAACGCCGGCGTAATGATCTGCGCATCCTGGATATTCACCTCAGACCGTTCGGAGGTGAGTTTGGCCTGCGTGAGGAAGGTCTCGTAGAGCGTGCGGTTCGCCTGGGCGTCTCGCTCAAGCTCGCGCAGCCGGATCGTCAGACCGCTCTCCGTGCCGGCCTGCCCCGACGCTGCGGCGACGTTGGCCTCCATCGCATCGGCGCGCGTCTGGGCAACGTCATAATCATTCTTGAGATTTACAATGATACGTTGAATTTCGGTGTTGACCAGGCGCTCGATTTCGCGGCGTTCGGCCCGCACATTGACCACGAGCGGATGACGTTCGCCATAGCGAGACACCAGGTCCGCCTCCCGGGCCGAAACCGAGGCGAGCCGGCCGCGCAGGTCGCTGATCACAGCCGATCGGATGACGTCAGGAATGGCATCGACCTTGCCGCCACTTTCGACAAGTTCACGGGCCTGTTCATACTTGGCTTTTTTGGCGGCAGCTTCAGTCTGTATTTGGACCAGCTCAGCATTCACCTCGGAAAGCTGCTGATCATTGAGCGTTTTTGACCCGACAGAGACGAGATTGTTTTCGCTGCGGAACTTGACGACCGCCTCCTCGGAGGCGCGCAAGGCATCGCGGAGAGACTGCAGGCGCTCCGTCAGCCAGGACGAGGCACGTCGAGCCGCATCAAAGCGGCTTTCAAGCTGATCCGTGATGTAGGCGTCCGCGATGGCGTTGGCGATCCGCGCCGCCTTAACCCGGCTTTCGGAAGTGACCGCGATCGTGATAATCGACGACCGCGGCTTGCGGGCAATCGTCATCGCCAGCTTCAACCGGCCGATCGTCCCACGCGTGACCGGATCAACATCGTCGCCAGATGCCGCCTGCGGTGCGCCAACCGGAGCCGGTTCCGCACCCAATCCGACGAGCATCTTAAGTCTCGTTAGGATGGACAACTCAGGCTTGCCGAACTCGTCGTCGTCATTCAGCTTTTCATGATCCACGACGCGCTTGAGAAAATTCACCGACGTGATGATCGCGATCTGATCGTCCATCACCGTCTTTTCGCCGAGCGGAGACAAGTCCTCGCCAAGGCCGACGCGGGATGAGCTGTCGAGCAGAACTTCAGCCGTGCTCGTATAAGTCGGCGTTATCGTGAGATAGACTACAAAAGCTGAGGCCAATACGGTCACAGCCACCATGAGCATGAGCGACCATCGGCGGAGCAAAAAGTCCACCACGTGATGCAGGTCGAAACGACCGCTCTCCTCCAGCCGAGAGTAATCCGCAATCTGACCGTGCATCTCAACCCACTCAGGACGTCGCCGATATAAACCGAGGAACCGCGCCCGCCGAACAGCCCCGCACCGCCCTCTTAGTCACCGTGCATTATACTCACATAATGCACGATTCATAGCGACGCTGCCGACCGAGAGTGCTATAATTTTTCGTGGTTATAAACTTGCCTTTGCAAGGGCCTTAAATGGCATAGTAAAATTCTAGACTGAACCACCAAAAGCCACATCAAGACTATCCGCTAAGCTTGTTAGGTAGAATGATGCCTGCACGACGCAAGTGGGGGGTTGACGGTGAAAAGACTTCACTCAACCGCTTCCGCAGAGTTTTACTACTAGGCGCCGCCGCCGCTGTGCTCTCTGGGTGCGCTGGGGCACCCAGCGCACCGCCGCCGAGCGCCGCGGCCCCGGATACACCGCCAGAGTACCTTTTGGGAACCGGTGATCGCATTCGCCTCAATGTCTTCAACGAGACATCGTTGTCTGGCGAGTTCGAGGTCGACTCTTCCGGCATGATCTCGATTCCGTTGATCGGCTCGCTGAAGGCAGCAGGTCTGTCGCAGCGCCAACTCGAACAGTCGATCAGTGAAAAACTGGCCAGTGGCTACATGCGCGATCCGCGCGTGAATGTTGAAATTCTGAAATATCGCCCATTCTACATTATGGGCGAAGTTCATAAGGCGGGCGAATATCCGTACCGCAATGGCATGAATATCGTCAGTGCGGCTGCAGTCGCTGGTGGCTTTACCTATCGCGCGAATGATCAGACGGTCTTCATTCGCCGTGCTGGCCAGAGCCAGGAATATGCCTACCCGGTCACCACGACGACCATGGTTTATCCGGGCGATATCGTGCGGGTTGCCGAACGCCTGTTCTGATCGCACGAGCCGGTGATGACGCGTGATGCGTCTTACCGGCTTGTGTCGATGCGGCGGCTCCAACTTTGGCTGAGTCCCGCACCGAGCAAGGCCCAGAAGGTCACACCGACCGCCTGGATCTGCAGGCTGAAATCGATCAGTGAGTGCGTGAGCGCCGCAACGCTGGCCGCGAGCGCCGCCAGACTGAGCAGCGGCCGGCTCTCTCGGCGAGCGATGTTGCGCATCATGACGGCGAGCACGCCGGCGCCGAGAGCGAGCAGCCCGAGCGTTGCCGGAAAGCCAAGCTCGAAGGCGAGCTCGACATAGGTGTCGTGGGCCTTTGTCCAGAAGGAATCGGTGAACCGATCACTCCGGTACACCGGATAGACCTCCGGGAAGCTGCCATAGCCGAAGCCGGTAAGCGGGACATCGCGCGCGGCCTCAAGCGTTTGCAATGCTACGGCAATTCGGGTTTCGATCCCGTCGGCAGTTTCAACACGCCCGGCCGTTCCCGCACCATAGGCAAGCACCAGCGCGGCAAAGCCGATCGCGACGATCAGCCCGACGAGCAGTTGCGCCACATAATGGCGGCCGAAGACGCCGTAGAGGACAATGAGGCTCACCACACCGAGAACGCCGCAGAGCAGACCGGCCCGCGACAGGGTCCAGAGCAGCGCGATCGCGATGATGAGCAACGGCACCGTGAGCGGCAGCGCCTGCCGGAGCGCCCGGGCCATGAACTCTGACAGCCGGAACGCGAATGGCAGGCGCCGCGAGACGCCGCCCCCCTGCAAGCTGTCGAACACAAGAGCGAGCGCGACCACCAGGCCGAGGTTTGCATAGGTGGCAAAGCTGTTGCGGTTCACGAAGGTCGAGGTCACCGCGTCGAGATAGGCGGTCTTGGGGCCCCAGAGCAGGTGTTCCGGGAACGCGATCAACTGGACGATGCCGTAAAGCGCGTAGACGGCGACGATCACGACGAGGCCAAGGGCGAACAGGCGCGCGCGCAGCCCATCGCGGCAAAGCTGAACCGCCAGATAAAACGCCGCCGCCGTCGTTGCCAGCCGAAGCAGAGCAACCAGACCGGCATCAGGTGTCGTGGAAATGCTGCCGGCAACCGGCGCGGCCCCCGGGACGGATATCAGCACATCCTCGGCGATCTGCCAGAAATCGCTGCGCCAGGATAGCGGAACACCTGGCAGCGTCTGCACGACGATCCAGCCGGCGACCGCCATGAAGAGTCCCAGTGCCCACCCCACACGGCGCAAAGCGACCGGGCGGGGCCGACCGCCGAGCACGACGCCGAGCTCGAGGACCGCCAGCATGCTTCCGAAAACGATGGCATTGGTCGCCCAAGCGATCGGACGGTTACTGCCAAAGGCCAGCGGCAGCCAGGCAAGCGTGGCCATGAAGATAACGAAAATCACATCGTGGAGGCTCTCGACGCCGTCGGCGCGGCGCAGGAACCGCGCATCGTCCCGGTCCGCGTGTCCGGCCCGCATGGCTGTCGCCGCTTTCATGTGGTCAACACCCTTACCTCCGCCGCCTCCAGCACCGCGCAACTGAGACGATGGGTAAGATAGGCACCGGTATCGACGTTAATGCGGTTCGGCAGAATCTCAGACGCCATGACCGGCGTATGGCCATGGACCACCCGCCGCCCGTGATCGGCGGTGGAATTGATGAACGCTTCACGGATCCAGAGGAGGTCGTCGTCGGCCTGGCGCTCCAGTGGAACACCCGGTCGCACGCCGGCATGGCAGAAGAAATAGCCCCCCAGCTCATGGGAGGTCGGCAGCTCGCGCAGGAAGGCGAGATGCGCCGGCGGGATGGCCTCGCTCATAGCCGCGCGCAACGCGTCCTCTCCACCGGCGGTCAAGTGCTGCCGCGCCACGATGCCGTAGGAGAACAGTGTCTCTACCCCACCATTCGCCAGCCAGACATCAAAGTCGCGCCGCCCGTCGAGAGCCTCCAGCAACATGGCTTCGTGATTACCCTTGAGACAGATCCACCCGGCCGCATCACGCCCCGCGATCAGGCGGTCAATCACCTGACGGCTTGCGGGGCCACGATCAATGTAGTCACCAAGGAAAATGAAGCGGGCGGAGGAAGGCCCCGCCGATGCGCATCGGGCATCCTGCACAACCATGGCGAGCAGACGGTCCAGAAGGTCGAGCCAGCCGTGAATATCACCGATGGCGTAGACGCGCTGCCCTGCGGGGATGCTGTAGGGGGGCGGCTCGGGAACAACCGCCCGCGCACGAAAGCGGGAAAACAACATGACGCCGGCCAATGACCTCGGGATCGACGAAAACGCTCAGCCCCCCAGCTAAACTTCTCCCCAAAGGTAGGCCACCCGCAAACGCGGATGGTCGGTACGCACGACACTCAGTAGGTGAGCACCATCGCCGCGCTGACCAGATTCTGCTGGTAATCCTCGACGCCGTTCACGCCGTTCAGGCTCGAGGAGTAATCCGTGTAGTTATACGTCAGGCGGAAGGTGGCGTAACGGTTCCAGAGATAACGGATTTCCGCGCCGGCGACATACTGGTCGTCGTCACGCGGGTAGTCTTCGTAATTCTGGTTCTGGTAGCTGAACCAGGCGGAGAGCAGGATGTCGCGACGCCACTCATAGTCACCGCGGACACCGACCGTCGAGCTCAGCACGCTCGAGCCACTGAGCCCGTCATAATCGAAGTCCGACGTCAGCACTTCCTGCTTGGCATTGAAGTTGATCGTCAGAAGCGGCGTGGCGAACCAGTCGAGATTGGCGCCATAGGTGAAGTGAGGAACCGAGTCGATATTGCCTTCGGCATCCCAGTAGCTGTAGCCGACATAGATTTCACCGCGCGTCAGGCGCGAGGGCTGGAACTCGAGACCGGTAGTGAAGGTGTACTGCTCAGCGTTGTAATCCGTGTCTTCCATGAAAGACCAGTCATAGCTGGCACCCAGGAAAACGCTGGTCAACGGGCTGATATTGTAGCCGACGCGACCGCTGAGCTTGTAATCCTGACCGTCGCGATAGCTCTGATCCGTCGGGATGCCATCAATATCATCAGCAAAGGCGCGATCGCGGAAGTCGAACAGAACGCGCGTCCAGAGCCGGTTGAAGGATTTGCGGAAACCGATACCCGCCGTGGTCTGGTCATAAGGCAGAGGCGCGGTCAGGTTGGTGTCGGTTTCGTCGTCGCCGGGCAGCTCGTTAAGATGCGAGAAGCGGGCATAACCGATAAGCTCGAGATCGCCAGTCACATCGAGACGGCCATTCGTGCCAACCGAGTAGCTCTGATAGTCGGCGTTGCTGTACTTGGCGTAGGTGCCGCTCTGGAAATAGCCATCAAACCCGAGATAGTGCTGGGTCCAGTCAGACTTCACCGTCACAGCAGGCCGAACCGTGAAGATCCAGTCCGCCTTCTCATTGGTATTGGTCGCCGTGATGTTGTCGTTATAGCCTTCGCTCACATAGAGCGACGGGAGGATCGTGAAGGACGACAGAGCTACACCCGGCGAGTTAACCGCAGCCGCGGCGCGATCACCGACACTCAGCAGCGCCGGATCCGAAGACGTCGCCGACGCGGAGGCCGACGGCGGGTATTCAGCCGCGACAGCGACCCCACCAAACACGCTACCCAGAAGGGCCGATACCAACCCCGCCGCCGCTACGTTCTTCTTCATGACCCCCGCCCCTCTCAGATTCACAATGCCCCGCAACATCATCAGGTCGGGCTTATTTCATTGGTCGTATCGTTCGGCAGCGCCGGAATGATCACCGCAATCGGGCTCGTCTCCGGCGCCAGTTGCGGCGGCAGCAACGCGCCACCGGCCGCATTCAGCGTGACCGCGAACTGCGCCCCGAACGCGCTTCCACGCGACACGCCCTCATCAACAAAGACCTGATTGACCGCCTGCAGCGCCGCCTGAGCAGCCGGATTGGTCGCCGCCACGACCTGCAGCTCGCGCACACCCAGCGCAACGCCATCCGCCAGCAATTGAGTAAGACTCAAATTCGGCGCCAGGCCAGGAACACCCTCCTTGCTGACGGCGATGATCACCTTGACGACTTCACCGGCCACAGCAGGATTTGCAGCAATCAGATTGCGGATCGCGCCACGCGCCTGATCCGCCGTCACTTGCCCAGAACGAACCGCGTTAACCAGCGCCGCGATCCGAGCCTTCACAGCCTCTGCACGCTGCTCCACCGACAAGACCGGCGAGAACCGAACCGGAGTCAGGACGCTCGCGGTCTGAGCAGCGGCCGGCACACCCGCAAGGCATGCAGCACCAAACGCCACGACACACGCGACAGCCGCAGCACGCGCAAGACCGACTGCCATTGGATCCCCCAATCCTGATTTCCGCGATTCATGATTACCACACTACGGCACGCACACTAGTGCAGAGAAGCCACACTGGTCAACATTTACCACCAACAGAGGCGACTAAATATCGGCAAATTCGGAACAAATGAGCGGTACTCCGATCTTCTTCCCGACTTCTGCGCTCGCCGGCAAATAACGACACCGGCAATCTCAGTCTCTCTTCTGGCTGAAAACAACAATCTTTCCCGCGCCGGGGGGCGAAACGGCCGATTAAGACTAAATTAATGACGGATATTCATCAGATGATCGGCCCACTTCACCGAGATGACGCAGGATAAATTGGCGAAATGTGATAATTCGTAACCACGGAGTTCTATGTTGCACTGCAACTTCAGCGGTGGCATCTGGAATTATCAATATTTCGAGGCCCCATGAATATGGGGGGAAGGCCCTAACGGGCGCTCTTATCTTGGGCACGCTCATTGCTCATGCAGCGCTGCGCCGGCAAACGCGACGCGCGATTCTGCCGCAGCGTCGAGAAACGTTAGCTGGAAAGGCGCTCAGCCCGCTCGATGAGCTCAAGACACAGGGCGGCGGCGGCAAAATCGCGGAATCGGGCAGCACGACGCGCGGTAGCCTCCGCATCTGAGCCCCACGCCTGCTCCTGAACTTCCTCGTCGATATGCGCCGCCCGCCAGGCCCCGTCCGCCGTGAGGCGTCCGCCCCAGAGCGCGAGGGCGACAAGGGCTGAGCCGGAGAGCGTGGTCAGGAGGTTCAGCGCCGCAAGGCGCAGCGCATCGTCCGGCAAATGGGCAGCGATCGCCTCGAGGCTGCGCGGGGGCTGCTCGACATAGACGACGCCTTCACTGAGGAAGAACGTGGCGCCGATCTCCTCGCGGGCCCAATCGAGCAGCGGATCCCAGATCTGGCTCTGAAGGGCGACCAGCGCGGCGGGCCCGTCCGTGCGGTAGCATAGAAGGTCCGAGCCGGCATATCTGACGATCTCGGCCGCCACGGCGTCGCGGTTCGCTTCGACGCCATCGAGCGCGGAATTGACCAGACGCGTCACCGGCATGGTCATCGGGTCGATGAACTCCCCCTGCCCGGCCCATTCGGCAGCCATGACCTCAGCCAGTTCGCAGACCGGCACCTGTACGATGCGGCGTCCGGGCGTGCGCACGGGGCGCCCGTCGAGCTCGATGCGGAAGCCACCTTCGGCGGTGGGGGCGGCGCTGGCGGCGGTGTAGAACCGCTTCATGCGCGGCGCGGCGGACTGTGCCGCAAGCTTGCCCGCGAGATCGGAACTCTCAGGCCCGCTCATGCGTCGCGCTCCACAATTCTTCCATGGCCGGGAGAAGATCGTCGGCACGCTCGACCAGACGCTCCGCGCCCGCCTCGATCAGCAAGGGCGAGGCATGGTAGCCCCAGGTCACGCCAAGGGCGCGCGCGCCAGCGGCCCGCGCCATCACCATGTCGAAGCTGGTGTCGCCGATCAGCACCGTGGCCTCCGGCGCGATGCCGGTAGCGGCGGCCGCCTGCAGCACCATGGCCGGGTGGGGCTTGGACGGAGCGTCATCCGCCGTCTGGATGGTGGCGAAACGCCCCTCGAGCCCGTGATGGCTCAGCACGGCGGCAACCCCGCGCTGCGACTTGCCGGTGGCGATGCCGAGCACCACGTCGTCACGCGCGGTGAGGCGGTCCAGCACCGCCTTTACGCCGGGAAACATCGGCTCGACGAAACCGCCCTCGGCCCGCAGCTCGCGGAAAGCGTCGCGGTAGAGGTCGGCCAACGTCTCAGCGGGAAAGGCGGGTGCGTTGCCGCCGAGCTCACGCATTGCCTCGACGAGCGACAGGCCGACAATGCCGAGCACTGCCGGGCGCGGCGGCACGTCGAGACCGGCCCGCGTGAAGGCGCGCCGCATCGCCTCGACGATGACGTGCTGGCTGTCCACCAGCGTTCCGTCGCAGTCAAACAGGACGAGTTTCACGACAGCCCTTCCGGCAGGAGGCCGCGCGCGGCACGGCGGGAATGGTGGGCGGTGACGGGCTCGAACCGCCGACCCTCTCGGTGTAAACGAGATGCTCTACCAACTGAGCTAACCGCCCGGAAAACGCAGCGCCGCAGACGCAGAGGACAGCGCGCCGGCGCGTACCGCCCCTGGGCGGCGCAAGCCGAGCTTAAAGCATCGGATCGCCGCGCGGGCAAGGGGGCGAAGAAACGGGGCGCACAAACGGGCGATGGCGCCCTACCCCTCAAACGAAACGCGCGCCGGGCGGGGGACCGGTACGGTCCAACGCCACCCGACGCGCGTTCTGAACGTCCCGCGTGGGCCCGGCACCACCTGCGCCCATCGGGGCGGCGGTGCCAGCCTCACGCGTCAAGCGGACGAAATCAGCCGTTGACGGTTTCCTTCAGGCCCTTGCCGGGCGTGAACTTCGGCGCCTTCGAGGCTTCGATCTTGACCGGATTGCCGGTGCGCGGATTGCGGCCCTCACGCGCGGCGCGGGTCACGACGGAGAAGCTGCCGAAGCCGATCAGCTTCACTTCCTCGCCGGCCTTCAGCGAAGCGGCAATGGCATCGAAGGTCGCATCGACCGCAGCCGCGGCGGCAGCCTTCGTCAGCTTGGCCTGCTCGGCCACGGCGGCGACGAGTTCGTTCTTCGTGGTCATGAGACCGGTCCTTCCCTTGTTGCACAAGAATCGTCGGATACATGCACCAACGACGGGCGCGACCCTTTCTCCAAATTGCGGCGATTGCAAGCGCAACCGTCATCAAACCCGCACAAATACACGATTTTGGATGATTTCAGAATACCTGGGCACCGCCCAAAGCTGGTATGCCAGCGCCTGCATTTTGAGCGCCACATCGGCGTGCCTGTGTCAAGCGCCGGATCAAGCGCCGTGCGAAACGAAAATGGCGGCGCCCGTTGGGGCACCGCCATTTGCATCAGGCGCGGGGAAGCTCAGTGAGCGGCGACAACGCTCGGTTCCTCGATCGTGCCGATGACCGGCTCGACCTTGGCATCGGGGAGCTTCTCCTCCCAGACGATCGACTCGGGCAGGCGCGTCAGGGCGTGGTGCAGCACCTCGTCCATCCGCGAGACCGGCACGATCTCCAGAGCGTTCTTCACATTATCCGGGATCTCGGCGAGATCCTTGGCGTTCTCTTCCGGGATCAGCACCTTCTTGATGCCGGCCCGCAGGGCGGCGAGGAGCTTCTCCTTGAGACCGCCGATCGGCAGCACCCGGCCGCGCAGCGTGATCTCGCCGGTCATCGCGACGTCACGGCGGATCGGAATGCCCGTGAGTACCGAGGTGAGCACGGTCGCCATCGCCACGCCGGCCGAGGGGCCGTCCTTCGGGGTCGCCCCTTCGGGAACATGGACATGGATGTCGCGGCGGTCGAACAGCGGCGGCTCGATGCCGAAATCCAGCGCGCGCGAGCGGACATAGGACGCCGCCGCCGAGATCGATTCCTTCATCACGTCGCGCAGATTGCCGGTGACGGTCATCTTGCCCTTGCCGGGCATCATGACGCCTTCGATGGTCAGGATCTCGCCGCCGACTTCCGTCCAGGCAAGCCCGGTCACCACGCCGACCTGGTCCTCGGCCTCGGCCTCGCCATAGCGGTAGCGCGGCGCGCCGAGATAATCCTCAAGCTGCTGGACCGTGACCTTCACCGTCTTCTTCTTCGACAGCATGAGATCCTTCACCGCCTTGCGGGCGAGGTTGGAGATCTCACGCTCGAGGTTGCGCACGCCGGCTTCCCGCGTGTAGCGGCGCACCAGGGTGAGCAGGGCCTCGTCGTCGATGGCCCATTCCTTGACCTGCAGGCCATGCTTGGTCAGCGCCTGCGGAATGAGGTGGCGGCGGGCGATCTCGACCTTCTCGTCTTCCGTGTAGCCGGCGATGCGGATCACCTCCATGCGGTCCAGAAGGGCCGGCGGGATGTTCAGCGTGTTCGCCGTCGTCACGAACATGACGTTGGAGAGGTCATAATCCACCTCGAGATAGTGGTCGTTGAAGGTGTGGTTCTGCTCGGGGTCCAGCACCTCCAGCAGCGCCGACGACGGATCGCCGCGGAAGTCCGCGCCCATCTTGTCGATCTCGTCGAGCAGGAAGAGCGGGTTGGACTTCTTCGCCTTGCGCATCGACTGGATGACCTTGCCGGGCATCGAGCCGATATAGGTGCGCCGGTGGCCGCGGATCTCGGCCTCGTCGCGCACGCCACCGAGGGCGACACGCACATATTCACGGCCCGTCGCCTTGGCGATGGACTTGGCGAGCGAGGTCTTGCCGACGCCGGGCGGGCCGACCAGGCACAGGATCGGGCCCGTCAGCTTGTTCTGCCGGCTCTGCACGGCGAGATACTCGACGATGCGCTCCTTGACCTTGTCGAGACCGAAATGGTCGGTATCCAGCACGTTCTGGGCGAAGGGCAGATCCTTCTTGACCTTGGAGCGGTTGCCCCACGGGATCGAGAGCAGCCAGTCCAGATAGTTGCGCACCACGGTGGCTTCCGCCGACATGGGGCTCATCTGGCGCAGCTTCTTCAGCTCGTGCGTGGCCTTCTCGCGCGCTTCCTTGGAGAGCTTGACGGTCTTGATGCGCTCTTCCAGCTCGGCCAGCTCGTCACGGCCGTCCTCGCCGTCGCCCAGCTCCTTCTGGATCGCCTTCATCTGCTCGTTGAGATAGTACTCGCGCTGGGTCTTCTCCATCTGGCGCTTGACGCGCGTGCGGATGCGCTTCTCGACCTGAAGGACCGAGATCTCGCTCTCCATCAGCGAGAGCACCTTCTCCAGCCGGGCGGTGACCTTGAGGATCTCCAGCACCGCCTGCTTCTCGGGGATCTTCACCGCGAGATGCGAGGCAATGGTGTCGGCGAGCTTCGAGTGGTCCTCGATCTGGGTGACCACGCCGACGATCTCAGGCGAGACCTTCTTGTTCAGCTTCACATAGCTGTCGAACTCGGAGAGTACCGAGCGGCCGAGCGCCTCGGCCTCGACCTTGGAGCCGATCTCCTCCTCCAGCGCGACAGCCTCGGCCTCGTAGAGGTCGGCACGGTCGGTGTAGTGGGTGACCTTGGCGCGCGAAATGCCCTCGACCAGCACCTTCACCGTACCGTCCGGCAGCTTGAGGAGCTGCAGCACGGAGGCCAGCGTGCCGATCTTGTAGATGGCATCGGTCGACGGATCGTCGTCGGAAGCATTCTCCTGGGTCGCCAGCAGGATGAACGTGTCGTTCCGCATCACCTCTTCCAGGGCGCGGATCGACTTCTCGCGGCCCACGAACAGCGGCACGATCATGTGCGGAAAGACCACGATGTCGCGCAGCGGAAGCACCGGGAAAGTCTGCGAGACGCCCGGCGTGAGCGCGGCGCGAGGCTTGGAGCTCGTCATGGCTCTATCCTTTTCTGTTGACGGCCGGCATCCGCCGCCGGCGCGAAGCGCGCCAGCGAGAGGGGCCGTGCCGCAATACGGCCGGAACGCGAACGGGGATCGTTGTGCGGGAGCGGTACGCCGCGGGACTGCACGTCGATGCAGGTCGAGGACCGGTGGTTGACGCTCAGATGGCGATGACTTCCGGCTCCGTCAAGGGAGCCGGTCCTGCCGTCCGGGCGGGGCCGCCCGGACGCTCCTGCGTCCCGGCGCGGCTCAGGCACTCGCGCCCGCATCGCCGACCGCACGATCCGCGTAGATGTAGAGCGGACGTGCATTCTGCTCGACGACCTCCTTGCTGATGACGACCTCCTCGACCCCTTCGAGGCCGGGCAGATCGAACATCGTGTCGAGCAGGATGCCTTCCATGATCGAGCGCAGGCCGCGCGCGCCGGTCTTGCGCTCGATGGCCTTGCGGGCGATGGCGCCCAGCGCTTCCTCATGGATGGTGAGCTCGACATTCTCCATCTCGAACAGGCGCTGATACTGCTTCACCAGCGCGTTCTTCGGCTCGGAGAGGATCTTCTTCAGCGCCGCCTCGTCGAGGTCTTCCAGCGTCGCGATCACCGGCAGACGGCCGATGAACTCCGGGATCAGCCCGTACTTCAGCAGATCCTCGGGCTCGACCTCGCGGAACACCTCGCCGGGCTTGCGGTCCTCGGGCGCGGAGACGATGGCACCGAAGCCGATCGAGGTGCCCTTGCCGCGCGACGAGATGATCTTGTCGAGGCCGGCGAAGGCGCCGCCGCAGATGAACAGGATGTTGGTCGTGTCCACCTGCAGGAACTCCTGCTGGGGATGCTTGCGGCCGCCCTGCGGAGGCACGGAGGCAACCGTGCCTTCCATGATCTTCAGAAGCGCCTGCTGCACGCCCTCGCCCGACACGTCGCGGGTGATGGACGGGTTGTCAGACTTGCGGCTGATCTTGTCGATCTCGTCGATATAGACGATGCCGCGCTGCGCCCGCTCGACATTGTAGTCGGCCGACTGCAGCAGCTTGAGGATGATGTTCTCGACGTCCTCGCCGACATAGCCCGCCTCGGTGAGCGTCGTCGCGTCCGCCATGGTGAAGGGCACGTCGAGGATGCGGGCGAGCGTCTGCGCGAGCAGCGTCTTGCCCGAGCCCGTCGGCCCGATCAGCATGATGTTGGACTTGGCGAGCTCCACGTCACCGGCATGCTTGGTCGCGTGGTTCAGGCGCTTGTAGTGGTTATGCACCGCCACCGACAGGACGCGCTTGGCATGGAACTGGCCGATAACGTAATCGTCCAGAACCTTGCATATCTCCTTCGGGGTCGGAATGCCGTCGCGTGACTTCACCAGCGAGGACTTGTTCTCCTCGCGGATGATGTCCATGCACAGCTCGACGCATTCATCGCAGATGAACACGGTAGGTCCCGCAATCAGCTTGCGGACCTCGTGCTGGCTCTTGCCGCAGAACGAGCAGTAAAGAGTGTTCTTGCTGTCGCCGCCGCCAACCTTGCTCATGCGTCTCTCCGTCCGCTCGGCGGTCCAGGGGTTTCCTGATCCCGCCCCAGTCTCGCAGGCCGCCGCGGGCCTCCAAGGGGGGAGAAACGCGACGGCTCAATGGGCCGTCAAAAGGAAGCGACTTGAGGGTCCAACCGTTCCTGCTAGCCAAGCAGCTAGCGGCGGAACGATCAAGAAGGCATTCGCGTCATCCCCGCCTTCGCGGATCGGGCGCCGGCCCCGTCGTACCCCTGTCACACCTCCTGGCGACACTTCACTGTAATGACATGCAAGCGCGATACCGCGCCGCACGCAACCCCACGCTTCATTTCCGCGCGGGATTGCCCTTCATATAGGAAGCCGCCGTGGCTTCCGAAACACGCACATTAAAGACGGTCAGGCTTTCGCGGGGGGCTTCGTCCGGGCGCTTGTCGATCACTTTGTCGATAAGTCCGAAGGCCTTGGCGGCGTCAGCGGTCATGAAGTTGTCGCGCTCGAGCGCGTCCTCGACCGCCTTGAGGTCCTGGCCGGTGTGCTTCACATAGATTTCGTTGAGCCGCTTCTTGAGGCTCTCGACTTCCTTGGCGTGGATCAGGATGTCCGTCACCTGGCCCTGGAAGCCGCCGGACGGCTGATGAACCATGATTCGCGCGTTCGGCAGGGCGAAGCGCATGTCCTTCTCGCCGGCGGTGAGCAGCAGCGAGCCCATCGAGGCGGCCTGGCCGATGCACAGCGTCGACACCGCCGGCTTGATGAACTGCATCGTATCGTAGATCGCGAGGCCCGACGTCACCACTCCACCGGGGGAGTTGATGTACATCGAGATTTCCTTCTTCGGGTTCTCCGCCTCGAGGAACAGGAGCTGCGCGACCATGAGGGTCGCCATGCCGTCCTCGACCGGCCCGGTCAGGAAAATGATGCGCTCCTTCAGGAGGCGCGAATAAATATCGTAGGACCGCTCGCCCCGGTTAGTCTGCTCGACCACCATGGGGACCAGGTAATTCATGTAAGTATCAATAGGGTCACGCATATTTCGATCCTCGGCGGTACGGCGCCCGTGCGCCGCCCGCGAATCCATCCCGCCCCACAATAAAGCGAAAGCGCGTCCCTACCAGCCCTGCGGACCCTTATGCCGCAGACGGCACGCGCGGGAGACGCTCCCGCGCGAACCTCAAGCAGCCGTCATCAGGCCTTGTCGGCCTCGTCCTCGGCGTAGAGTTCCTCGCGGGTGACGGGGATCTCGTTGACCTTGGCGAGCTCGAGCAGGAAGTCGACGACCTTCTCCTCGAAGATCGGCGCGCGCAGGCTGGCGAGCGCCTGGGCGTTCTTGCGATAGAACTCCCACACCTGCTGCTCCTGCCCGGGGAACTGGCGGGCACGCTCGACGACGGCGCGGGTGACCTCGTCGTCGGTCACCTGGATGTTGTTCTTCTCACCGATTTCCGCAAGCACCAGGCCGAGACGAACGCGGCGCTTGGCGATCTTGTCGTAGTCGGCGCGGGCCTCCTCCTCGGTGGTGCCCTCATCGGCGAAGGTCCGCTTCTGGGTTTCCATCTCCGAGGTGACCGAGTTCCAGATGCCCTCGAATTCCTGCTGGGCGAGGGTCGGGGGCACGTCGAACTGGTGCAGGCCGTCCAGCGCGTCGAGCAGGCGACGCTTCACCTTGGCGCGGCTCTGGGCGTTGTGCTCCTGGGCGATGCGGCTCTTCACCTGCTCGCGCAGCGCGGCGATGTCGTCCATGCCGAGCGACTTGGCGAACTCGTCGTCGAGCGCGAGCTCACCGGGCGCCTCGATCTTCGAGGCGGTCACCTCGAAGGCGGCGGCCTTACCGGCCAGCTGGGCGGCCTGGTAGTTCTCCGGGAAGGTGACGTTGACCGTGCGGGTCTCGCCTTCCTTGATGCCGACCAGCTGCTCCTCGAAGCCGGGGATGAAGCTGTTGGAGCCGAGCACGACCGGGATGTCCTCGCCCGAGCCGCCCTCGAACTTCTCGCCGTCGATCGAACCGACGAAGGACACGGTGACGCGGTCGCCATTGGCGGCCTCGCCGGCTTCCTTGGCGGTGTAGGGGCGGTTCGCCTCGGCGATGCGGTTGACGGTGTCGTCAACTTCCGCGTCGGTCACGGCCAGCACCGGCTTGTCGAGCGCGATCGAGCCGAAATCGCCGAGCTCGATGGAGGGCAGCACCTCGATGCCGACGGTGTAGGACAGGTCAGCCTTGCCCTCGATCACCTCGTTGACCGCCGCCTCGTCCTGCGGCAGCTCGACCTTGGGCTGCATGGCGAGCTTGAAGCCGTTATCGTCAATGATCTTCGAGTTGGCTTCGTTCACCGCCTGGTCGATCACTTCGGCGAGAACCGACTTGCCATAGAGGCGCTTCAGATGGGCGACCGGCACCTTGCCCGGGCGGAAGCCGTTGATGCGCACCTTGTCCTTCATCTCGCTGAGGCGGGCGGTCGCCTTGGCGTCCAGTTCGGCGGCCGGCAGAACCACGCGATATTCGCGCTTGAGACCTTCGGCGAGGAGTTCGGTGACCTGCATGTTCAATCGGCCTTCGTCGTGTTTGCCGCGCGAACGCGGCGTTCTCGTCGGTTATGCGAGGCCACGGCGCTCGCGCGTCGCTCGTCCTCGTCGGTGAAATTCAGTCGGGAGGCTCCGGGCTGCCGGAAAACTGGTGCGCGCGGCGGGACTCGAACCCCCACATCTTGCGACACTGGAACCTAAATCACACTAAAAGTCCCGTCATATTGAGACTTTTCAAGGACTTAGCGTCTGCCACAGGTGGCACTTCCTGCCACAACACCAATCAGCCGCGCCTCAGGCACTACCTTAAGGGACGCTCTCTTAGTCGTCGGCGCACAGTTGCGCAAGCGGCGGGCCGCTGGTACGTCCCCGCGCGTGCCCCCTTGGCGGAATTGGTAGACGCGGCGGATTTAGGTTCCGCTCCTGTGAGGGGTGCCGGTTCGAGTCCGGTGGGGGGCACCAGCAGCGCCGCCGAGCCCGCCCCGCGCACCCTCAGCCGGTGGCGCCGAGGCGCTTGAACAGCCGGGCATAGACCGGGCGCAGCGCGTCGATCAGATCGTCCGCCACCAGCCCCGGACCGGCCTCGCGTGCCGCCTCGCCATGCAGCCAGACGGCGGCTGAGGCCGCCTCGAAGGCCGGCATGCCTTGCGCCAGCAGCCCGCCGCATATCCCCGAGAGTACATCTCCCGCTCCCGCCGTCGCCAGCCAGGGCGGCGCATTGGCGGCGATGGCGGCGCGCCCATCGGGGCTCGCGACCACTGTGTCCGCCCCCTTCAGCACCAGCACAGCGCCGAGCCGGGCGGCCCCGCCGCGCGCCCGCTCCAGCTTGGACGGCGCGCTGATAATGTCCCCGCACCCCTCGAACAGCCGCGCGAACTCGCCATCATGCGGCGTGGCGATGGCGGCGGGCGCGTGGGCGATCTGCCGGGCGAGAACATCCGCCTTTCCGGCAAAGCTGGTGAGGAGATCGGCATCGAGCACGAGACGTCGGTCGGCGGCAGCCGCCAGCATCGCCCGCGTGCCCTCCCCCACCCCGGCGCCCGGCCCGATGACCAGCGTGCCGAGCCGGCGGTCCTCCAGCAGGCGCGAAAAATCCTCCGGCCCGTCGACCGGTCGCACCATGATCGCCGACAGATTGGCCGCATGGATCGCCAGCGCCTCGCGCGGGCAGGCCACCGTCACCAGCCCCGCCCCCGCCCGCAGCGCCGCCCGGGCGGCGAGCCGCGTTGCCCCGGTCGCCTGCGCCGGGCCGGACAGCGCGACGAGATGGCCGCGTGTGTATTTGTGCCCGGCAATACCCGGCACGGGAAAGCCCTCCGCCCACAGGTCCGGCTCATTGGCGTGGGCGATTGGGCGAATCGACGCCAGCACCTCGGGCTTGATGCCGATATCGGCGATCTCCAGCGCCCCGGTGTGCAGGCGACCGGGCAGCAGCAGATGGCCGGGCTTGGCGCGGAAGAAGGTGACGCTCGCCTGCGCCGTGATCGCCGCGCCACGCACCGCGCCGCTCGCGCCATCAATGCCGGAGGGCAGGTCCACCGCCAGCACCGGCCGGCCGGCCGCGTTCACCCGCTCCACGAGGGCGCGCGCTGGCCCGTCGAGATCGCGCGCCAGCCCGGCGCCAAACAACGCGTCGATGATGAGGTCGACACCCTCGAGGCGCACGGCCGCCGCCTCTTCCACCGGCCCCGCCCAGCGCGCCGCCATGGCCGCCGCGTCGCCCTTCAGCGCCGCGACATCGCCCAGCAGCGCGAGGCGCACCTCGTAAAAGGCCGCGGCAAGGTGGCGCGCGGCGACGAAACCGTCCCCGCCATTATTGCCGGGCCCGCACAGCACCAGCACCCGGCTGCCGGCCCGCGCGCGCCGCGCCGCGACCCTGGCGACCGCCCGCCCGGCGGCCTCCATCAGGATGAGACCGGGCGTGCCCGCCTCAATCGTCAGCGCATCGGCACGCCCCATCTCGGTCGGTGTCAGTAGTTCCATCCGGCCCTCGCTCCTGCCGTCATTCTAGGCCATGGGCCCCGCTGATGCCGAGCGCCATGGGCCGGGTTGCGCGAAGAAAGGCGGGTTCGCGCAAAAAGGAGTGACGCCGGGGCGACGGCGTGTGCAGGCGCCACCCCGCAACTTTAAGCCGCACCCGCGCGCAACCGGTGCATCCGCAGGCAGACGAGGGGGCCTTGCCTAATTTCCGCGCGGTAATATGCCACGGCGCGGCGGAGCGTCCGCCTACAACTTGTGCATCACGATCATTTTTTAATCACGCGCTTGGAAATAAACCCGGAGGCGCTGCTTTTTGCGGCTCGAAAAGACCGCGGAACCCGCTATTTTCCTGATGCAGGCACCGCTTGGCATGGGTTCTGCTTCGACGCGGATCGACTCGACCGGGCGTCGCGGATCGTCGAGTCAGGGAGATAAGGTGACATGAAGAAGATCGAGGCCATCATTAAGCCCTTCAAGCTGGACGAGGTGAAGGAAGCGCTGCAGGAAGTCGGGTTGCAGGGCATCACCGTCACCGAAGCCAAGGGCTTCGGCCGGCAGAAGGGTCACACCGAGCTGTATCGCGGCGCCGAATATGTCGTCGACTTCCTGCCCAAGGTGAAGATCGAGGTGGTGGTCGCCGACGAGACGGTGGAAACCGCGATCGACGCCATCCGCCGCGCCGCCCAGACCGGCCGCATCGGCGACGGCAAGATCTTCGTGTCGAACATCGAGGAAGCCATTCGTATCCGTACGGGTGAGTCGGGCGTCGACGCCATCTGAACACACGCGTAATATGTGAGCGCCGACAGCACGCGCTGCATCGCAATGATGCAGCGCGTCTCGTTGTTGGCGCCACCGCTTGTGTCTCACCTGCCCGCGAATGAGCAGCATTCAAAAGAGGTTCGAAAAAGATGACGACGGCCAAGGATGTCATGAAGCTGATAAAGGAGAACGACGTTAAGTACGTCGACCTCCGCTTCACCGATCCGCGCGGCAAGTGGCAGCATGTCACCTTCGATCTCTCTATGGTCGATGAGGATTTCTTCGCTGAGGGTCAGGCGTTTGACGGTTCGTCGATTGCCGGCTGGAAGGCGATCAACGAATCCGACATGCACCTCCAGCCGGATCTCGATTCGGTCAGCATCGACCCGTTCTTCTCCGAGACCACCCTCGTCGTCGTCTGCGACGTGCTCGAGCCGACCACCGGCGAGCCCTATAGCCGCGACCCGCGCGGCATCGCCAAGAAGGCCGAGGCCTATCTGAAGTCCACCGGCATCGGCGACACCGTCTATATCGGCCCGGAAGCCGAGTTCTTCATCTTCGACGACGTGCGCTTCAAGGCCGACCCGTACAACACCGGCTTCAAGCTCGATTCGATCGAACTGCCGACCAATTTCGACACCGAATATGAAGGCGGCAATCTCGGCCACCGGGTGAAGACCAAGGGCGGCTATTTCCCCGTCCCGCCGATCGACAGCGCGCAGGATATGCGCGGTGAAATGCTCGCCGCCATGGCCCGCATGGGCGCCAAGGTCGAGAAGCACCACCATGAGGTCGCCTCGGCCCAGCACGAGCTGGGTCTGAAGTTCGACACGCTGGTGACGATGGCTGACCACCTGCAGGTCTACAAATACTGCATCCACCAGGTCGCCAACATCTATGGCAAGACCGCGACCTTCATGCCGAAGCCCATCTTCGGCGACAACGGCTCGGGCATGCATGTGCACCAGTCGATCTGGAAGGGCGGCAAGCCGCTGTTCGCCGGCAACAAATACGCCGACCTCAGCCAGGAATGCCTGTGGTACATTGGCGGCATCATCAAGCACGCCAAGGCGCTGAACGCCTTCACCAACCCGCTGACCAACTCCTACAAGCGTCTGGTTCCGGGCTATGAGGCGCCGGTGCTGCTCGCCTATTCGGCGCGCAACCGCTCGGCCTCCTGCCGCATCCCCTACACCACCTCGCCCAAGGCCAAGCGCGTCGAGACCCGCTTCCCGGACCCCGGTGCGAACCCCTATCTCGCCTTCGCCGCGCTGGTCATGGCCGGCCTCGACGGCATCCTCAACAAGATCGACCCCGGCCCGGCGATGGACAAGGATCTCTACGATCTGCCCCCGAAGGAGCTGAAGAAGATCCCGACCGTCTGCGGCTCGCTGCGTGAGGCGCTGGCCTCGCTCGACAAGGACCGTGAGTTCCTCAAGAAGGGCGGCGTGTTCGACGACGACTTCATCAACGCCTATATCGAGCTGAAGATGACCGAGGTGATGCGCTTCGAAATGACGCCGCACCCGGTCGAGTTCGAGATGTACTACTCGGTCTGAGCCCAAATCACCGGGCTTGGCCCGGCAGGCTATGGAAGGGGCGCCTCGCGGCGCCCCTTTTCGTTGGCGCCGGATTTCGAGGCACCCTCACCCCGCCGCGGCGCCTTCCACCCGGACGACCTCGATGCGGTTGCGCCCGTCCTTCTTCGCCCGGTAGAGCACGCCATCGGCGCGTTCGATCAAGGTGCGCAGCCGGCTTTCCATCGCCGGCGCGGACACCGCCGCCGGCAGGTTGGCGATGGCGAGGCCGATGCTCGCCGTGCATTCCAGCGGCGCGTTGTCGGCGCCCATATGCAGGCTGATCGCTGCCTGTTTCAGCCCGCGCTGCACCCGCTCGGCGGCCGCCCGCGCGGCCGCGTCATCCGCGCCTGGCAGCAGCACGACGAATTCCTCGCCGCCGACGCGGCCGATCACGTCACCGCCCCGCACATTGTCGCGCAGCACCTGGGCGAACAGCACCAGCACGCTGTCGCCGGCGGCATGGCCGAAGCGGTCATTGATCTGCTTGAAATGGTCGAGGTCGAGGAACATCACCGCCAGCGGCCCGCCCGCCGCCGTCACCGCCACGGCCTGCTGCATGAAGCCGCGCCGGTTGAGCAGGCCGGTGAGGTCGTCACGGTCCGCCGCCTGCCGGTACTGCTGCTCGGCGCGCTCGCGCGCCATCAGCACCACGGTGAAGCAGATGAAGATGGTGAGCGCCATGCCGGTCAGGCCGAACCAGGCCATGGACGGGTTGTTGAAGATCTCGATCCGGTCGTTCTGCACCTGCTCGTTGAGCAGCGGAATGCGCAGGAAGTTCATCACGAAGGCGATGGCGAGCGCGACGAACAGCCCTATCCGCGCCTTGGAGCTGCGCAGCCCGCCGCGCCAGAGCTGCTCCAGCGAGGCCAGGATCAGAATGGGAATCGCCACCGAGATCAGCACCACCCGCGCCAGCGGATCGGCGTCGAAGGGCGGGATATGCACCACGAGGATCCAGGCGAGCGGCGCCGCCCAGGTGAGCAGCGGCGAGACCGGCTGACGGTCGAAGCGCCGCAGCCCCGCCCAGAGCTGGGAATAGCCGATCAGGAAGCAGCTATTGGCCAGCGCGACGGCGATGAAATAGGGCAGCTCTTGCCGGAAAATGCCGCCGAGAATGCCGAGGATGAGGAAGGCGAGCGCGCCCGCCCAATGAGCGAGCGCCGGCTCGGTGGGGGTGACCCACCAGACGAAGAGCAGGCCCACGGCGAGAAGCGTGGCGACCACCGTGAGCACCGCCCACAGCGTCAGCGGGTCAAGCATGGCGAATAAGGCGACGTGACATCATGGAGCATCATACCCCTTTCATGCCCCCCGGCCAGCGCGCCGAGAGGCGCCGCCCGCCGCTCATCGTCACATCTCAGGCAACGGCCTGGCACAGCTCGACGCGGTCGCGCCCGGCCTGCTTGGCGCGGTAGAGCGCGGCGTCGGCCTCGGCGCAGAGCCGCTCGAGAATCGCCTGCCCGTGGGCATCCCCGTTGCCGTACCCCTGCTCCTCCCCGGCTGGCGCGTTCGCCCGCGTGGCGACGCCGATACTGACCGTGGCGAGGAAGGCCGGCACGCCGCCCTCATGGGCGATGCGGGTGCTGGCCTCGCGAAAGGCCTGGCGCAGCCGCTCGGCGGTCGCGTGAGCGAGCGTCTCGTCGGCGCCCGGCAGCAGCACGGCGAATTCCTCCCCGCCGAGCCGGCCGGCCACCGCGCCAGCAACGCCGCTCTGGCGCAGAATCTCGCCAAACAGCGCCAGCACCCGGTCGCCGGCGGCATGGCCGTGCCGGTCATTGATCGCCTTCAGATGGTCGAGGTCGAGCATCAGCAGCGCCAGCGCGCCACCCTGCGCGCAGGCCGCGCGCGCCCACGCCAGAAAGCCGCGCCGGTTGGCGAGCCCGGTCAGTTCGTCGCGCGCGGCCTCCTCGCGCAGCTGCCGCATCGTCTGTTCGCGCACCAGCAGCACCAGCAGGAAGCTCGCCAGCACGATCAACCCCATGCCGATGACGCCATAGATCGCCGCATCGGCCGAGAGGATGGTCAGCACCTGCTCGCGCGGCGTCAAAAGCACGGCCACCAGCCGCACGACATTGAGCACCACCAGCGAGCCGCTCATCGCCAGCAGGCCACGGCGCAGCGCCGGCTCGGGGATCGAGGCGCGCCAGATTTCCCGCGCCGCGGCGAAGGTCAGGGCCGCGACGAGGGCGGCGAACAGCACGAGGCGGTCATGCATGGAGCCCGCAAAGGGCGGAACCATCACCAGCACGCACCACGCGGCGGGGGCCGCGATCAGCCGCCAGAGCTGCGAGCGGCGGCCGGCGACGCTGCGCAGCGCGACCCATTGCAGGCTGTAGCCGGCCAGCAGCACGGCATTGGGCAAAAGCCCGAAATAGGGTGAGGGCAGAAAGTCACGCAGCAGCAGCCCGGCAATGCCGACCGCCAGCGCCAGTGTGCCGCATCCCCATTGGGCCAGGCACACCTCGCGGCCGCCAAGCGCCCACGCAAAAAAGGTCGCGCCCGCCGAGAACAGCCCGACGAGACCGATGATGACCCAGAGCGTCCAGGGATCGAACTCCATCCACCGCCCGGTCCGCGCCGGTCCCCGTGCCATGCCAAGCGGATAAGGGACTCAGCGCGCGCCCCGTCCGCGCCGCCAGCATACCCCCGCACAAGCAAAAGGGCAGGCCTTGCGGGCCTGCCCTTCGAGATCGTCCGTGTAAAACGGAAATCAGCGCTTCGAGAACTGGAAGCTGCGGCGGGCCTTGGCCTTGCCGTACTTCTTACGCTCGACGACACGCGAATCGCGGGTCAGGAAGCCGCCCTTCTTGAGCGGGCCGCGCAGCTCGGGCTCGTAATAGGTCAGAGCGCGCGAGATGCCGTGGCGCAGCGCGCCGGCCTGGCCGGAGAGGCCGCCGCCGGAGACGGTGGCAACCACGTCATACTGGCCGGTGCGGGTGGCGCACGAGAAGGGCTGCTGGATGATGAGGCGCAGCACCGGGCGGGCGAAATAGGTCTCGATATCGCGCTCGTTGACCAGGATCTTGCCCGTGCCGGGGCGGATCCACACGCGGGCGACCGCGTTCTTGCGCTTGCCGGTGGCGTAGGAGCGGCCCTGGCGGTCCAGCTTCTGGACATGCTTGGGAGCCTCGACGGCCTGCGGCTTCAGGGCCTCGAGCCCGTCGAGCGACTGGATGAGCTCAGCCATTGTCAGATCCCCACATTCTTACGGTTGAGCGCGGCGACGTCGAGCGTGACCGGCTGCTGGGCTTCGTGCGGGTGGCTGGCGCCCTTGTAGACGCGCAGATTGCCCATCAGCTTGCGGCCGAGGGGACCGCGCGCCAGCATGCGCTCGACCGCCTTCTCGACCACGCGCTCGGGGAAACGGCCGTCGAGGATGAACTTCGCGGTCCGCTCCTTGATGCCGCCCGGAAAGCCGGTGTGGTGGTAGTAAACCTTGGCGGCGCGCTTGTTGCCGGTCAGCACCACCTTCTCGGCGTTGATGACGACGATGTTGTCGCCGCAATCAACGTGGGGGGTGTAGGTCGGCTTGTGCTTGCCCTTGAGGCGGGTGGCGATGATCGTCGCGAGACGGCCGACAACGAGGCCGGAGGCGTCGATCACGACCCACTTCTTGTCTACGTCGGCCGGTTTTGCCGAATACGTCTTCATGGGAATGTCCAATATGCAAGGGGATGCCAGCCTTAAGCGGCGGCACTTCTCTCGTGGCGCGGCTTTTAGCGGAGCCGGCGCGCAACGTCAATCGGCACAGTTCCGAAAAAGCTTATCCAATTCAATGGGTTACGAGATAGGTATTTTATTACCTGCTTCTAAGTCCCTAAAATGGCTCACCCGGTGGCCCCGCAGCCCATGAAAGCGCGCCCGTGCCCCGGCCGGCGATGGATTTCCGCCGCCCGCGCGCCTATCTCGAGGACGGGCCAGCCACGACCGCCAAGCTCCCGTGTGAGCCGCCGGGCGCAGAAGGGACAGAGCATGCCGCACGATTCCTATGACGACGCCTTCATCGCCGACTGGCTCGGCCGCGTGCGCACCATCGCGGTGGTTGGCGCCAGTCCCAACCCGACCCGTCCGAGCCACGGCGTCGCGCTCTATCTGGCGCGGCACGGCTACAAGGTCATCGCCATCAATCCCGGCCAGGCCGGGCGCGACATTGCCGGCCTGCCGACCTATGCGCGCCTCGCCGATGTGCCGGAGCCGATCGACATGGTCGATGTGTTCCGCGCGCCGGAACATCTCGATGGCGTGGTGGCGGAGACCCTGGCGCTCGCCCCGCGCCCGGCGCTGATCTGGACCCAGCTCGGCGTGCGCGACGACGCGGCCGCCGCGAAAGCGGAAGCGGCGGGCATCGCCGTCATTCAGAATCGCTGCCCGGCCATCGAGATTCCGCGCCTGCGCTTGCCGCGCCTGGCGTGAGTTTCATCGGGCGCTGCTTGAAGAAGAGGCGGGGCGACAGCGCGGCGGTGCGTACCGCGGACCACGGCACCGAGGCATCCGCCACGCCTGCGAGGCGCCGCTTACCCGTACCGAAGCCGCACTGCCGCCCCGCGCCCACTCTAGGGACCGCGGCTTTCGCGAAGCTGTCGCGGGGCTGGCAGCCGGAGTGGCGGACCGCGGGCGGCAGCCCCCGCTCGGCGCGGCCGGACGCCCCCTCCCCTGCCGGTTCAATCCCGGATCGTCAAAACAACGTAAAACATTCGTTGTTTAAATATTTTGCCAGACATCTTGCGTTTTTTAGCGGAGCCGCAAGGATGGAGGTAACGGCCGCCCTCACGCGGCAGAGGCCGAGCAGGAGACACCCATGACCGAGACCCCCACCACGCCCGGATTCGCCACCCTTGCCGTCCATGCCGGCGCCCAGCCGGACCCGACCACCAAGGCGCGCGCCACGCCGATCTACCAGACCACGTCCTTCGTGTTCGACGATGTGGACCACGCCGCCTCGCTGTTCGGGCTGAAGGCGTTCGGCAACATCTATACGCGCATCGGCAATCCGACCAATGCGGTGCTGGAGGAGCGCGTCGCCGCGCTCGAAGGCGGCACGGCGGCGCTCGCGGTCGCCTCGGGCCATGCGGCCCAGCTCCTCACCTTCCAGACCCTGCTGCAGCCGGGTGACGAGTTCATCGCCGCGCGCAAGCTCTATGGCGGCTCGATCAACCAGTTCAACCACGCCTTCAAGAGCTTCGGCTGGAACGTGGTGTGGGCCGATTCCGACGACATCGCCTCCTTCGAGAAGGCGATCTCGCCCAAGACCAAGGCGATCTTCATCGAATCCATCGCCAATCCCGGTGGCATCGTCACCGACATCGCCGCCATCTCCAAGATCGCCAAGCGCGCCGGCGTGCCGCTGATCGTCGACAACACGCTGGCGACGCCCTACCTGATCCGCCCCTTCGAGCATGGCGCCGACATCGTCATCCACTCCGCCACCAAGTTCCTCGGCGGCCATGGCAACTCGATCGCCGGCATCATCGTCGATGGCGGCTCGTTCAACTGGTTGCGCGAGGGGCGCTACCCCTTCCTGTCGCAGCCGCGCCCGGAATATGAGGGTGTGGTGATCGGCGAGACCTTCGGCAATTTCGCCTTCGCGATCGCCGCCCGCGTGCTCGGCCTGCGCGATCTCGGGCCGGCGCTCTCGCCCTTCAACGCTTTTCTCATCCTCACTGGCATCGAAACCCTGCCGCTGCGCATCCAGCGCCATTGCGACAACGCGCTGGCGGTGGCCAAATTCCTCGCCGAGCATCCCAAGGTGGAATGGGTCAGCTATCCCGGCCTGCCGGGCGACCGCTATTATAACCTCGCCCAGCGCTACACGCCCAAGGGCGCCGGTGCGGTGTTCACCTTCGGGCTGAAGGGCGGCTATGAGGCGGGCGTGGCGGTGGTCTCGGGCGTAAAGCTGTTCTCCCACCTCGCCAATATCGGCGACACCCGCTCGCTCATCATCCACCCGGCCTCCACCACCCACCGCCAGCTTGCCGACGAGCAGAAGAGCGCGGCGGGCGCGGGACCGGAGGTGATCCGCGTCTCCGTCGGCATCGAGGATGCCGCCGACATCATCGCCGATCTGGAGCAGGCGCTGGCGGGCGCCTGATTCACACCAAGCTTTCGCCGGGCTTGCCGAAGATGAACGATTTATGAGTTTGGCATGCGGGCGGTGCAGGGCTGGGATGCGGTATACTTCCTACCGAATGAGCAGGATGTCGAATATATAGGCAGCGAACTGATTAACGGACGTGCAGCTGGCCCCGCGTGAGGGATGGCCGCGATCCGGTATCTAAGCTGATGGAGACTTCACATGCTGCTCTGGGGCCTTGTTGCCAAGCAGATCCGCCGCTGGCAGGCGTACCGCCGCACCGTTCTCGAGCTCTCGCAGCTCGACGACCGCACGCTCGCCGACATCAACGTGACCCGTGGCGAAATCGTCCGCGTCGCGCGTCAGGCGGCTGCCGCGGCCTGATTGGCCGGACGATCCGGTGAGGCAAGCCTCACTGGCCTGATCGTCCACCACACTGCACTGATCGAACGGCCCCGGAAATTTCCGGGGCCGTTTCTTTTTCGGCCCGGTTCCGTGCTAAGGGCGCGGCTGGAAAGATGAGTAAAGGCAGCCCAGCGCGATCATGACGAGCTCGCAGATGCGTCCGGTCCACATCATCGGCGGCGGCCTCGCCGGCTGCGAAGCCGCCTGGCAGCTCGCCCGTCGCGGCGTTCCCGTGGTGCTGCACGAAATGCGCCCCACGCGCGGCACGGACGCCCATAAGAGCGAGGATCTGGCGGAGCTGGTCTGCTCCAACTCCTTCAGATCAGACGATTCTTCCAATAACGCGGTCGGCGTGCTGCACGCCGAGATGCGCCGCCTCGGCTCGCTCATCATGGCCTGCGCCGACGGTCACCAGATACCGGCCGGCGGCGCGCTGGCGGTCGATCGCGAGGGATTCGCCGCCGCCGTCACCGCCGCCATCACCGCCCATCCGCTCATCACGCTGGAGCGCGGCGAGATTACCGGCCTGCCGCCGGAGGACTGGGACAGCGTCATCATCGCCACCGGCCCCCTCACCTCCCCGGCGCTGGCCGACGCCATCCGCGCCCGCACGGATGAGAGCGCGCTCGCCTTCTTCGACGCCATCGCGCCGATAATTCACTTTGATTCCATAGACATGGACGTGTGCTGGTTCCAGTCGCGCTATGACAAGGTGGGCCCCGGCGGCACCGGCGCCGACTACATCAACTGCCCGATGGACAAGGCACAGTACGAAGCCTTCGTCGCCGCGCTGATCGAATCCGATACCGTGCCCTTCCGCGACTTCGAGGCCGCGACGCCCTATTTCGACGGCTGCCTGCCGATCGAAGTCATGGCCGCGCGCGGGCCGGAGACGCTGCGCCACGGCCCGATGAAGCCGATGGGCCTCACCAATGCCCACAACCCGACCGTGAAGCCCTATGCCGTGGTCCAGCTCCGGCAGGATAACGCGTTGGGAACACTCTATAATATGGTAGGTTTCCAGACCAAGACGCGCCATGCCGAGCAGGTGCGGATCTTCCGCACGATTCCCGGCCTGGAAAAGGCCGAGTTCGCCCGCCTCGGTGGCCTGCACCGCAATACCTACCTCAACTCGCCCAAGCTCCTCGACCGCACCTTGCGGCTGAAAGCCGAGCCGCGCCTGCGCTTCGCCGGCCAGATCACCGGCTGCGAGGGCTATGTGGAAAGCTCGGCCATGGGCCTCATGGCCGGCCTGTTCGCCAGCGCCGAGCGCCTCGGCGGTGTCATGGAACCGCCGCCCGCCACCACCGCCCATGGCGCGCTGCTCAATCACATCACCGGCGGCCATATCGAGACGGTGGAAGCCGGCCCGCGCTCCTTCCAGCCGATGAACATCAATTTCGGCCTGTTCCCGCCGCTTCACGCCAACCCGACCCGCGATGCCGATGGCAATCGCCTGCGCGGTACGCAGAAAACCGTGGCCAAGAAACAGCTTATGGCGGCGCGCGCCTTGGCGGAGATGGACGGCTTCGCCCGCGCCCATGCCGATCTCGCCGGTGAGGAAGCCGCGTGACCCTTCGCCCCGACGCCCTCTCGGCCCCGCGCGGCTTCACGCTCGACACCGTGCTGAAGCGCGACATCTTCAGCACCATCGAGCGCGGCACCTGGCATGACGGCCAAGGCCGCGCCTTCCCGGCCGTGCGCCGGCGCTATGACGACGTGAAATGGTGGGTGAAGCCGCTCGCCCGCCACTTCGCCCGCCGCGAGGCACGGGCGCTGCGCCGGGCCGAGGGCAGCGGTCATACCGTACCGGTTTACGCGCTGGAGGAAGGCGCGCTGGTGCGCGGCTTTGTCGACGGCATCCCCCTGCAGATCGCCCGCCCCTATGGCGACGCCGCCTTCTTCCGCTCGGCGCGGCAGGGCCTGCGCGAGGTGCATCGCCGCCGCATCGCCCATAACGATCTCGCCAAGCCGCAGAACTGGCTCTACGCGGCGGACGGGCGCGCCGTGCTGATGGATTTCCAGCTCGCCTTCTGTTTCAGCCGGCGCAGCAAGATCTTCCGCATCGCGGCGTATGAGGATATTCGCCATCTGCTGAAGCAGAAGCGCAGCTTCTGCCCGGAAGCGCTCACCCCGATCGAGAAGCGCATTCTCGCCCGCAAGAGCCTGTTCAACCGCATCTGGATGAGCACCGGCAAGAAGGTCTACAACTTCGTCACCCGCCGCCTGCTGAACTACCATGATACCGAAGGGCGCGGCCCGCGCGCCATGGAGCAGGGCCCGGCCATCGCCGCCGTGCTGGCCGCCCATCCGGGCGTCAGCGCGGTCCATATCGCCGACTTCCCGACTGCCGGCCACAGCTTCGGCCTCTATGCCTTCGTCGAGGCCGCCGGGGTGGACGAGACGGCGCTGCGCGAGCGCCTCGCGACCGCCCTGCCGGGTATCCTGCCGCCCGAGCATATCCAGACCGTGACCGCCCTGCCGCGCGACGCGAGCGACGAGCCGCGCGATGATCTGCTGCGCCTCGTCGCCCTGAACCAGCTCGACCAGCTCGACCAGCTCCCGCGCACCCCCGAGCAGCAGGTCGCGCTTGACGCCATCATCCGCGAGCGGCGCAACCTTAGCGACCGCGTCCGGCGCGGCATTTAGCCGGGGTTTCACCATACCGGCCTTGACTCTACCGCGCTGCACCTAAAGATGCGCCCGCGGATCGTGGGGTGGTCCGCGGACCAATCGCGTGGGGGCATATGCGCTATCTCATCACCGGCACCGCCGGCTTCATCGGCTTCCACCTCGCGCGCCGGCTGCTGGAAGATGGGCATGAGGTCGTCGGCTTCGACGGGATGACCGCCTATTACAATCTGAAGCTCAAGGAAGCCCGCCACGCCGCGCTCGGCCAGTTCGCGGCGTTCCGGCCGGTGATCGGCCGGCTCGAGGACCGCGCGCTGCTGAGTGCCACCGCCCATGAGGCGCGCCCGGACGTCATCGTCCACCTCGCCGCGCAGGCGGGCGTGCGCTACAGCCTGGAAAACCCGCAGGCCTATCTCGACTCCAACCTCGTCGGCTCCTGGAACGTGCTGGAACTGGCCAAGGAGCTGGAGGTGAAGCACCTTTTGCTCGCTTCGACCTCCTCCATCTATGGCGCGAACCCCACCGTGCCGTTCCACGAGACCGACCGGGCCGACGAGCCGCTCACCTTCTATGCCGCCACCAAGAAGGGCATGGAGATGATGGGCCACTCCTATGCCCATCTCTACAAGGTGCCGACGACCGCCTTCCGCTTCTTCACCGTCTATGGCCCCTGGGGCCGGCCGGACATGGCGCTGTTCAAGTTCGTCTCGGCCATGCTGGCGGATCAGGAGATCGAGATCTACGGCGAAGGCAAGATGAGCCGGGACTTCACCTATATCGACGATTTGGTGGAGGCCATCATCCGCCTGGCCGCGATCCCGCCGGGAGAGGCCAACCGCGTTACCGCGCCCGCCGGCGTGGATACGCTGTCCGCGCAGGGGCCGTTCCGCGTGGTCAATATCGGCGGCGGCAACCCGGTCGGGCTTATGGATTTCGTCGAGACCATCGAGGACATCATCGGTCGCCCGGCCAAGCGCAAGATGCTGCCGATGCAGAAGGGCGACGTGCCGCGCACCTTCGCCAGCCCAGCGCTGCTGCAGGCGCTCACCGGCTATTCGCCCGCCACCCCGCTGTCGGTCGGCGTGCGCGCCTTCGTCGATTGGTATCGCGAGGCGCAGGTCTATCTCTGACGCGTCTCCGACTTTGACGCTCTGTTAAGCGCGTCGTGAAGCCGGGCTTTCTGGAAATGGAATGGCAATCACGCCGGTGATAAAGCTTCGCGCAACATTCATCGTCGACAGACGGTGATGGGGCGAGCGGCGGACGTCATCCTTTCCATGTCGATTCTTTGCGGGTTGCATGACCTCGGCTTCATGCCGTACCGGCCTCAGGCCGGCGGGGCACGGCGAGACATGGCGTCACGAGGGATTACCCGATGACGCGCTGGACCCATGGCCTGGTCAACCGCCTCGTCATCCTCTGCGACCTGACGATGATCGCCCTCGCCACGCTGGCGGGTTACCTGATCTGGCACGAGCTGAGCTGGAGCCAGACCGCCGTTCTCGGCGTCATCGCGGCGTCGGTCTATGCGGGCACGCTGACGCTGGGCCAAGCCTTCCGCGTCGAGCACTATAAGCGCCTGCGCCGGCAGATCGTCCATGTGCTGATCGGCGGCATCCCGGCCGCGCTAGCGGTGCTGCTGGTCTATTACGCGCTGGTTCCGGCCGAGGACGAGGATCTCACCGCCCTCGGCCACTGGGCGACCATCGCCGCGCTCGCGCTGCTCGTCGGCCGCCTGCTGCTGGTCGGCTGGCTGATCCGCTCGATCAACCGGCGCGGCCTGCTGCGCCGCGACGTGCTGGTGATCGGCGATCTCGACCGGGCCTACGCGCTGGTACGAAATTACTATGAGGAGCAGCAGGGCGAGCGGCTGCTCGACTTCATCGCCGTGTTCCGCGACGAGGGCCGCCCGGCGACGCCCGCCGAGCTCGCGGGCGAGGGCGTGCCGCCGATGCGCGGGGGGCTTGCCGAACTATTCGCCTATGCCCGCCGCGACACGGTGGACATGGTGATCGTCACCAAGTCGTGGAACGACGTGCGGGCCATTGGCGAGGTGGCGCAGCAGCTCAACCGCTTCGCCGTCGACGTCATGCTGGAGCTGGAGCCCGGCACCTTCAAGCCGGGCTATGCCGGCCTCACCAGCATTGCCGACCACCGCGCTTTGCAGGTGCAGCAGCGCCCGCTCAAAGGCTCGCTCGGCATCTTCAAGGCGGTGGAGGACTACACCGTCGCCACGCTCGGGTTGATCCTGGTCTCGCCGGTCCTGCTGCTGGCCGCCCTCGCCATCAAGCTGGATTCGCCCGGCCCGGTGCTGTTCCGCCAGGCCCGCATTGGCCTGAACAACCGCGAGTTTACCGTCTACAAGCTTCGCACCATGCATGTGAACCCGGCCGATGACGGCTCGGTCGCCGCCGTGCGGGAGGATCCACGCATCACCCGCGTCGGCGCGCTGCTGCGCAGCTTCTCCATCGACGAACTGCCGCAGCTTCTCAACGTCCTCAAGGGCGACATGTCGGTCGTCGGCCCGCGCCCGCATGTGCCGAACATGCGGATCACCGAGGATGTGCGTTATGAGGCGATCAGCGACTATGTCGCGCGCTACCGCATGAAGCCGGGCATCACCGGCTGGGCGCAGATCAACGGGATGCGCGGCGGCATCTACACCGTCGAGAAGGCCGAGCGCGGCGTCGAGCTCGACCTCTACTACATCGAGCACTGGTCGATATGGTTCGACATCCGCATTCTGCTGCTCACCGTCACCAAGGGCCTCGCCGACAATTCGGCGTTCTAAGGCTGGCGCTGGCGGCGCTCGCGTGCCTTGCCGGGGCCGCAGCCGCGCGGGCCGAGCCGGCACGGCCCTTCCTCGCCTATCAGGCAAGCTGGTACGAGCCGCCGGCGCAGGACGGGGCGGCGACCACCCTCGCGCGCCTCCCCGCCGCCCTCACCCATGTCGCGCTGGCCTTCGTGAAGCCGGACCTTGCCTATACCGGGGGCCTCGAGCTGGCCGGCACAGGGCTGCAATACCCGTTTTCCGGTGCGGTGCTGAAGGACGCCATCGCCGCGCTGAAGGCCCGCGCTCCCGCCACGCGCGTGCTGCTGGCGGTGGGCGGGGCGACCTATGGCGGCTGGGACAGGCTCGACACCGGCGCGCTCGCCCGGCTGGTGACCGATCTCGGCGCGGATGGCGTCGACATCGACTATGAACCGACGCAGCCCGCCTGCCTGATCCGTACGGGCTGGGTCGCCTGCGCCAGCGATGCGACGTTCATCAGCCTTGTGCGGCGCCTGCGCGACGCCCTGCCCCGGCCTTATATCCTCAGCATTGCCGGTTGGAGCGTCGGCGCTTATGGCGAGGGCGCCTTCGCCAACGCCCCGCCGCCAAGCCCCTGGCGCGGCTCGATGATCGCGCTGCTGCGCGCGCCCGAGGCGGCGATGCTCGATCTCGTGGCGATCATGAGCTATGACGCCGGGCCGCATTACCAGCCGCTGGAGGCCTTCCGCGCCTATCGCAGCCTGTGGAAAGGCCCGCTGGCGCTGGGCATCCCGGTCCTGCCGCCGACGCAGGGCGAAAAGCGCGTGACGCTCGCCGGCACCGCCGCGCTGATGGCGGCGCTGAAGCCGGACCCGCTCGGCGGCGCCATGCTCTACGCGCTGAACCTGACGCCCCCCGGCCCTCCCGGCCCGGACAATCCCGATGCCAGCGCGCTCACCACCGCGATCTGCATCGGGCTGGAGCTTGAGGGCTGCACGCCCTGAGGCTCAGCCGAGCGCCGGTGCGTCCTTGTGGCGGGCGATGACGTTGCAGAACTCGCTGGGGCGGCTGCCGAGCGGGGTGAGGCGGCCATCTTCCTCCAGGTGGAAGAAGCGGTAGTCGCGGGCCGCCAGCAGGTTCCAGGCGGCCGCCGCATCGCCGCCCGCCTTCATCAGGGTCGGGCAGTTCATCTCGAAGATCACGGTCGGCCGGTCACGCTCCAGCGTCTGCGCAGCGCCGGCAAGCACCTGCCCTTCCGCGCCTTCCACGTCGATCTTGATGCAATCGACGCGCGGCAGGCCCTGCTCGGCGACCAGAAGGTCGAGCGTCGTCAGCTCCACGCTCTCGCTGCCGGCATCCGAGCCGTCGCTGAGCAGCGAGAAGGCCTGCGGATCATCACCCAGCGGGTTGTGGAACAGCGACGCACGGCCCGGCGCATCCGAGAGCGCCTTGCGCACGATGGCGACATTGGCAAAGCCGTTCAGCGCGACATTGGCGGCAAGCTGTGTGCCCGCCGCCTCGCCGGGCTCCACCGCGACGATACGGGCCGCGCTTGGCGCCATTTTCAGCGTGAACAGGCCGATATTGGCGCCGACATCGACGAACACGTCGCCCGGCCGCACGAATTTCTGGAGGTAGTGCAGCTCCGGCTCCACCGCGTCCCGCAGCAGGAAGGCGGAAACGGAGGTAAAGCGCAGATCCGGCGGCACGCGCAGCTTGGCGCCGCCCGGCACCAGCTCGAAGACCGGGCTGCGCCCCAGCGCCACCGCCGCCATCCAGCGCAGGCCGCGCGCACTCACCGCCAGCGGTGCTTCGCGGAAACCGGGCATGCGCATGAGCTTGGACAGGCGGCGCAGCATCCTAGTCTCCGTCGGATCGGGCATGGGCGCCGAAGCTTATGCGGTGCGCCGGTCGCGCTGTCGAGGGGCGCCGCCCCCGCACGCGCAGGAGGTAGATGGCGAGCGCCATGACCACGCCGAGTTCGCCCGGCGTGAACACCAGCGAATAGACCGCCGAGGTGACCAGCAGATAGAGGATGTAGTCGGAGAGCGCGAGCACCAGTGCGTCATCCGTGCCGCGCGCGGCCCTCAGCACGACGATAACCCCCCAGACATAGAGCCCCGCCAGCAGCAGCGCCCCCAGCAGCCCATATTCGAAGACGACGCCGAACCAGCCGAGATCGGCGATGTAGAACTGGTCATTGCCGAAAATGTCGGCGAGCGTGATGGCGCCGAAGCGGGTCGTGGCGCCCACCCCGAACAGCCAGCGCCACGGGTCGTCGCCGAGGAAATTCGCCGCCAGCGCCAGCGAGTGCTGGCGCACGGTGAGCGAGCCGCCGAGCGACTGCACCAGACTATCGGCGTTCTGCACCATCATCGCCCCGACGCCGAGCGGCACCACGGCGAGGAACAGCCCGACGATGAGCAGGCGCCGGCGAGGCGCCAGCGAGGTGACAGTGGCGTAGACGCAGATCAGCAGCATGCCGCCAATGGCCGTGCGCTGCTTGTAGATCATCAGCATGGCGAGGAAGCCGGCGAGGATCAGCAGCGGGGCCAGCAGGGTCGGGCGCTGCACGGCGCGGCGCGCGAGGTAGAACAGCAGCAGCGCGCCGAAGAACATCGGCATGTAGATGCGATAGCCGCGCTCGACCTCGATCATGAACAGCTTGCCGAGCATCGGATCGTTCACATACCAGCTCGTCGGCACGGCGATCCACAGCAGCACCATCAGCGCGAAGGTCGCCGCCCCGAGCCCCACCAGCACGGCGCGCAGCCGGTCATGGCTCGGTGCCAGCCAGACGAGCAGCGCCGAGAGCGCGAAATAATAGGTGATCGGCCACACCTTCACCGTGGTGATCAGCGCGTCGATCAGCCCATTGCCGAGCTGCACCATGGAGATGAAGGGTGTGACGCCCAGCGCATAGGCGAGGAAGACGAGATAGAAGCGCTTGGCCGGCAGCTCCAGCCGCACCACCGCATAGAGCGCCAGCGGCAGGCAGGCGAGCGGCCACGCCTTGGAGAGCAGATAGGGGGCGGTCAGCTCGTGCAGGTAATGGAAGCACTGCGCGAACAGCGGCAGGGTGACGACGAGGATCGTCGTTGTCACCAGCCCGGAGAACCGCTCGTCGGAGATCGGCAGCGGGTCGGGCACATAGGCGCGGGGTAGGCTCACCACCGCCGCGCGGCGCCGGGAGGTGACGCCCCCGCTCATGCCCCGCCCTCCGGCGGCGTCATGCCGTAGCGCGCCGGATCGCGGCGTGCCTTCAGCGCCGTCAGCAGCACGGGCGCGGAATCGATGAAGACGCGGCGGGCGTGGCCAAGCGGGTTGCGCGCGAGGCGATACGCCCATTCCAGCCCCGCGCGGCGCAGAAAGGCCGGCGCGCGCGGCACGAGGCCGGTAGCGAAGTTCAGCGCACTCCCCACGCACAGCCCGCAGCCCACCGCCCCGCCGCGCGCCGCAATGGCGCGCGCCAGATATTCCGACTGCGGCGAGCCGGCGACGAGGAAGACGTAACGCGCCGGATGAGCCACGACGAACTCCACGCACGCCGCCACCGCGGCGGGATCGCGGATGAAGCCCATGGGCGGCACATGCAGGGCGAGACGGGTGAGGCCGAAGCGCGCCATCAGCCGGCGCCGCAATTCCTCGCTGCCACCGATCACCGTCACCGGATCCTCCGGCGCGGTATGGTGCTCCAGCAAGGCGAGCGTCACGTCGCTGCCGGCGGCGTGCGGCAGGTCAAGCCCGAACAGCCGGCGCGCGAGAACACGCGGCACCTGCCCATCCAAAAGGCGCAGCCAGGCATGGTCATAGGCGTCGCGGAAGCCGGAATCGCCGAGTTCATTCAGCCGGGTGAAATGCGCCGCATTGGGCGTCACGACATAGGCGAAGGGCGCATCGGCCGGCCGCGCGGCGATGGCGGCGGCGGCCGCCGCCGTGTCCAGCCGGGCGATCGGCACGCCGAGATAGACGACCTCCGGCACGGCTTCCACGGGGGCTCTTCCTTGGTGGCGCCCCCTTAGGGGGTCACGGTGCTCTGCGTGCCCATCGTATAGTTGAAGCTGCGCTGGAACGGCACCACCTTGTTGATGAACTGGTCGATCCAGACATTCAGCTCGGCGACGGAACTGCGCGGCACATAGATGATGTCGCCCGAGACAAGCTGCACATCGTCCAGTGTGAAGCCGGTCTGGATGATCTCCTTGACGTCGACGAGGCGCAGCATCGGCATGTTGTCCGGGCCGCGGCGGATAATCGCCACCTGCCCGGTGCGCGCCTCCTCGGTGAAGCCGCCGGCGGTGAGGATGCCCTGCAGCGTGCCGTTGCGCATCTCCGAAAGATTATAGGGGCCGGGCCGCTCGACCATGCCGCCGATGTAGACCTTGGCGGAGACGGGGTCTTCGAGCGCGATCACCACCTTCTGGTCGGCGAGCTCGACGCGCGAGGCGCGGCGCACCACTTCCTGCGCGCCGGCGAGCGTCATCCCCTCGACCTTGAGCTGGCCGATGGCGCGCGGCGCCACCGTGCCATCGGGCGAGACGGTGAGTTCCTCGTCCATGTCGCGGGTGAGGAAGTATTTGATCTTCAGCTTGTCGCCGGGACCGATCCGGTACGGAGGCACCTGGCTGCTCCACGGGCGGAAGCCCTGCGGGTTGACCTCGGTGAAGCGCAGTTCCTGCCCGGTCGTGAAGGCATCGCCCGGGCTCTGCGGCTTGCCGACCGAACCGGTGGTCTCGCGGCTCGTGGTGCAGCCGGCGAGCATCACGGCCAGCAGCAGCGCCGGCACGAGCACGGCGCCCTGCCGCCCCCGCCACGCCCGTGCGGCGGCGCGGAAGCGGGGCGCGTCGTCGCCGCTGTCGGCTAGGGGCATCCATCTTCTCCGGCTCGGCACGCGCCACCGCCACGGGCGGCACGCTGCGACGCTCGAAACCTAAAGAAACGCGGTTAACGAAGCCTTAAATCCTTGCAATGACTCGGCTTCCCGCAGCGGCACTCAGCGGCGGCAGGTGGTGCCGGCGCGGCGCGCATCGCGGTAGAAGGGCACGAGGTCCAGCCGGTCGATATGACGCCAGAGAGCGCTCTCGCGCGGTGGACACAGGCCGATCAGCGCGGCGGTCGGGTTGCCCTTCCAGTCATCGGGCACATGAACCATGGCCGACCAGACGCCGAGCGAGAAATCCGGCTCGTTCGCCCACCAGCGGCTCGGCAAGGCGCGGCGCAGATAGTCGCGGATGGCAAGGCGCCCATCGAAGGGGAACGGGTCGATGGACGGGTCGAGCGGGCTCGCCCCCGGCAGGTCGCCCGTGCCCGTCTGCGCCCCCACCGGCAGGCTCGGCGCAGCGATCGCCAGCAGCGCGGCAGCCACCAGCACCCCGGCGCGCCCGGCTCTTGCGAGGCGCCCGGCTGCGTGGTTCATGCGGGGGTGTCGTCCCATCCGGCCCATGGGGGCGATATGCCATGGCGGGCCGGCGCTGTCTCGCTTCTCCCTAGCCGGTTGTAAAGGATCGCATGCCGAGCCTCCCCTCCCGTCTCTCCCGGCTGGCGCTGGCCTATGCGCCCTATGCCGGCGCGCTCGCCGTGCGCGGGCTGGAGGTGGTGGGCAAGCTCGGCCTGTTCATGCTGGCGGCACGCCTGCTCGGCACGCATGAGGCGGGGCTCTATTTCATCTGCCTCACCTGGGTCGGCCTTGCCGCCACCATCGCCCGCGCCGGCTTCGAGAAGGCGGTGGTGCGCCATATGGCGGCGGAGATCGCCATTGGCGACGGCGCGGCGGCGCAGCGGGCCATGCTCACCGGCCTTGGTTGGACGCTACTCGGCAGCGTCATCGCCACGCTGGCAACGCTCGCCGCCGCGGCGCCCGCCGCGTCCTACCTGTTCCACGATCCCGATCTGGCCGCCCCACTGCGCATCGCCGCGCTGGCGATCCTGCCGCAGGCGCTGTGCTTCTATGCCGGCCATGTGCTGCTGGGGCTCGGGCGCGGCGTCGCCGGGCAGTTCGTGCAGAACGCCTCCTGGCCGGTCTTCACCCTCCTCGCCATGCTGGCGGGCGCGCAGTCGCTTTCCGCCATGCTCTATGCGCTGGCCCTCGCCAATCTCGCCGCCACCGCCATCGGCGCCGGGCTGATCCTGCGGGCCGAGCGCGACGGCGCCGCCCCGGTCGAGGCTCCCGCCGGCGCCCTCCCCGCGCTGTGGCGCACCGCCGTGCCGCTGGGGCTGGTGGAGGTGGTGCAGGTCTCGCTCAACTCCATCCCCATGCTGCTGCTGGCGGTCTATGCCAGCCCCGCCGAGGTCGGCGCCTTCAGCATCGCCAACCGGCTGTCCATCCTCATCTGGGTGGTCATCATCGCCATCGGCTCCATCGCCGCACCACGCTTTTCCGCCCTGCACCGGCTGGGCGACTGGGCCGGCCTGCGGGCACAGAACCGGCGCGCGCGCCGGCTGGTCGCGCTGTGCAGCGTGCCGCCGGTCGCCCTTATGATGCTGGTGCCCGGCCCGCTGCTGGCGCTGATCGGCCCCGGCTTCGAGATCGCCGCCACCGCCCTCGTCATCATGGCGGCCGGACAACTGGTGAACGGCCTGCTCTCCTGCCAGGACATCGTGCTGGCGATGACCGGCCATGGCGGCCTGCTGCGCTGGCTGAACGTCGCGCAATTCCTCGTCTGCTGCGCCGCCGGCGCCGTGCTCGTGCCGCTTTACGGGATGAATGGCGCAGCGATCCTCACCGCCCTCGTCATCGTCCAGGGCGCGCTCGGCACGGCAATCGCGGTGCGCCGGCTGATGCCGCAGGCTTTTTGACGCAGCGGCTGCCGGTCTTTACCGGCGCTTAGCGTTAATGGCGCACACTCACGTCGAGTAGAGGTGTGGCCGCCCGGCCGGTGGGCGTGCAGGTGGCGTTGAATGGCGATGACGGGAACCTATGCGGGCGAGGCCGAGGCCACGGCCGCCGGCCAGTGGTCCGGCAGTCGCCCGCCTGCCTTCACGCTGCGCGACTTTCTCATCGCCGCCTTCTTCCACATCCGCATCATCCTGCTGGCCGCGCTGCTGCCGCTGGCGGCGGGCGTGACGGCGGCGACCTTCGCCAAGACGGAATACACCGCCAACAGCCTGCTCATGGTCATCGTCAGCCGCGAGGTGACGAACGCGCAGAACGTCACCGGCACCGGGCCGGCCGTGCTGTCCATCGAGGGGCTGAAGCAGGTCGAGTCCGAGGTGCAGATCCTCGAGAGCGCCGATGTCATCCGCACGGTGATCGAGGATATGGGCCGCGAGACGCTGTTCCCGCCCGGCCTTTTGTCCCGCGTGCGCGATCTGCTCGCCGGGCCCGGCAGCGCCATGGACAAGGCGATCGAGCGATTCCGACGCAATCTGCGCGCGGCGGTGCTCGACGGCTCGAATGTCATCGAGGTGTCCTTCACCCATCCCGACCGCGCCATCGCCATCGAGGCGACCGACAAGCTGGTCGCCGCCTATATGGCGCGCCGGCGGGTCATCATGGAGAACCCCACCGCCCGCATCCTCCAGGCCGAGGTGGAGCGCTTCCAGCGCGACCTCTCCGCGACCGACCGGGCGATCGAGGGGCTGAAAAGCCGCGTCGGCATCATCGATTTCGACCAGGATGCCGTGCTCGCCGCCAATCAGGTCGATTCGGTGGTCCAGCGCCGGCGTCAGGTCGCCGAGCGCAAGGTCGCGGTGGCCGGCCAGTTGACCGAGGCGGAAAAGCAGCTCGCCGCCCTGCCCCCGACCGTGTTCGACTTCAACCAGAAGAGCGACGCGCTGGGCAATGACGACGACAACAACACGCTGAGCCGGCTGCTCATCGAGCGCGACCGCCTCGCCCTGCAATACGCGGCCAATGGCGCGATGATGCGCGAGATCAACCGCAAGATCGAGACCATCCGCAAGCAGATCGCCACCCGCAATGAGCGGCTCTACGAGACCAGCCGCGACGTGCGGAACCCGGCGGTGGGCTATGTGAACAACATGATCCTCAGCCTGCGCATCGAGGCGGACGCGCTCGACCGGCAGGAAAAGGAACTGGTCGTCCAGCAGGCGGACGCCGAGAAGCGCCTCACCGCGCTGCGCGCCGCCGAGACCGAGCTGGTCGAGCTCAACCGCCGCCGCGAGACGCTGTCGGAGGGCTACCGCGAATATCTGCGCCGCGCCACCGCCGCCAAGATCGAGGAATCCGCCGCCGCCGAGCGCGAATCCAATGTGCGCCTCGTGCAGGATGCCGGCGCCTCTGTGACCAACCGCTCCATGCGCCTGCCTTTCCTCGGCGCCGGCCTCATCGGCGCGGTGCTGTTCGGCGCGGCCGCCGGCGCTGTCGCCTCGGCGCTGCGCTCGACCTTTATCCAGCCGAGCGAGACCGAGCGGGCGCTGGAGGTGCCGGTGCTCGGCGAGTACGACAATCCCGCGCGCGGCGAGGATGATGCCGCGCTCCAGCGCGACGCCGGCAACCTCGCGGCGCTGCTGGCGGATACGCGGGTCGACGGCCAGCCGGTGCGGGTGATCCAGTTCGTCGGCGTGGAGGCGGACCCGGCGCTGTCGGGCCTTGCCGAGCGGGTCGCCACGGAATTCACCACCCAGCGTGGCCTGCGCACGCTGCTGGTCGACCTCACCGCCGCGCCGGTGACGATTGACGACCCCTCGGTCCGCCTCAAGGGCGGCATCCGCGCCCGCCCCACCGGCACGCCGCTCTTGTGGAGCCTGACCGACGCGCAGACCTCGCCCTTGCTCCAGCTGCGCACGCCGCTGCATGAGGCGGAAGGGCTGATGCGCGAGCTGCGCCAGGAGTGCGAGGCGGTGGTGTTCTGCGGCACGGCGCGCGAGGCGAGCGCGCTCGGCCATCGGCTCGACGCGCTGGTCGACGGCAATGTGCTGGTGGTGCGCGCCGACAAGACCCGCAAGCCCGCCGCCATCGCGCTGCGCAGCGCGGTGGTGGAGAGCGGCGGCGTGCCGCTCGGCTTCGTCTTCATTGGCCGCCGCTACATCCTGCCGGACTGGATCTACCGGCTCACCTGAACCGGATCGGCCACCGGGCGCGCCTGCGCCCGCAACTCGCGGATGAAGGCGTCGATCAGCGGCTGCTCGCCGCTCAGCCGGCGCGTCGCGGCGAAATGCGCGGAATCGAAGCCGTAGCTTTCCGGCTTCAGCACACGCATCTGCCCGCGTCCGACCCAATCCTCGCCAATATGGCGCGGCAGATAGCCGATGAAGCGGCCGGACAGGATCATCATTACCTGCGCCTCCATCTGCACGATGGCGGCGCTCGCGCGCGGATGGTTCACCCGGTAGAGGTCGTCGAGATGGCGGTAGCGCCGCACGGAGAACAGCGCCTCCTCGATGCGGGCATGGCTGATCTCGGCACCCGGCAGATCGAACAGCGCATGGCCGCGCCCGCAATAGAGCGCCTGCGCCTCCCGGTGCAGCGGAATATAGGTGATGCCCGGCACTTTCTGCGAGAACGGTCCGACCACAAGGTCGCGCTGCCCGTCCATCAGCGCCCGCTCCAGCGCCAGCGGCGTGCCCAGCTCCAGATCGACGAACACCTCCGAGGCATACTCCATGTAGCGGGCGAGCGCGGTCTGGAGACCCAGTTGCGGGTTGGTCACGACGCCATCGACGATGCCAACGCGCAGCCGTCCGACGAGGCGGCGCTGGTCGCGCCCGATCCGGCCGTGAAAGGCATCGATGTCCTCGAACAGCCGCAGCGCGGCGACGAGCGTCGCCTCACCGAAGGAGGTGAGCCGGAACCCCGCCCGCCCGCGCTCGCAAAGTTGCCCGCCCAGCTTGCGCTCCAGCGCGGCCAGATGCGTCGAGAGCGTGGATTGCGACAGGTTCAGCGCGATCTGCGCGTCCTGAAACCCGCCCTCCTGCGCCAGCACCACGAAGACGCGCAGCAGCCGCAGGTCGATATTGTCCAACCGCCGCATGGCGCCGTCCCCCTTATGCCCTACCCGTCATCCCGGCCGAGCGCAGCGAGAGCCGGGATCGCCCCCAACCTCGTTTTGCCGGGACGCGATCCCGGCCCGGTCCTGCGGACCGTCCGGGATGACGGATCAAGGCAAGCGCCCGATACATCTACATCTATCAATACATCCTTCCACTAATTCCGATTTTCTGGAAAGTGGAACTGCGCCAGCATGGCCCCGCCCTCCCGCTGGAGTCCCCCCGATGCGCGCCCCTGCCCTCCCCATCTCCCGCGTGCCCGTATGACGCTCGACGGGCTCGCCGGACGCACGGTCCTCGTCACCGGCTCCAGCCGTGGCATCGGGCTCGGCATCGCCCGCGCCTTCGCCGCCGCCGGCGCGGAGTTGCACATGCTCGCCGATGATGCGGCGATCCATGAGGCCGCCGGCCGGCTCGGCGCGCGCGGCCATCAGGCGGACATCACCTCGGCGGAGGCCGTGGCGGCGGTGGCGGCGTCCATCCCCCGGCTCGACGTGCTCGTGAACAATGCCGGGCTCGAACTCGTCACCCCGCTCGACGATGCCGGCGCGGCGAATGAAGCGGTCTTCCGCCGCGTGGTCGAGATCAACGTCGTCGGCACCTTCCTGGTCACCCGCGCCCTGCTGCCGCGCATGGGCCATGGCGGGCGCATCATCAACACCGCCTCGGTGTGGTCGCGCTCGGCCGAGGCGCTGTTCGGCGCCTATGTCGCCTCCAAGCACGCGGTGATCGGCCTCACCAAGACCTGGGCCAAGGAACTCGGCCCGCGCGGCATCACCGTGAATGCGGTGTGTCCGGGCTGGGTGCGCACGGAAGCCTCGCTGCGCTCGCTCCATGCCATGGCCGCGCGCATGGCTGCCGAGCCGGAAACGCTGTTGAACGAGATCGTGGCCGGGCAGATCCTGCCGGGATTCATGGAGCCGGAGGATGTCGCCGGCACCTATCTGTTCCTGGCGTCCGACCTTGCGGCCAACATCACCGGCCAGAGCCTCGGCGTCGACCGAGGAGAATTCCCATGGTGAGCCCCCACAAGGATTTGCGCGTCATCGTCACCGGCGCGGGCAGCGGCATTGGCCGCGCCTGTGCCGATGCGCTGAGCGCCGCCGGCGCCAAAGTGGTGGGCTTCGACCTGCACCCGCCGGAGCAGACCTCGCACTGGCCGACCATCCTCACCAATGTGTCGGACGAGGCCGCCGTCGTCGCCGGCATGGATGCGGCGCGCGACCAGCTCGGCGGGCTCGACGTCATCGTCAACTGCGCCGGCGTGCTGGTCGACACCCCGCTCGCCAGCTTCGACATCGGCGCCTATGAGCGCATGGCGGCGGTGAACATTCGCGGGCCGATCCTGATGGCGCGCGAAGCGCTCAAGCACTTCAACGGCCCGGCCCCGGTGCGCGGGCGCATCATCAACATCGCCTCGGAACTGGCCTATCTCGGCCGCGCCGGCGCCTCCGGCTACTGCGCCACCAAGGGCGCGGTGCTCAGCCTCACCCGCGCCTGGGCGCGCGAACTCGCCCCGGACATCCTGGTCAACGCCGTCGCCCCCGGCCCGGTCGACACGCCGCTGCTCGGCTTCGACCGCATGAGCCCGGCCGAACGGGCGCTGGAGACCACCAACCCGCTCGGCCGCGTCGGCCGGCCGGAGGAAATCGCCCAGGCGGTGCTGTTCCTTGCGAGCCGCGCCACCGGCTTCATCACCGGCCAATGCATCAGCGTCGATGGCGGCGCGGGCATGCATTGAGAGATTTGCACCGACAGAACCCGAGGGAAACATGGTCGACAGCGTCCGTCTCGACGAACTGAGCTGGCCCGAATTCGCGGCGAAGATCGCCGCCGGCGCGCCGGTGCTGCTGCCGGTCGGCTCCACCGAGCAGCATGGGCCGCATCTGCCGCTCAATGTGGACGTGGTGTTGCCCACCGGCGTGTGCGAGCGCGTCGCCCGCGCGATCGGCGGCATCGTCGCCCCGACGGTGAATTATGGCTGCAAGTCCATGCCGCGCTCGGGCGGCGGCGAGCAGTTTCCCGGCACGCTGAGCCTTGATGCGCACACCTTCTCGCTGGTGCTGCGCGACGTGATCCGCAATCTCGGCCGGCAGGGCGTGCGCCGCCTCGTGCTGGTGAACGGCCATTACGAGAATCTCTGGCCATCGGTCGAAGGGCTGGACCTGGCTTTGCGCGAGCTTTCCCGCGACGGCATCACCGACATGCAGGTAATGCGGCTGGAATATTGGGACTTCGCCCAGCGCGCGACGCTCGACACGCTGTTCCCTGACGGCTTCCCCGGCATCGACCTCGAACATGCGAGCCTGCTCGAGACCTCGCTCATGCTCTTGCTGCGCCCGGATCTCGTGGAGATGGACAAGGTGCCGAGTGACGGCCCGGCCACCTTTCCTCCCTATGACAAATTCCCCGTCCCCGCCGATTTCGGCCTGCCGCCCTCTGGCGTTCTGGCCGTTGCCACCGGCTCCACGGTGGAAAAGGGCGAGCTGCTGATGGCCGACTACGTCACCCACATGTCCGCCGCCATCCGCAAGGAATTCGGGCTGTAGGCCCGTTGGAAACCCACCCATGACCCGCATCTTCGAGCCCCTCGATTCCGGCAGCATCCCCCGTTATGCGGGGCTGCCGACCTTCATGCGCCTGCCGGTGGCCGAGCCGTCCGAGGTCGACATCGCCATTCTCGGCCTGCCCTTCGACCTCGGCACCACCAACCGCGCCGGCACCCGCCACGGCCCGCGCGAATTGCGCAACCAGTCGAGCCTGATGCGCCGCGTGCACCACGTCACCGGCCTGTCGCCCTATGACCGGGCGCGCGTGGCCGATTGCGGCGACGTCATCACCGATCCGTTCGACCTGATGCGCTCGCTCGACCTCATCACCGCGCATTACACGAGCGTGCGCGAGGCCGGCGCGCTGCCGCTCACCGCCGGCGGCGACCATCTCATCAGCCTGCCGATCCTGCGTGGGCTCGCGAGCGACGGGCCGGTCGGCCTCATCCAGTTCGACGCCCATTCGGACACCTATGACAGCTTCTTCAACGGCAGCCGCTACACCCATGGCACGCCGTTCCGCCGCGCCATCGAGGAAGGGCTGGTCGATCCCAAGCGCTTCGTGCAGATCGGCCTGCGCGGCGCCATTTCGGACGCCGGCAATTACGACTATGCCCGCGACATGGGCGTGCGCATCATCTTCATCGAGGAATTCGTCGCCCGCGGCGTCGAGGATGTGATGGCGGAAGCCCGCGCCATCGTCGGCGACAAGCCGACCTATGTGACCTTCGACATTGACGGCATCGACCCCTCGCAGGCGCCGGGCACCGGCACGCCGGAAATCGGCGGCTTCTCCACCCGCGAGGCGCAGGCCATGGTCCGCCTGCTCGACGGGCTCGACATTATCGGCGCCGATCTCGTCGAGGTCGCCCCGCCCTTCGACCCTTCCGGCCTCACCGCGCTCACCGGTGCCACCATCCTGTTTGAACTGCTCTGCGTGCTCGCGGGCACCGTCGAGAAGAAGGGAGCCCGCTAATGGCCCATGGCTATGAGACCGGGCGGCTCGACCTGCCCTTCGTCGGCATCTGCACCTTCGGCAAATACCCGCTCCAGCTCGACTGGGACCGGATCGACGCCGATGTCGCCATTCTCGGCGCGCCCTTCGATCTCGGCACGCAATGGCGCTCGGGCGCCCGCTCGGGCCCGCGCGCCATCCGCGAGGCCTCGACGCTGTTCTCTTTTGGCCATGCCGGCGCCTATGACCATGAGGACGACGTCACCTATCTGGCGGCGGAAAAAACCCGCATCGTCGATATCGGCGATGCCGACATGATCCACACCGACACCGACCAGAGCCACGCCAATATCGAATATGGCGTGCGCAAGATCCTCAAGGCCGGCGCCATCCCGGTGGTGCTCGGCGGCGATCACTCGGTCAACATTCCCTGCATCGAGGCGTTCTCCGACGCGGAGCCGTTCCACATCGTCCAGTTCGACGCCCATCTCGACTTCGTGGACGAGCGCAAGGGCGTGCGGCGCGGCCACGGCAACCCGCTGCGCCGGGCGGCCGAGAAGCCCTATGTCACCGGCCTCACCCAGCTCGGCATTCGCAACGTCTCCTCCACCGCCCGCGAGGGCTATGAGGCGGCGCGCTCCATGGGCTCGGACATCCTCAGCGTGCGGCAGATCCGCAAGCTCGGCACCGAGGCGGTGCTGGCCCGCATCCCGGAGGGCAAGCGCTATTACGTCACCATCGACATTGACGGCTTCGACCCCTCCATCGCGCCGGGCACCGGCACGCCGAGCCATGGCGGCTTCACCTATTACGAGGTGCTGGAACTGCTCGACGGCCTCACCAAGCGCGGCACGGTGATCGGCGTCGATCTCGTCGAGGTTGCCCGCGAATATGATCCGGGCGGCGTCACCTCGATCCTTGCCGCGCAAGTGCTGCTGAACTTCATCGGCCGCATCCTGCACAACCGGAAAAGCTGAACCTGCGCGGTCTTGACCTTCGGCACGCGTGACCGATTTGCCCTCCATCGACGTACCGGTGTCGCCACGGGCGATAAGCCGCCATGATGGCGACGCCGGGAGCCGCAGAGGAGACATCATGCGCACCCACAAGACCGCCAACGACCTGCCCTCCAACGCCAAGAAGGTCGCCATCGACCTGCTCAACGCCAATCTCGCCGCCGGCATCGACCTCGCGCTCGCCACCAAGCAGGCGCACTGGAACCTAAAGGGCCCGCACTTCATCGCCGTCCATGAGATGCTGGACGGCTTCCGCACCGAGCTGGACGGCCACAACGACACCATGGCGGAGCGCGTGGTGCAGCTCGGCGGAACGGCGCTGGGCACCACCCAGACCGTGGGCACGGCGAGCCATCTCAAGCCCTACCCCACCGACATCTACAAGATCGCCGATCATCTCGGGGAACTCGCCGACCGCTACGGCGCTGTTGCCAACAGCGTGCGCAAGGCAATTGACGAGGCGGACGAGGCCGGTGACGCCACCACCGCCGACATCTTCACCGCCGCCTCGCGTTCGCTCGACAAGGCACTCTGGTTCATCGAATCGCACCTTCAGGAAGCGCAGTAACGCCAAGGCGCGCAGGTTTCCCCAAGCCTGCGCGCGCTCTTTCATGGTATGTCGAAACCAGGAAAACGCGGCGCTGCAATCTCTACTTGTCGCGCCCGCTGTACTCGCCCGTGTTTTCTTTGAGCCCGCACGGCTTACCGCTTTGCCTAGAACGGGAATTCCGCCATTCTTCGTTTGTAAAGCGTGGCTGAATCGAAACCGGCCGGGTGGGGCATCAGCGTCCGGGACCGCAGCGAACAAGAGGGGCAAGGGCGCATGGCAGCCAGGCCAGCCAAGGAGCAGGATGATGAGATCACGTCTGCGCACATCATCTCAGCCATGAACGGCACGAGTACCGAGGGGGCCTCGGAATTCGTCATCAACCATCTGGAAATCGCCCGGGTGATCGAGCGCGCGCATCGCCGCTTTCTCGATCTTCTGCGGATCGAGCTGACGCGGCTCGGCACGGACGATATCAGTCCGTCACAGGTGATGCTGCTCTTCACCATCGGCAGCGACGAGCTCTCGGTCCGCGACCTCCTGGAGCGCGGCCACTATCTCGGCTCCAACGCCTCCTACAATCTCAAGCAGCTCGTCGAGGGCGGCTATGTCCACCGCTCGCCGTCGCTGCGTGACCGGCGCTCGGCCCGTCTCAAGCTGACGGCGAAGGCGATCAGCCTGTGCGACGCCATCCGCAACATGCACGACACCGCCGAGCGTGCCCCGCGTGACGAGGCCGAGGCGCTGGAACTGACCACCGCCTATAACGTGTTGCGCAAGCTCGAAATGCACTGGACCAGCGCGCTGCGCTATGGCGGCGACGGCGGATGACCGCCGCCTTCAGGGCGGCGACGGCGGCTGACGAACGCAGTTCTCGGTAATCTGGACGATGAAAAAAACCCGCCGCGCATGACGCGGCGGGTTTTTCTTTCGTGTCAGGTGATGACGCTCGGCGCGGTGCGGCCGGTGCGGTCGGGAATATCCGGCAGGGCACGGGCGATCTCGATCAGGTCCGCCAGCACCTCCTGCGTGTCGATGCCGTGCCGGCCGGCATCCGGCTCGAAGCGCTCGATATAGACGCGCAGCGTCGCCCCGGCCGTGCCGGTGCCGGACAGGCGATAGACGATGCGCGAGCCGTCGGTGAAGAAGATCCGCACGCCCTGGCGGGTCGTCACCGAGCCATCGACCGGGTCGTGATAGGCGAAGTCGTCCGCCTTCTCGACGGTAAGGCCGTTGATGACCGTGCCCGGCAGTCCGTCCAGACGGCGGCGCAGCTCGCCGACCAGCGCGTCAGCGGCGCTCGCATCGACCTCTTCATAATCGTGCCGCGTGTAGAAGTTGCGCCCATATTCCGCCCAGTGCGCGCTGACGATGTCGGCAAGGCTCTGGCGGCGCACGGCGAGGATGTTGAGCCACATCAGCACGGCCCACAGCCCGTCCTTCTCGCGCACATGGTTGGAGCCGGTGCCGAAGCTCTCCTCGCCGCAGACGGTGGCAAGGCCGGCATCGAGCAGGTTGCCGAAGAACTTCCAGCCCGTGGGCGTCTCGTAGCAGGTAACGCCGAGCTTGGCCGCCACCCGGTCCGCCGCGCCGCTGGTCGGCATGGAGCGGGCGATCCCCTTGATGCCGTCCTTGTAGCCGGGCGCCAGATGCGCGTTGGCGGCGATGAGGGCGAGCGAATCGGAGGGGGTGAGGTAGAGCCCCCGGCCGATGATCATGTTGCGGTCGCCATCGCCATCGGACGCCGCGCCGAGATCCGGCGCGTGGTCGGACATCAGCAGATCATAGAGATCCTTGGCGTGGACGAGATTCGGGTCGGGGTGATGCCCGCCGAAATCCGGCAGCGGCTCGCCATGCACCACCGTGCCCGGCGCGGCGCCCAGCGTCTCCTCGAGGATCGCCGTGGCATAGGGCCCGGTCACCGCGCTCATCGCGTCGAAGCGCATGGTGAAGCCGGACGCGAACAGGTCGCGGATCGCGTCGAAATCGAACAGCGTCCCCATGAGCTCGGCATAGTCTTCCACGGGGTCGACGACATCGACCACCATGTCCTCGACGCGGGTGAGGCCGAGCGCATCCAGATCGACATCCGGCGCGTCGCTGATGCGGTATTCGCTGATGGTCTTCGAGCGCTCGAAGATCGCGTCGGTCACCGGCTCGGGGGCCGGGCCGCCATTGCCGATATTGTACTTGATGCCGAAATCGCCGTGCGGGCCGCCCATATTGTGGCTCGCGGACAGGATGATGCCGCCGAACGCCTCATGCTTGCGGATGACGCAGGAAGCGGCGGGGGTGGAGAGGATGCCGCCCTTGCCGACCAGCACCCGCCCGAAGCCGGCTGCCGCCGCCATCTTGATGACGATCTGGATCGCCTCGCGGTTATAGAACCGCCCGTCGCCGCCGATCACCAGCGTCTCGCCCTCGAATTCCGCCAGGCTGTCGAACAGCGCCTGAACGAAATTCTCCACATAATGCGGCTGCTGGAACACCTGGACCTTCTTGCGCAGGCCGGAGGTGCCGGGCTTCTGGCCCTCGAAGGGCGTGGTGGCGACGGTACGGATCATGGTTCCCCCTCTGAACTCTTGGTCGTCATCCCGGAGGGCCGCAGGCCGATCCGGGATCGCGCATGGCGCGGCGAGCGATCCCGGATCGCCGGCCAGACCGGCGCCCGGGATGACGGTTGAGACTATCGGCCCGTCAGATGGGCGAGCAGCCCGGCGGCGGAGGCCGAGAGGTCGGGCGAGGCCTGCCCGCTCTCCACCGCCGGCAGCAGCGTGCTGGCGAGTTCCTTGCCGAGCTCGACGCCCCACTGGTCGAAGCTGTTGATGTTCCAGATCGCCCCTTCGACGAACACGCGGTGCTCATAGAGCGCGATGAGGCGCCCGAGCGTGTAGGGGTCGAGCCGCTCATAGGCGATGGTGACGGAGGGCCGGTTGCCGGGGAACACCCGATGCGGGGCGATCTTGCTCGCGCTCGCCTCGTCGCGGCCGGCGGCCAGCAGCTGCGCCTTCGCCTCCTCCAGCGTGCGCCCGCGCATCAGCGCCTCGGACTGGGCGAGGCAATTGGCGATGAGCATGGCGTGCTGGCGCTTCAGGCCGGGCAGCGCATCCTCGCCATGGCCCTTGGCGGCGATGAGGAACTCGACCGGGATCGGGCTGGTGCCCTGATGGATGAGCTGGAAGAAGGCGTGCTGGCCATTGGTGCCCGGCTCGCCCCACACCACCGGGCCGGTGTCATGGGCGACCTCGGTGCCCTCGAGCGTCACGCGCTTGCCGTTGCTCTCCATGTCAAGCTGCTGGAGATAGGCCGGCAGGCGGGCAAGGTGCTGGTCATAGGGAATGACCGCGCGGGTGGCATAGCCGCACACATCGCGGTGCCAGATGCCGACGAGGCCGAGCAGCACCGGCAGGTTCTGCGCCAGCGGCGCGGTGCGGAAATGCTCGTCCATGGCGTGGCCGCCATCGAGGAAGCGGCCGAAATTCTCCGGGCCTATGGCGATCATCACCGGCAGGCCGATCGCCGACCACACCGAATAGCGCCCGCCGACCCAATCCCAGAAGCCGAACACCCGGTCGGGCGCGATGCCGAAGGCCGCCACCTTGTCGAGCGCGGTGGAGACCGCCGCGAAATGGTGCCCCACCGCCGCCTCGCCGAGCGCCTCGACCACCCAGCGCCGGGCGCTGGCGGCATTGGCCATCGTCTCCTGCGTGGTGAAGGTCTTGGAGGCGACGATCACCAGCGTGGTCGCCGGATCGAGCGGCTTGATAGTGTCGAAGAGATGTGCGCCGTCGACATTGGAGACGTAATGCGCGCGCGGACCGTCGTGATAGGGCGCCAGCGCCTGCGTCGCCATTACCGGCCCGAGATCCGAGCCGCCAATGCCGATATTGATGATGTCGGTGATCGCCTTGCCGGTCGCGCCGGTGAGCGTGCCCGAACGGATGCCCTCGGCGAAGGCGCCCATATCGGCCAGCACCTTGGCGACATCGCCGCGCACATCCTGCCCGTCCACATGGAACGGCGTCGCGCTGCGGTTGCGCAGCGCCGTGTGCAACACGGCGCGGTCCTCGGTGAGGTTGATATGCACGCCCGCGCACATCGCCGCGCGCTTCTCCTCGACGCCCGCCGCGCGGGCAAGGTCGATCAGCAAAGCGAGTGTGTCGGCCGACAGCGAGCATTTGGAAAAGTCGAGCAGCACGTCCTCGAAGGTGGCCGAGAAGCGCGCGAAGCGCTCGCCATCCTGGGCGAACAGCGCCGCGACCTTCTGCGACGCCCGCGCCGCGCGGTCGGCGGACAGGGCCTTGAAGACGGGATCGGTCGCGGTGCTCATGCGGTATCTCCGAACTGGTGAAGCGGACGCAGCCTAGTCGCTGCGCCCCATGCTCTTCTTGACCGCCTCGATAAGCTGCTTGAGCGTGAAGGGTTTCGGCAGGAAGCCGAAATCCGCACCCTCCGGCAGGTTCTTGGCGAAGGCCTCCTCGGCATAGCCCGACATGAATATCACCTTTATGTCGGGATGCGTGCCGCGCAGCTCCTTGAGCAGGGTCGGGCCGTCCATCTCCGGCATCACCACGTCGGAGAGGATGAGATCGACCTCGCCGCCATGCTCGGCCATGACTTCCAGCGCCTCGACGCCGGAGCCGGCCTCCAGCACCTGATAGCCGCGCGAGGCGAGCGCGCGGGCGGCGAAGGCGCGCACCGCTTCCTCGTCCTCGACCAGCAGCAGCGTGCCGCGTCCGGTGAGATCCTGCGGCTTGGCCGGCGCCTCCACCTCGGCGCGGGCGGGCAAGTCAACCACCTCGGGAATGTGGCGCGGCAGGAAGACGCGGAACACCGAGCCGTGGCCGACCGCGCTCTCCACCTGCAGCGTGCCGCCGGTCTGCTTGACGATGCCATAGACGGTGGAGAGGCCGAGGCCCGTGCCCTTGCCCACTTCCTTGGTGGAGAAGAACGGCTCGAAGATCTTGTCGATGATGGCGGGGGGAATGCCGGTGCCGGTGTCGGTCACCTCCACCAGGACATGGTCGGCGCGCGGCAGGCCGGCCTCGGCGTAGAACTCCGCCTGCTCGGCCGGCACATTCACCGTGCGGATGGTCAGCGTGCCGCCCTCAGGCATGGCGTCGCGCGCATTCACCGCGAGATTGACGATGACCTGCTCGAACTGGTTGAGGTCCGCCTTCACCGGCCAGAGGTCGCGGCCCTCCTTTACCTCCAGCTTGACCATCTCGCCCAGCAGGCGGCGCAGCAGCATGGAGAGGTCGCTCATCACGTCGCCGAGCTTGAGCACCTGCGGGCGCAGCGTCTGGCGGCGCGAGAAGGCCAGCAGCTGGCGCACCAGACCGGCGGCGCGGTTGGCGTTCTGCTTGATCTGCATCACGTCCTGGAAGGACGGATCGGTCGGCCGGCTATTGGCCAGCAGGAGGTCCGAATAGCCGATGATGGCGGTCAGCACATTGTTGAAGTCGTGCGCCACGCCGCCGGCGAGCTGGCCGACCGCCTGCATCTTCTGCGACTGGGCGAACTGCGCTTCCAGCGTGCGCTGCTCGGTCGTGTCGATCGCATAGACAATCGCCGCCTCGCCGCCCGCCGCCTCGTCCTCGACCGGGGCGACATAGAAGCGGACCGAGCGTCCGCCATCGCGCTCGGCGCCGATGTCGAGCGGGCTCGGCGGGGTATGGCCGTTGACTGCCGCCTCGATGACGCCGGCAAACGCACCGCGCGAGCCTTCGCCAATCACCTCGACCAGCGGGCGCCCGCGCGCCGCCTCCCGCCCGCCGAACAGCCGGGCGAACATGGCATTGGCGCGGGCGATGCGGCCCTCGCGATCCACCGTCGCGATGGCGATGGGCGAATTGTGGAAGAAGCGGGCGAAGCGCACCTCGGCGGCGCGGGCGGGATCGCCGGCATTGTCCTCGCGCGAGCGGTTGACGACCAGCGTGCGCGAGGCGCCGGGCGTGCCGTCGGAGGAAAAAGCCACGCGGTGCCAGAGGCGCACCGGCAGGGTCTGGCCGTTCTTGCGCTTGAGGTCGAGGTCGAGCACCTCGGTGCGCACCCCGCCGGGCACCGGGGCGATATTGGTCAGCAGCGCCGCCGCCGGGCCGGGCACGAGATCGACGACGGAGAGCCCGCCCGGACCGAATTCGGCGAGATCATAGCCCAGCCAGTCGACCAGCGTGGCGTTGATGTAATGGATCGCCCCGCCCGCCGCCGAGAAGAAGCCGGCGGGGGCGTGGTCGAGATAGTCGATGGCGTGCTGGAGTTCGAGGAAGGCGGTTTCCTGCCGCTCGCGCTCGCGGGTGAGGTCGCTGACCGTCCACACCGCGAAGCGCCCGCCGCGCTGGCGCGCCGCCGCCGGGCGGGCGCCGAGCCGCAGCCAGCGCACCGGCTGGCCGGGGGTGGCGACGCGCACTTCCTCGCTCGCCGCGCGCCCCTCCCGCACGCCCTGCGCGAGGCGGTACACGGCCTCCGATGCGTCGGGATCGCTGGTGAACAGCCGCTCGACGGGGCGCGCCTCGTCCGGGCTCGGCGCGCCGATGATCTCGCAATAGCGCGGATTGGCGTAGAGCACGCGGCCGAGCGCATCGACCACGCTGATGCCCTCAGTAGCGCTATCGACCACGCGCCGGGCCAGCTCGTCATGCGGGTCCGGCAGGCCGAAGCGCAGCAGCCCCGCCGCATAGGCGAACAGCGCGAACACGCCGACCACGGCGAGGACGGTCAGCAGCCCGATGATCCAGGGATCGGCCCGCTCCCGGCCGAGCAGAAGCAGCGACACGACGGCGCCGACAAGGGCCAGCGCGACCACCAGCACCAGCCGGATGCTGCCGCCGATTTCGGGGCGGGCGAGAGTGCGATCGTCGGGTCCGCTATCCGCCATGTCCAAGCCAAAAGGCTCCCGCGCGACGCGGCGGGGAGCGATTCATCAGGTCTTCTTGGTGCCTGACCCGCCGACGCGGGGCAAGGGCGATTCGCCCCTATGCCCGTTTTCGCAGGGGAGGCCGGGTGCCCGCGCCGCGTCCCCCGCCGCCGGGGCGCGAGGCATGCAAGGCGGGCCTGAGGCCCCTCCCGGCGGCCCTCCCGCTGGCCCTCCCCTTGCCGAGCACGGGCTTCCGCGACACAAAGAGCGCAAACCGGCGTGGCAGAGAGCGGTCATCCGGCGTTTTAAGGAGAGCCGAACCGATGGGCGACACGCTGAATTCCCTGAGCGGGCTGGGCATCTGGCTGGCCTTTGGCGGCCTCGCCGTCATGGCCGTGCTGGCGCTCATCGTCGGGCGGCGCGGCAAGCGCCGGGGCGCCCATGGCGTCGCCGCCGGCCACCGCCTCGCCGTGCTCGACCAGGTGCCGATCGACCAGACCCGCCGGCTCGTGCTGATCCAGCGCGACGAGGTGCAGCACCTCGTGATCCTCGGCGGCGGCAGCGATTTCCTCGTCGAGAGCGGCATCCGCTCCGGCGAGCCGACGCTGGCGACCGGACACACCCATCACCATCACGGCGAGCCGCATCACCGCCCGGTCTTCCTCGACGAGCCGCACCGCGCCGCGCCCGAACCCGCCGCCGCGCCGGTGGCGGCGCGGGCGCCGGAGCCGGAGACCCGCCCCGAGCCCCGCCCGGTCGAGCGTCCCGCCGTCGAACGCGCCGTGGAGCGCCCCGCGCCTGTGGCGGCGCGCGAGCCGCTGATCCGCCCCGCCGCCCCACGCCGTCCCGTCACCAATGTGAAGCCGGCCGAACCCGCCGCCCCGGAGCCGCGCCTCGACATGGAGCTGGAGCCGGTCTCCCCGCCCCCGCCGCGTCCCGTGATGGACACGCCGCGTCCGCGCCCGCCCGTGCGGCCCGAGGCCAAGGCCGAGCCGCGTCTTGAGCCGGCGGAAAAGTCGGAAGGCGGGCGCGTCGCGGTGAAGCTCGACCCGTTCTTCGCCGGCATGGTCGATCAGCTCGAGGAAACGCTGCGCCGCCCCACCCTCGCCGGCGAGGGTGCGCGCACCGCGACCGTGACCGCGACGACCGTGACCGTCACCGCGACGCCGGCCGCGACGCCCGCCCCTCGGCCCGCCCCGGAGGCACCGATCCTCGATGTCGCGCCGCTCATTGCGGTGAAGGACGAGCCGACGGCCGCCGCCGCGCCGGAGATCCTGCCGCCGCTCACCGCGAGCGACGAGGTGCCCACCGAAAAGGCACCGCCCGTCGTCGTTCCCACCGCGCAGGACCGTGCGGCCGCGCCGGGGGATGATGCGTTCGAGATCGAGATGGCGAACCTGCTGGGGCGCAAGCGCCCCTGAGCGCGGCGCCTCCCTCTCTGCCAACAAAAAGGGCGGCCCGGATGATCGGGCCGCCCTTTTCAGATCAGTATTGCGTGCCGCGCCCTAATCGTCGCGGTAGACGCGCTCGCGGCGCTCATGGCGCTCCTGCGCCTCGATGGAGAGCGTCGCGATCGGCCGGGCTTCGAGGCGCTTGAGCGAGATAGGCTCGCCCGTCTCCTCGCAATAGCCGTAGGAGCCGTCGTCGATCCGCTCCAGCGCCGAGTCGATCTTGGCGATCAGCTTGCGCTGGCGATCACGCGCCCGAAGTTCGATGGCGCGGTCGGTTTCCGAAGAGGCCCGGTCGGCAATGTCCGGGTGATTCTGGTTTTCGTCCTGAAGGTGCTGAAGCGTCTCACGCGCCTCGCGCAGGATATCATCCTTCCAGGCGAGCAGCTTCTGGCGGAAATACTCCCGCTGCCGCTCATTCATGAAAGGCTCGTCCTCGCGGGGGCGATATTCCTGGTCGATCTCCACCGACATCGGCCTTCGTCCTCGTGTTCGGGGGTCACCCCTTCGGGCGCCGCTTATAGACCGCCGGATCGCCCGGTACAACAGTTCTCGTCGTCACGCATACGACATGAAATCCGGGCGTTTTCAGCGTCTTGCGCGCTGTTGCCGGCCGACCCGCGTCCGAAGAGGCAAGCGCCGGGCCAAACGGCAAAGCCCCGATTATCCACGCAAAACAAAACGCCCCGGCACCATGCGATGCCGGGGCGCTGGTTCAGCACCGGGAATGCTCATCCCGTCTCAGTCGAAGCCGAGGAAGAAGGTGTAGGAGAGCGACACGCCCGCCTGGAACTGGTTGCGGTCGCCGTTCTGAACGACCAGCGGGCTGTCGGCGGCATCGTCGGCGAGATACTTGTACTCGGCGAACACCGAGCCGAGGATCGCCGGCGTGAAGCGCTTGAGGATCTGGCCGCCGAAGCCGACCGAGTATAGGCCACCGCCCGCCTCGTAAGTCCCCAGATTGTTGCCCAGCGCGATGGCCGACGCCGATTCTTCCGGCGTGATGCCATAATAAGCGTCGATATAGCCCGAGCTCGCCAGCGTCATGCGCGGGCCGGCGGAGATCGCCATGCCGCCCCAGAAATCAGTGAAGTAGATCGCGTCGATGGCGAAGTCGGCCACAGCGCCCTCGAAGCCGCCGAAGCCGTAGCGCAGGTCGGCGCGCAGGCGCAGCCAGTCGACCGGGTACCACTGGGCGTAGCCGCCGATCTCATAGGCGTAATCGACATCGTCGAGACCGCGCAGATCGTCCGAATCGCCAGCGTCACGCTTCCAGTCGATCTTGCCGGTGATACCGGCCTCGACCTTGCCGGTGTCGTAGAGCGCGATGCTCGCATTGTCATTGAAGCTGCGCCAGCGGCTCAGCTTGTCGGCGCGCGAGATGCTGATGATCGGGCGGAAAGCCGCCTCATAGTCATCCGAGCCCATATAGTCGGGCTGCGCCATCACATAGCCGCCGACCGTGATGGTCCATTCGCGATCCACCGCCGCGGGCGCGGACACGGTGGCCGACGCGGTCGCGGGCATGCCCACGGACATGTCGGCGGCAGACGCCATCGTGGCGATCCCCACCGAGGACGCCAGAACCACGAGACCCGTCGCAACGATCGAACGCATTGACCACACCCTGCTGAAGAACCGTCACAATACATATACGAGGAAGGGCCGCCTGTGGTTGCCGAAAAGTCACGTAAGGTGCCGCCCACGACGTCATCGTCATAATCCTGCACGACAGCCTTAACGGGAGCTTGCCAGACGGCATCCGCGTCCGGCCGGGCGCGGGTCACCCGGTGAACGCAACGGGTTGAGGCACCCGGACGCAGCGTCGGCGCGGGCAATGCCGTCATTCCGCCCCTATATGTGAGGTATCGAGCCGCTGTCTCGTCAGCCGGAGGATTGCGATGCCGCGCCTGTTTCTGCTTCGTCACGCCAAATCCGCCTGGCCGGAGGGCGTTGCCGACCGTGATCGCCCGCTTGCCCCGCGCGGCGAGCGTGGCGCGGCGGCGATCGGTGCCTATATGGCGGAGAACAACCTTTTTCCCGCCCGCGCGCTGGTCTCCCCCGCGCGGCGCACGCTGGAGACCTGGGACATCGCCACCCGCACCTGGCCCGCGCACACCCCGCCGGTTTTCGAGGCCGGCATCTATGAGGCCTCGGCCGACCGGCTGCTGGAGATCATCCGCGCGCAGGAGGGCCACTCGCCGCTGATGCTGGTCGGGCACAATCCCGGCACGGAGGAACTGGCCGCCCGCCTGCTCACCCGCGCCCACCGGGTGAAGGTGCTGCCGAAATACCCGACCGGCGCGCTCGCCGTGATCGACGTGCCCGGCGCCGACTGGGCGCATATCGCCACCGGCGAGGGCACGCTGGAGCGATTCGTCACCCCGCGCGCGCTGGGCGTGGCGAAAGACTGAGAGAGCCGAGAACAAGGAATCGCTTTGCCCTCCTGGTATGAAGAGCTGATCGACGAGGCCCGCCTCACCGCCCTGACCCTGCTGGACCGGGCGGAGGATCTCGCAAACCCGACGCTGCGCCTCGGCATTACCGGTCTGTCGCGCTCGGGCAAGACCGTCTTCACCACCGCGCTCATCCATGCGCTGGCGCGCGGCGGGCGGCTGCCGGTGTTCCAGGCCATGCATGAGGGCCGCATCGCGAGCGCCCGGCTGGAGCCGCAGCCGGACGACGCGGTGCCGCGCTTCAATTATGAGGGGCATCTGGCCACGCTGGTGGATGAGCGGCGCTGGCCGGATTCGACGCGGCGTATCAGCGAGCTGCGCCTTGCCATCGACTACGCGCCGACGCGCGGCGGGCGGCGCTCGCTCACCCTCGACATTGTCGATTACCCCGGCGAATGGCTGCTCGACCTGCCGCTGCTCGATCAGGACTTCTCGGCCTTCGCCGCCAACAGCCTGAACCTTGCCCGCGCCCCGGCGCGCCGGCATCTCGCCGGCCTGTTCCTTGGCCGGCTGGACAGCCTCGACCCGGACGCGCCGGCCGACGAGGCCCATGCGCGCGAACTCGCCGCGCTGTTCACCGACTATCTCGCCGCCTGCCGGGCGGAGACCGTGTCCATGAGCCTGCTGCCGCCCGGCCGCTTCCTCATGCCCGGCGATCTCGAAGGCTCGCCGGCGCTGACCTTCGCCCCGCTCGACCTCTCGCCCGGTCAGGAGGCGAAGCCCGGCTCGCTGCACGCCATGATGCGCCGGCGCTATGAGGCCTATAAGGACAATGTGGTCCGCCCCTTCTTCCGCGACCATTTCGCCCGGCTCGACCGGCAGATCGTGCTGATCGACGTCTTGAGCGCGCTCAATGCCGGGCCGGCGGCGCTGGCGGATTTGGAGGCCGCGCTCGACGGCATTCTCGCGGCTTTCCGGGTCGGGCGGAATTCCTGGCTCTCGGCGCTGTTCCGCCATCGCATCGGCAAGGTGCTGTTCGCCGCCACCAAGGCCGACCATCTCCACCACACCAGCCATGACCCGCTGGAGGCCATCCTGCGCCGCCTCGTCGAGCGCGCGCTGGGGCGGGCGTCGAGCGCCGGGGCGGAGATCGACGTGGTGGCGCTCGCCGCCGTCCGCGCCACCCGCGAGGCGATGGTGAAGCGCGGCCGGGCGCATCTGCCGGCCATTGTCGGCGTGCCCGAAGCCGGCCAGCATGGGGCGGACGAGTTTGACGGGCTGGCCGAGGCCGCCGTCTTCCCCGGCGACCTGCCGGAGAACCCCTCCGTTCTGTTCGACCCCACCCTCGGCTTCAAGGGGCTGGCCGATGCGCAGGGCGGGGATTTCCGCTTTCTGCGCTTCCGCCCGCCGCTGGTGACGCGCAATGGCGATGGCGAGGCGCTGCCCATGCCCCATATACGCCTCGACCGTGCCCTCGAATTCCTGCTCGGCGACCGGCTGAAATGACCATGACCGACCGTTCCCCCCGCCGCCCGCAGGCCTTCCGGCTCGACGATCCCGATGTCGTCTTCGCCGAGGAGGGCCGCCCCGCCCCGCGCGGCTCCATCGTGGTGACGCCGACCCCGGCGGCGCTGGAGCCGGCCGAGGATGTGCCGCTGCCCGTGCCCCCGCCCAAGGCCTCGCGCTGGGCGACGCTGTTCTGGTCGGGCCTTGGCGGCCTCGTCAGCCTCGGCGTCGGCCTCGCCGTCTCCAAGCTGATCGAGGATCTGTTCGCCCGCGCGGACTGGCTCGGCTATGTCGGCCTCGCCTTCGCCGCCGCCCTCGCCGTGGGCGCGCTCGCCATCCTCGCCCGCGAGATCTTCGGGCTGATGCGGCTGAAGACGCTGAACGATCTGCGCGAGCGCGCCGCCGAAGCGCTGGCGAAGGACGACCGGCGCGTCGCCGAGACGGTGACGCAGGAATTGCTCGCCGTCACCCGCACCTCGCCCCGGCTCTACCGGGCGCGCACCGAACTCACCTCGCATCTCGGCGCGATCATCGACGGGGCGGACCTTGTGCGCCTCACCGAACGCCATCTGATGGGCCCGCTGGACGCGGAGGCGACGCGCCTCGTCTCCGCCGCCGCCAAGCGCGTCTCCGTCGTAACGGCAGTGTCGCCGCGCGCGGCGGTCGATTTGATCTTCGTGCTGGTTACCGCCATCGGCCTCGTGCGCCGCCTCGCCCTGCTTTATGGCGGGCGGCCCGGCACGCTGGGGATGATCCGGCTGTTCCGGCAGGTCATAGCCCATCTCGCCGTCACCGGCGGCATGGCGGCGGGGGATTCGCTGATCCAGCAGGTGGTCGGCCACGGCCTTGCCGCCAAGCTGTCCGCCCGGCTCGGCGAGGGGGTGGTGAACGGGCTGCTCACCGCGCGGCTCGGCCTCGCCGCCATCGAGGTGACGCGGCCTTTGCCCTTCGCGGCGCTGCCCGCGCCGGCGCTAAGGGATGTCGCATCCGGGCTCATCACCCGCGAGGCCAAGCCCGACAAGGCCGGCGATCAGCCCTGATGTTCGGGCGTGCGCACGACGAGCCCGTCCAGCGCGTCGGAGATCTTGATCTGGCAGGAGAGGCGCGAGGTCGGCTTCACGTCGGAGGCGAAGTCCAACATGTCCTCTTCCATCGGGCCTGGCTCGCCGGTCTTCCCCGCCCAGGCCTCGTCGACATAGACGTGGCAGGTCGCGCAGGCACAGGCGCCGCCGCACTCGGCATCAATGCCGGGGACGCCGTTGCGGATCGCCGCCTCCATCACAGTTGAGCCGGATTGTGCCTCCACGGTGCGTTCGGTTCCCGCGGAGTCGATGAAGGTGATCTTGGCCATGGCGATGGGCTTCGACGCTCTTGAAGAATTAAAAGGAAGACGCCCTATCTAGCTCCCATGGCCGCCGATTGCCAGAGCCGGACGCCCCTACCCCGCGACCCTTCGCGCCCCAGATTCGGGCCAAGCAACCACCCGCGCCACAGTCATGAATCAGGCGTTAGCGGACATGGTGAACAGCGCGTTAACGATAACCTCAATCGCTGCATTAACCCCAGTTCCATTTTTATTGTGCAAGAGCGTAGGATAAAGGTGCGGTGGATTGCCGTTTCTCTCGTCAAGCCCCGGTAGTTGCCGGAGCGGGCGGAGCGGCAGTCTCTCGCTAACCCCGGGCCGACGGCGAAAGCCGGTCGGAGTAGCGTACGGACCGGAGGCAGGCGCCGATGTCGACGAATACGAAGAAGGTTTATCAGGATCCCGCGGAGGCCGCGCTGTCGGCCATCGAGGAAGCTCTGAACCTCGACCTTGTGACCGATGACGCGGATGCCACCTCGCCGGCGACGGACGAGACCGAGCGCGCACGGCAGGCCACCGGCGAGGACTTCAGCCCGACCGGCGTCGATCTGCCCCCCGCCCGCGAGCCGCAGAGCCCGCGCATCGAGGAGCGCACCAGCGCCTTCGACCCGGCCGGCGACGACGCCTTCCGCGACCCGCTCTTCGACGAACCGTCGTTCCTCAGCGCCAGCGATCTCGACGCCGACACGCTGACGGGCGAGCCCTATCCCGACGACGCCTTCGAGCTGCCGCTGACCGACCCGGCCGACGCCGAGCCGTCCTACGCGCCGCATGTCGAGCCGCGCTTCGATTTCGGTCTGGAATCCGCCGAGCCGGCCGCGCGTGACGACGTTCCCGCCGCGCCGGCCCTCGCCGCGGCCGAGGCCATCGCGCCCGCCCTTGCCGCCGGTGCCGTCGCCGGAGCGGCGGCTGCCGCCGTTGCCGCGCCCGCCACCGCCGAGCCGCGCCGTGCCAACCGTGCGGCCCCGCAGGGCCCGCGCGCCGCCAATGACGACCGCCAGACCATCGGCCAGCTGCTCTCCGCGCTGCAGCGCCGCCCGCCGCCGACGCCCTATTACCTCGCCACCGGCGCCTCCGCCCTGTGGCTCGGCCTTGGCGGCCTGATCTCCTACGCCCAGTTCAGCCAGCCCGGCGCCGACCTGTTCTCCTCCACCGCCCTGCTGACGACGCTGGCTGGCCTCGTCGTGCCGCCGGTGTTCTTCGCCGTGCTCGCCGCCATGGTGAGCCGGATGCAGGAAATGCGCATCGTCGCCCATTCCATGGCGCAGGTGGCGATCCGCATCGCCGAGCCCGACCGTTCGGGCGCCGACGCCGTGGTCAATGTCAGCCAGGTGGTGCGCCGCGAGGTCGCCGCGATGGATGACGGCGTGGAGCGCACCATCGCCCGCGCCAGCGAGCTGGAAGCGCTGGTGCGCAGCGAGATTTCCTCGCTCGAGCACGCCTATGAGGAAAACGAGGTGCGCATGCGCCACCTCATCGAGCGCCTCCAGGCCGAGCGCGAGCTGATCCTCACCCATGCCGACCATCTGCGCGAGACCATCTCCGGCGCGCAGTTTTCCTTCACCCATGAGGTGGACGGCGTCAGCGAGCGCATCAACGCCACCATCAACGAGGCGGCGGACCGCGTCACCGGCACGCTCTCCGACAAGGGCGAGCACATCACGCTGGCGCTGGGCCGCGTCGGCGACACCATCATCGACGCGCTGTCCGAGAAGGGCGGCGACCTGATCGACCGCCTCCAGGCCACCGGCTCCGACGTCAACACCAACCTGTCGGAAGCCAGCGAACACCTCATCTCGACGCTGACGTCGCAGACCGACGAGATCACCACGCGCCTCTCCGGCGTCACCGCCAACCTCACCGACACGCTGGCGAACCGCACCGACGAGATCGGCGCCCGCCTGCTGAGCACCGCGACCGAGCTGTCCAACGTCGTCACCACCCGCACGACGGAGATGGGCGAGAAGCTCACCGCCACCACCCACACCCTGACCGAGACGCTGGCCGCCCGTTCGGACGAGATCACCGAGGCGCTGGTCGGCACCGGCACGCGCCTCGCCGACGAGATCGCCATCCGCGCCAGCGAGGTCAACCACACGCTGAAGTCCACCGGCGAGTCGCTGGTGCTCGACATGTCGGTGCGTGGCGGGGAAGTGGTGCGCAAGCTGGAAGAGACCGGCAACCGCGTCGCCGAAACCATCACCGTGCGCGGCGACGACCTCGCCGACCGCATCGCCGATACCGGCAACCGCATCTACGACACCATTGCCGTGCGCGGCTCCGAGCTGGAGCGCCTGCTCGGCGAGACCGGCCAGCGCGTGGTGCGCGAGATCTCCGACGCGGGCGCCAACGCCCATGACACGCTGGCGGATGCCGCCACGCGCCTGTCCTCCGACATCACCTATCGCGGCACGGCGGTCAGCGAGCAGATCACGCTTGCTGGCGACGAGGTGGCCCAGGCCATCGCCCAGCGCGGCAACCGCGCCACCGACCAGTTCCGCGAGACCGCCGACGAGCTGACCTCCGCCCTCGGCAACCGCGCCGAAGCGGTGCGCGAGATGCTGAACTCCCGCCTGCAGATGCTGGAGGAGACCATCTCGGTGCGCGGCAACGAGCTCGCCGCCCGCATCGCCACCGACACCTCGCTGCTCGGCCGGCAGATCACCGACGGCCTGCGCGACTTCGACACCGTGCTCCAGACCAACGGCTCGGATGTCGTCCAGCGCATCACCGAGCGGGTCGACGCCATCACCCGCGCAATGGACGCCAACCTCGCCGGCTTTGACGACCAGATCACCGCCAAGACCGAGCAGGTCGCCTCCTCGCTGGATCTGCGCATCGCCAACATTGAGGGCGTGCTCGACCGCGGCGTGGAAGGCCTCAACGAGACGCTGGCCGGCCGCACGCAGGAATTCGCCCAGACCATGACCGAGGGCGCGCGCCTCGCCACCGAGGCGATGGACAAGTCGCTCGGCGTGCTCGACGGCTTCTTCACCCAGCACGCGCAGGAAGTCACCGCCGGCATCAGCGACCGGATGGATCAGGCCGCCCGCACCCTGACCGACGGCGCGATGAAGGCGAACGACGCGATGACGCGCTCGCTCGACGTGCTCAGCAACTTCTTCGACGACCGCGCCGGCGCGGTCACCGAGCAGCTCAGCGACCGCATCGAGCAGGCCGACCGCACGCTGGCGGCCCGCGCGCAGGAAATCGCCGACACGCTCGACCAGCGGGTCAACCGCTTCGAGGAAACCGTCATCGGCCGCATCGACAATGTCGCTACCTCCGTCGAGGTGCGCGGCGCCGCCATGGCGGACCTGCTCGGCCAGCGCATCGGCGCGGTCGCCGGCCAGCTGCGCAACGAGGCGGGCGAGATCGAAAGCAGCCTCACCAGCCTTGTCGACAATGTCAGCCGCACGCTGGTCGACCGCGCCGGCGAGGTCACCGCGCTGTTCGACTCCCGCACCGATGAAATCGCCCGCATCGTCGAGGAGCGCGGCAACGGCCTGCTCGCGGCGCTGGAAGACCGCAGCCTCGGCATCACCAGCGAAATCTCCCGCGCCAGCGGCGAGCTGCTCGCCGCCATTGACGACCATCGCGACAATCTGGTGCGCGCGCTCGACAACACCCGCTCCGGCGCGGTGGACGACATCGCCCGCGCCAGCGAGGAACTGCTGCACGTTCTGGAAACCCGCTCCGACGCCATCGTCTCGGCCTTCGAGCAGGCGACCGGCGGGCGCGCCGAGCAGCTCATGCAGATGAGCGACGAGGTGCTGAACAATGTCGAGCAGCGCACCGCCGGCCTCCTGGACGCCTTCCAGCGCTCCAGCCAGACCACGGCGACCGAAATGGCGCGCATCGGCGACGACCTGCTCGCCAATCTCGGCAATCAGAGCGGCGACGTGGTCTCCGCGCTCCAGCAGCTCTCCAGCCATGTGACCGGCGAGATCGCCCGCGCCGGCGACGGCCTGCTCACCGAATTCGACGGGCGCGGCTCGCACCTCGTCGACACCGTCAAGCATGTCAGCGGCCAGGTGGTGGACGAGATCGCCCGCGCCAGCGACGCCCTGCTCGCTGAATTTGACGGGCGCGGCTCGCAGCTCGTGGAGACGGTGCGCCAGACCAGCGACGTCACCTCCTCCGAGTTCACCCGCCTCACCGAGGAGTTCATCCGCACGCTCGACGAGCGCGGCAGCAACCTCGTCGACGCCGCCCGCCAGACGGCGGAATTCGCCAGCACCGAGCTCTCCCGCGTCGGCGACGAATTCGTCCAGACGCTGGACGGGCGCGGCAACAACATCGTCGAAGCCGCCCGCCAGAGCGCCGAGTTCACCTCGGGCGAGCTCTCCCGCCTCACCGAGGAGTTCGTCTCCACGCTGGACGGGCGCGGCAGCAGCATCGTCGATGCCGCCCGCCAGAGTGCGGAATTCGCCACGGGCGAGCTCTCCCGCGTCACCGAGGAACTGGTCACCGCGCTCGACGGGCGGGGCGCCACCATCGTCGATGCCGCCCGACAGACGGCGGACTTCACCACGGGCGAGCTCTCCCGCCTCACCGAGGAATTCGTCGGCGCGCTCGAAGGGCGCGGCGCCGGCCTCATCGAGGCGATCTCCGAGAGCGGCCGCGCGGCCGTCGCCGAGATCGGCGCCACCAACCAGGCGCTTCAGGGCGATGTCGCCGGGCTGCTGGAGCGGCTTGGCGAGGTCAATGTCCAGCTGCAGGACGTGCTGGCCGGTTCGGCCAACAACCTCGCCGCCATCGAGGGCGCGATCAGCGAGCGCCTCTCGGCCTTCCAGAGCACGGTCTACAGCGTCGAGGAAGCCAGCCGCGGCGCCTCCACCCGCATGGATGAGCAGATCCGCGAACTGCGCGAGGTTTCCGGCAGCGTGCTGCAGGATGTCACCGCGCTCAGCGAGAACTTCAGCCAGCAGGCCGGCATCATCACCAGCGTCGCCACCGCTCTCGGCGCGGCGCATGAGAATCTCGACGAGACGCTCGGCGGCCGCCACGAGGCGCTGCTCGCGGTCGCCGAGAAGGTGGGCGGACGCACGGCGGAGCTTGACGAGCGCCTCGGTGCCTATGCCCGCTCGATCGAGCAGACCTTCAGCAAGGCGGAACAGCGCGTCGCCGAGCTGTCCAAGGCGATCCTCGAGACCGCAAGCCAGTCGACCAGCACCATCGTCGCCCAGCAGGAGGACATCCGCAGCGCGACCGAAGCCGAGCGCGAGCGCACCCTCGCTTCGCTGCGCGAGACCTATCGCCAGGCGGTCGAGGAAGTGAACACGCTGATGGGCGACGCCAGCCGCGGCTTCCACGGCACCGCCGAGGAGCTGCGCGACTCGGTCGCCGCCATCAAGACCATGCTGGAGACCACCCGCGAGGAGATGAAGCGCGGCATCCTCGAACTGCCCGAGGAGACCGAGGCCAACGCCTCGGCCATGCGCCGCACCATCGCCGAGCAGATCAAGGCACTGGCCGAGCTGAACGACATCGTCTCGCGCCATGGCCGCACGCTGGATGTCGATAACGGCATCCGCGCCCGCGCGCCGCAGCCCTTGCCGCAGGCTCAGGCTCCGGCGCCGGTGGCCCCCGCCCCGGTGATCGAAGCCCCCGCCCCCGTCGTCGCGGCGCCCGTCGTGGCGGCGCCGGTGGCGCCCGCACCGGTCGCCCAGGCTCCTGCTCCGGCGCCAACGCCGGCTCCGGCTCCGGCTCCGGCGCCGGCTCCCGTGGCGGCCCGTCCCGCCCCGGCTCAGCCCGCCGCCCGTCCGGCCCCGCCCGCGCCGCGTCAGGCCCAACCGGCACCGCGTTATGAGCCGGCTCGCCCGGCCCAGCCCGCCGCGCCGCGCTACGAGCCGTCCCGCCCGGCCGCCGCGCGTCCCGCCCCGGCCGCGCCCGTTGCCCCGCGCCGTCCTGTGACGACGCCGTCCGCCCCGGCCCGTCAGCCCACTGAGGGCCAGCAGGGTGGCTGGCTGTCGGAACTGCTCGCCCGCGCCGACCATGAAGGCCCCTCGCTGGCGCCGTCCGCCCCGCGCGGCCGTGCCCCGGAGGGCCGCCCGGCCCGTGTCGAGCGCGAATCCGAGCGTCCGGTGCACCACGCCATCGAGTCGCTCGACTCGCTCTCCGTCGACATCGCCCGGATGATCGACCATGAGGCGGCGGTCGATCTGTGGGAGCGCTACAAGCGCGGCGAGCGCAACGTGTTCACCCGCCGGCTCTACACCATGCAGGGCCAGCAGACCTTCGAGGAAATCCGCCGCAAATACCGGCGCGACCTCGAATTCCGCGACACGGTGGACCGCTATATCGGCGAGTTCGAGCGGCTGATCGAGCAGGTCGGGCGCGACGAGCGCGGCCAGCAGCTCACCAAGACCTACCTGACCTCGGACACCGGCAAGGTCTACACCCTGCTCGCCCACGCCGCCGGCCGCTTCGACTAGCGGCTGCGCGGTCCGGTCAGCCCCAGACATACAAAAAGGGCCCCGCAAGGGGCCCTTTTTCATGGGAGCGGAACATCAGGCAGGGCGTCAGACCCGCCCGCCGGTCCAGGTCACGATGTCCACGAACACCTGATCGGACGCCGCGTCGAGCGCGCCGGTCGCGTCCGGTCCGCTGGTCCCGGCAGCGGGGGCGCGGGCGGTGAACACCTTCGCCGCCACGATGCGCCCGGTGCTGGCGCTGACGATGCGCGCGGACACCTCGACCACCGCCTCCGGTCCCTCGCCGAAGGTCTGGAGGCCAAAGGCACGGATGTCGGTCAGCAGCGTGTAATCGGCGTTGATCGCATCACCCGGCCGGCCGACGGCGCGGCCACGGCTGGAATTCTCGAAGGACTGGATCAGCCGCGCCTGGAACAGCGCCGGCAGCCGGTCGGCCCATTGCGCCTTGCCGAGATAGGTGATCTGGCCGGGCTGAGGCTCGACGACGATCCGCTCGGTGTCGAGCACCTGCAGCGCGGTCGAGCCTGCCACCACGAGCTGCGCCGAACCCGCGCGGGGGGCGCTGAATCCCGCCGGCGCCGTCAGGTCGAAGGTCGGCAGGGCCTTGTCGCCACCGCCGAGCAGCGAGGCGCAGCCGCCGAGCCCGAGGGCAAGCGCGAGAATGGCCGCTGTGCCGGCCAGCCGGTGGCGGCGTTCGGTTCCCGTCACGTCCGTCAGCGTCACGTCAGATGCCGTCACGTCGCCTTCCCTGTTCTTCTGTGCGTTCACACCGACCATCGCCTAGCGCCCCGTATAGTTCGGAACGGACTGGCCGCCGAAGATGAACTGGCGCGGGTTGCGCTCCAGATTGCGGAACACCCGCTCGATCTCGGCCAGCGTACGCCGCCCGTCGACCGCCAGCGCCTCGTATTGGCGCAGGCCCGGACCGGTGAACTTGTTGATGTTCGCGGTCAGCTCGGCGGTGCGCACGTCGAGATTGGCGGCAAGCTTGCGCACCTCCGCCGCGGCGCCGGTAATTTCCGCGAACATGCCCTTGCCCTCTTCCGAGGCGGTCAGGCCGTTCACATTGTCGAGGATCGCATTGATCTTGGTCGACATGCCCTCGAGCTGCGCGGTGAAGCGGCTGATGTCGTCGATCGTGGCCGTCACCTTCTCCGGCTGGATCGCCGAGACGGTGCGGTCGAGATTGCCGGCGAGCGTGTCGATGCGCTTGGCGGCCGAGCTCACATCGGTGATGAGCTGGTCGATATTGCCGGAGTTATTCCCCAGCGCCGTGGTGAACTTGTCGACATTGTCGATGACCGAGGAAATCTTGGTCTCGTTCAGCCGCAGCAGGTCGTCGACCCGGCGGGCGATGTCGTCGACGCGGCCCATGACCTGCCGCGCGCCCTGCATCAGATCCTGCACCGCACTAGCATCGGCCTGGATGCGCGGCAGCTCGCCATCGGGCGGGGTGGGCAGCGGCTCGGCGCCGGCATTGCCGCCGATCAGCCCGACAGAGGACAGGCCCGTGAGCACCTGCGCGTCGAGCTGGGCGCGGGTGTCGGACTTCACCGGCGTCGTCGGCTGCACGGCGACGGTGGCGACGACCCGGCGCGGATCCTGCGTGTCGAGCCTGAGGCCGGTCACCTCGCCGACGGGGATGCCGTTGAAGGTCACCGCCGAGCCGGTCTGAAGGCCGCTGACGGGGCCGTTGAACACCACGTCATAATTGGTGCGCGGCCCGCGGCCGGAGGAGCCGCTGAACCACCACACAAAGGCGAAGGCCGCCGCGATGACGGCGAGGGTGAACAGCCCGATGATGATGTAATTGGCGCGTGTTTCCATGGTGCCTCAGCGCGCCCCCTGCTCGACAAAGCCAGCCGCACGCGCCCGCTTTCCGTGGAAATAGGCGGTAACCCAGGGGTGTTTGGAGGCGAGCATCGTGTCGATCGGTCCCACGGCGATGACCTTGCCATCGGCCAGGGCGGCGATGCGGTCGCAGACGGTGTGAAGGCTGTCGAGATCGTGGGTTACCATGAATACGGTCAGCCCCAAAGTCTGCTGCAGCGTGGCGATGAGCTCGTCGAATTCGCCGGCGCCGATCGGGTCGAGACCCGAGGTCGGCTCGTCGAGAAAGAGGATTTCCGGGTCGAGCGCCAGGGCGCGGGCGAGCGCCACGCGCTTGATCATGCCGCCCGAGAGTTCGGAGGGCATCTTGGTCACGACATCCGGCTGCAACCCGACCATTTCCACCTTGGCGATGGTGATCTCGTCCATCAATTGCGGTGACAGGTCGAGATATTCGCGCATCGGGAACTGGATGTTCTGCCGCACGGTGAGCGAGGAGAACAGGGCGCCCTGCTGGAACAGAACGCCCCAGCGCTGTTCCAGTTGCCGGCGCTGTTCATAGTTCAGCGTGTCGAGATCCTGCCCGAACACCTCCACCGTGCCCGAGCGCTTGGGCACGAGGCCGAGAATGGTGCGGGTGAGCACCGATTTGCCGCCGCCCGAGGCGCCGACAAAGCCCATGATCTCACCCTTCATCACGTCGAGCGACAGGCCCTTGAGGATGGTGCGCTCGCCAAAGGCCACCACCACGTCGCGCACGGAGATGATCGGCTCACCCGGCTGGATGTCGGGGATCGGCTGGGCGTCGCTGTGGCTGTGCATCATGTCGGAAAGCCCCTCGCCCCTCACATGTCGATCGCGGCGAAGAACATGGCGAACAGGCCGTCCATCACGATCACCAGGAAGATCGCCTTCACCACCGAGGCGGTGGTGTGGGCGCCCAGCGATTCGGCGCTGCCACCGACCCGCATGCCCTCCATGCAGGCGATGAGCCCGACAATGGCGGCCATGAAGGGCGCCTTGATCATGCCCACCTCGAACGTGTTGAGCGCGATCGCCTCCTGCAGCCGGTGCAGGAAGATGGTCGGCGAGATGTCGCCATAGAGCCAGGCCACCAACCCGCCGCCGAACAGCGCGCACATATTGCCGATGAAGGTCAGCAGCGGCACGGCGATGATAAGCGCGACGAGGCGCGGCAGCACCAGGACCTCGTTCGGGTCGAAGCCCATGACGCGCAGCGCGTCCACTTCCTCGCGCATCCGCATCGAGCCGAGCTCGGCGGTGAAGGCGCTGCCGGAGCGGCCGGCGACCATGATGGAGACGATGAGCACGCCGAGTTCGCGCAGGGTGAGAATGCCCACCATGTCGACCACATAGGTCGTCGCGCCGAACTTGCGGAAATGGAAGATGCCCTGCTGGGCGATGATGCAGCCGATCAGGAAGGTGATCAGCGCGATGATCGGCACCGCGCGCAGCCCCGTGCGCTCGAGGTGATAGACCATCGAGGTCCAGCGGAAGGTGTGCGGGCGCACCAGCACGCGCAGCAGCGCCCCAACCACGGCGCCGATGAAGGAGAGGAAGAACAGCGCGTCCTGGCCGGTCTCCACCACCACCTTGCCGATCAGCTCGACCGAGCCGACCAGCGCATTGGCATGCGGCTTGACCGGCGGCACCTCGTGGCAGCCATTGGTGATTTCCTTGAGCAGCGGGTGGAACCGCCGCTCCAGCCCCACGAGCTGGGCGCGCACGCCGGCTGTGTCCAGCGCCCGGATCAGCCGGTCGAGCATCACCGCGCCGACCGTGTCGAGCCGGCGCACGCCGGAGAAATCCAGCCGCGCCGTCTCGGCACCGCCCGCGCGCAGCTCCTCCAGCGCCGCCTCGACGACGCCTTCCAGCGCCCGGCCCTGCGCGGCGACCCACCGGCCATTGCCGACGATCACCAGCTCGCGCCCATGGCGCGCCGTGGCGAGCAGCGGTGCCTCAGCGGCTCCCAAGATCAGCAGCTCCCATTCGGTTTCGACGCCGCCTTGCGGCGGGTGACGGCACGGCGGCGCGCGGCCCGGCCACGCGCAATTTGCGCTTTTGCTTCATAGCCGTGCGGCTCATGCTCTGTCGAGGCGCCACGGCTTGCTGCGGGTATCTTGATGATGCCAAATCGTTCTAGCTCGAAAACTGTGCTTTCCCTGTGACGCAAGGATGTACCATCGGCCCTATCCTGACCCATGCGCGCGCCGCGCCCGCCCGCCCGCGCCCCTTCGCGGCGACGGCCGGTCTCGCCAGAGCCGCGGGCGGGCGCCTAGAGTGGGCTGAGCGATTCGTTCCGTCCCCACCGGTTGACGCCCCATGCCCACGCTGTCCCTCGCCGTTGAACGTTTTCCCATCCGTGGCAGCTTCACCATTGCGCGCGGCTCGAAGACCGAGGCCGTCGTGGTCGCGGTGGAGATACGCGACGGGGCGGCGCTTGGACGTGGCGAATGCGTGCCCTATGCGCGCTATGGCGAGAGCGTGGAAGGCGTCACCGCCGCCATAGAGAGCGCCCGCCGCGCCATCGAGGCCGGGGCCGACCGCCATGCGCTGCAATACATCCTGCCCCCCGGCGCGGCGCGTAACGCGCTCGACTGCGCGCTGTGGGATCTGGAGGCCAAGCGCAGCGGCACGCGCGTGCATGAGATCGCCGGCCTGCCGGCCCCCGGCCCCGTCGTCACCGCCTATACGCTCAGCCTCGGCACGCCAGAGGCGATGGCGGAAGCCGCCGCCGCCAGCGGCCACGCGCTCTTGAAGCTCAAGCTCGGCGCCGAGGGTGATGCCGCGCGCCTCGCCGCCATCCGCCGCGCTGTGCCGCGGACCCGGCTCATCGTCGATGCCAATGAGGGCTGGAACGCCGGCAACCTCGCGGCCAACCTCGCCGCCTGCGCGGCGGCCGGCGTCGAGCTGGTCGAGCAGCCGCTGCCCGCCGCCGACGATGCCATGCTGTCCGTCATCACCCGCCCCGTGCCGGTCTGCGCCGATGAGAGCGCGCATGGGCGCGACACGCTGGCCGATCTCGTCGGCCGCTATGATGCGCTCAACATCAAGCTGGACAAGACCGGCGGGCTGACCGAGGCCCTGGCGCTCGCCCGGATGGCGCAGGCGGCGGGGCTGTCGATCATGGTCGGCTGCATGGTGGCGACCTCGCTCTCCATGGCCCCGGCGCTGTTGCTGGCGAGCATGGCCGAGGTCGTCGATCTGGACGGGCCGCTGCTGCTGGCGAAAGACCGCACGCCGGGCCTCGTCTATGAGGGCAGCCGCGTCTTCCCGCCCGATCCGGCGCTCTGGGGCTGATGTCAGCGCCGCGTCAGGCTCGCCGCGATCCCCGCGCCCAGCCCTGCCAGCAGCGCTGAGAACAGGAAGGCGTGCCCGCCAAAGGCCTGCCAGAGCGGGCCGGCGGCGAGCGTCGCCAGCGCCATGGCAATGGTCGTCGCCCAGGCGGCGAGCGCCTGCACCGCCGCGCCGCGCCCTTCCGGCGCATGGCGGGCGACCATTTCCACCGTGCCGAGATAGGTGCAGCCGAAGGTCGCCGCGTGCAGCAGCTGGAGCACCGGCAGCAGGTCGTCCGGCGGGTCCATCCCCATCGCCCCGAAGCGCAGCACGCCGGCGAGCCCGCCGATCAGCAGCAGCTTCTCCGGCCCGAGGCGCTGCGTGACCCGCGTGCCGACATGGAACAGCGCGACCTCGGCGATGACGCCGATCGACCACATCAGCCCCACCGCGGAATCGCTGAGCCCCGCCGCCCGCCAGTTGATCGAGGCGAAGGCATAGAGCGTGGCGTGCGAGGCCTGCACCAGCGCGGCCGCGCCAATGGCGAGGCCCAGCGTCCGCGGGATGCGGGGAAAGCCCGCGCGCGCTGTGCGTTCCGGCAGCTTCATCTCCTCCAGCGTCAGCGCCGCCAGCGCGGCGACGAGACTGCCGGCGACGATGAGCCAGACGGTCGCGTCCTTCGGCAGATGCGGCAGCAGGAAGCCCCCGGCGAAATTGCCGGCGATGAAGGCGAGCGAGCCCCAGAGCCGCACCCGGCCATAATCGATCACCCCCTCCGCCCGCCGCGCCACCGCATAGGCGTCGAGCACCGGCAGGCTCGGCTGCCAGAAGGAGGCGGCGATGGCGAGGGCGACCAGCATCAGCCCGGTGCCGGGCGCCAGCGCCACCGCGCAGAAGGCGAGCGCGGTCATCAGCCCATAGACCACCAGCGTCGCGCGCGGGCGCCCGCTGCGGTCCGCCACCAGCCCGCCGAGCGGCATGGTGAACAGGCGGATGCCGAAGGGCACGGCGAGCGTCAGCGCGATCAGCCCGGCATCGAAGCCCCGCCCCTGCAACCAGATCGGGAAGAACGGGATGTAGACGCCGATGCCGAAGAACAGCCCGGCATAGGCGACGGGAATGGCGATGCGGGGGGCGAGGACAAGCACGCGCGGGGACTCGGGGGAGAGGCGATGCCGCCTCGATAGCAGCCCGGCCCCACGGTTACGAGCCCGCCGCTATTACCCGCATGTCGCCACGGCGCCGTCACCACCACGCGTGGAAATGATGCACCGGCCCGTGGCCCTCGCCGATAGTGAGATCATCCGCCCGGCCGATGGCGGCGGTGAGATACGCTTTTGCTCCTTCCACCGCCTCGCGCAGCGAATGGCCCTTGGCCAGATGCGCGGTGATGGCAGAGGAGAGCGTGCAGCCCGTGCCATGGGTGTTGCGGGTGGCCACGCGCGGCGCCGCCAGTTCCACGAACCCCTCGGCGTCGAGCAGCACGTCGACGCTCTCCGGCCCCTCGCCATGCCCGCCCTTGATGAGCACGGCGCGCGGGCCCATCGCCAGCAGCGTCTGCGCCTGCGCCCGCACCTCGCTGAGCAACGTCGCCACCGGCGCGTCGAGCAGCGCGGCGGCTTCCGGCAGGTTCGGGGTGATGAGCAGCGCGCGCGGCAGCAAAACGCGGCGCAGGCTCTCGATCGCCTCCGGCACCAGCAGCCGGTCGCCCGAAGCGGCGATCATGACGGGATCGAGCACGACCGTCTGCTGACCATGCCGCGCCAGCCCCGCCGCCACCGCCTCGATGACCTCGGGGCGCGACAGCATGCCGATCTTCACCGCGTTCACCGCGAGATCGGAGAACACCGCGTCGATCTGCGCGGCGAGGAAATCCGGCGGCACGTCATGAATGGCGGTGACGCCGCGCGTGTTCTGCGCAGTCAGCGCGGTGATGACCGAGGCGCCATAGACGCCGAGCGCGGAAAACGTCTTGAGATCGGCCTGGATACCAGCGCCGCCGCCGGAATCGGAGCCGGCAATGGTCACGGCGATGGCGGTGGTGGGCGCTGCTGCTGGCGTCATTCTCGCGCTTCCTTTGCCGGGCGACGAAACGCGCCGCACGCCCCGCTGGCGGAGCGCGCGCGACCCGTTTCCTCCGCCGGCATGACCCGGATCAGGTTCGTGGGTTGGCTCGTCGCCTCTCAGCCCTTCGGGCACCCCAACGGTTCTTGTCGTGTCCGGCAGATAGGCGATGGCGCGGGCGGGTGCAAGCGGGATGCACGCGGGGCATGCAAGCGGGACAACATCGAGCGGGGTTGCGCGCCCGGCGGGCTTCTGGTCCTGTGGCGCCATTGCGTGAACCGCCGGAAAGCCGCCATGGTCCCCTTCTTCGTGCAGATCAAATGCCAGCTCGGGCGCTCCTATGAGGTCGCCAACGCCCTCGCCGATGCCGAGATCGCCTCCGAGATCTATTCCACCGCCGGGGAGTTCGACCTGCTGGTGAAGTTCTACGTCGCCGAGGGCACCGATATCGGCCATTTCGTGAACGAGAAGGTGCAGAAGATTCCCGGCATCCAGGACACCCGCACCCTCATCACCTTCAAGGCGTTCTGAGCGGAGGCCTTCTTACGGCGTGGGCCCGGCCGGCGGCGTTGCCGCGGCGTCTTCCTTCGCCCGGTCAATGCCGAGCTGGCGCTCGCGCCAGATGACGAACAGCCCGGCGCCGATGACGATGGTGCCGCCCGCCAGCACCAGGAGCGGGGGCACCTCGGCGAACAGGATGAAGCCGAGCAGCAGCGACCACAGCATGGCCGAATAGCTGAACGGCGCCACCACCGAGGCCGGCGCGTAACGGTAGCTCTCGGTGAGCAGGATCTGCCCGACCCCGCCGACCAGCCCGGTGCTGACCAGCAGCGCCGCCTCGCCCGGCGTCGGCACCACCCAGCCCCAGGCGGCCGTGGCGAGCCCCGCCACCGCCGCCAGCGCCTGGAAATAGAACACGATGGCCGGCGTGGTCTCGGTCTGCGTCAGCCGCCGCACCTGGATCATCGCCCCGGCGGTGCAGCCGGCGGCGAGCAGCGCCAGCAGCGCGCCGATCTTGTGGCCCGGCGCATCGTAATCGCCCGCCATGTGCGGCCAGAGCATGATGACCACGCCCATCAGCCCGACCATGACCGCGCCCCAGCGATAGGCCTGCACCCGCTCGCGCAGGAAGATCGCCGCGAAGATAACGGTGAGCAGCGGCGCGGTGAAGCCGATGGCGGTGGCGTCCGCCAGCGGGATCAGCGCCAGCGCGGCGAAGCCCAGCGACATCGAGCCGACGCCCACCGTGCCGCGCACGATATGGCCGAGCGGGTGGGCCGTGCGGATGGCGGCGCCGATCTCGCGGCGCCAGGCGAGGAGGATCAGCAGCGGAATGAGCGCGAAGAAGGAGCGCGCGAACACCACCTCGCCGGTCGGCACATGGGCCGAGACGATGCGCACCAGGGCGGACATGATGGTGAAGAGGAAGGTCGCGCCGATCTGCAGCGCGATCCCCTTGAGCGCGTTCATGGCGCGCTTGGAGCACGAGTCCGCCGGGGCCCGCAAGCAGCCCCGAGCGGTCGGGGCGACGACTTTTGCGTGAAGGCCGCCCCGGCTCGCGCGCCAAATCGCACCGGCGCCTAGGGAAAGGGATTCCCGCCCGCCAGCGCGATACCACCGAACACGATTCCGCCCGCCACAACGAGGCAGGCGAGCGCGGCGAGCACCGAGCCCGGCGTCGCCGGCGCACGGTCCACGAAGCCCGCCGCCGGCTTGCGGCCGGTGACCATGGCGCGGATCAGATTGTCCCGGCCGACCAGCGAATAGGCGATGTTGGCGACGACATGCAGGCCGATGAGCCCCAGCAGGATCGGGTAGATCTGCTGATGCAGGGCGGAGGCCCGCGCGATGGTCTCGTCGCTCACCACCGGCGTCATCGGGCCATAGACGATGATGTCGTCGGTGGTGAACAGCCCGGTGAGCGCCTGCGCCCCCACAAGGCCGATCAGCCCGAGAATGACCAGCGCGCCGACCGGGTTATGGCCGAGATAATGCGGCGGATGCCCGCGCAGCAGCCCCCGCACATAGCCCGCCACGGCGCGCGGCCCGCGCACGAAGCTGGCAAAGCGCGCCGTGCTGCCGCCGACCACGCCCCAGAGCAGGCGGAACACCAGCAGCACGAGGATGCTCAGCCCGTTCCACTGGTGCCAGACCAGCCCGGCATCGCCGTAATATTTGCTGGCGAAGGCGAGGCCCACCAGCGCGACCAGCAGCCATTTGGCCAGCCGCGTCGGCAGATCCCAGGCGAGCACCGTGCCCGCAGCGGTGTCGGCCCGCACGCTCAGCTCTTCTTGCGGAAGCTGTCGTGGCAGGTGCCGCAGGTGCGGATCACGCCGGGAAAGTTCGCCTTGAAGCTCGCCTCATCAGTGATGGCCGCGCGCGCGGCCGTGGCGTCGGAGGCGAGCTTGGCGAACAGGCCATCGAACTTCGCCTGATCCTGCCAGATCGCCGGCAGGGCGTCGGTATCGCCGGTGCCCGAACCGGCGGGGAACAGCGCCGGCAGCTCCTTGCCGCCCTTGGCATAGGCGTCGAGCGCCTTCTGGACCGTGGCGAGATCGAACGCCGCACTGCCGCGCAGCATGCCGCCGACCGGCTTGGTCACGTCGCCGAACCCCTTCAGGATCACCTGGCGCTGCTTGATGACATCGGACTGCGCCATCACGGCGGTTCCGGCAAGAAGGGCGGTGACAGCGGCGGCGCAGGCCAGAAGACGACGATTCATGAAGGCTCCCCTTGAGATGGAGCCGGCAGCCGACTCCCCATCCGCACCTTAGTAAGGCTCCAGACTGTGACAATCGGTCAAAGGCTGGCTCGCGGGGACGTGATCCCGCAACGGCAGGCCATCCCCGGCAACCTCACGAGCGCCGGCGGCGGCTGGCATTACGGAGCCTACGTATGGGGGTTTCCCCGATTTCCCAGCGCCCCACATCACCTAAGGTCACCGCGCAAGAACAGCCGAACAGCTTCGATCCGCCCATCGAAAGGAACTCCGCCATGGCCATCCGCACCATTCTCCTGCACGCTTCCGCCGATACTGGCTTCACCGATCGGCTCGCCTTCGCCGTCGCCCTCGCCAAGCAGGCGGGCGCCGCCATCCGCACGGTCTACACGCTCTACCCGACCGGCGTGCCACGCGTGGGCCGGGCGCTGTCGATCTATGTCAACGAGCTGGTGGCCGAGGCCAAGGCCAAGGAGCCGACCCTGAAGGCGCAGTATGAGCAGGCGCTGGCCGCTGGCGGCGTCACCGGCACCTGGGAAATCATCGAGGGCGACGTCACCTCGGCGCTGCGCGATGCGGTCAGCTTCTCCGATCTCACCGTGGTCAGCGAGACGCCCTATGGCACGGTGGACGACCAGCTCGCCGCCACCCTGCCCGAGCATCTCGCGCTGGCCTGCAACGGCCCCGTCACCGTGGTGCCGACCGGCAAGCCGGTGCCGGCCCGCATCGGCAAGGTGCTCGTCGCGTGGAAGCCCTCGCGCGAAGCCGGCCACGCCGTGCGCTTCGCCCTGCCCCTGCTCGCCACCGCCGACCAGGTGGAAGTCGTCACCATCGCCGAGGGCGGCGACACGGTGGAAGCCTCCGGCGCCCAGCTCACCGCCTATCTCAAGACCCATGGCGTGAACGCCCGCCACGTCCATGTCGGCGACGGCTCGGCCACGATCGCCCTCGGCCGGGAGATCGACCGCTTCGGCGCCGACCTCGTGGTGATGGGCGCCTATAGCCGCTCGCGCTTCGCCGAGATGATTCTCGGCGGCGTCACCGCCTCGCTGCTCGCCAACCCGCCGGTGCCGCTCTTCATCGCCCATTGAGGCATCGCGCGTGATCGGCCTGATCGGTCACGCACACTGGTCTCATTGGCCTGATCGTCCACCTGACTGCACTGACAATACACGACGGCCGGATGTATAATCCGGCCGTTTTTCGTCGTACGGGCGCGCGTTGTTTTCGGGTTGCACCGGCGTCGAAACAGGCGCCTAGTGGCAAAAAATGTCAGCATGACTGACCAATAGGGAGCCGTCCCGTGCCCGTCATCGCCGCAGACCCGCTCGCCACGGGCCATCTCCTCCCCTTGTTCCTCTTTGCCGTGGCGGGGGCGCTAACCCCCGGGCCGAACAACATGATTTCCGCCGGCTCGGGCGCCGCCTTCGGCTTTCGGCGCACCCTGCCGCAGATCTGGGGCGTCACCTTCGGCTTCGCGCTGATGGTGATGGCGGTCGGCTTCGGCCTCGGCGCCGTGTTTCTGTCGATTCCCTATGCGCATCAGGCGCTTAAGATCATCGGGTCGCTCTATCTTCTGTTCCTCGCCTGGAAGATCGCCAATGCCGGCGAAACGACCGGCGGCACCGCCATCGAAAAACCGATGACCAGCCTGCAAGCCGCGCTCTTTCAATGGGTTAACCCCAAGGCCTGGACCATCGCCCTCTCCATGGTGCCGGCCTTCACCACCGTCGGCGGCGACCGCATCGTGGGGGAAATCCTTGTCTTGGCTGGCGTTTCCGCCATCGTCACCCTGCCCTCCCTCTGCGTCTGGGCCGGCTTCGGCGCCCTGCTCGCCCGCCTTCTCTCCACCCCGCGCCAGCAGCGCATCGTCAATTACGTGATGGCCGCACTGGTGGCGGCGAGCGTGGTCATGCTGTTCCTCTGACGCTGCAGCGCAGCATCACCTGCCCCCACGTCATAAAACGGTGATGCGATTCAGGCTTATCTCCCCGTCATGAAGCCATCGCAAAGCCCGCTTTGGGCATGCCGGGGAGGGCTTTCGAGGTGACCGACGCACCCGAAGAGCGCCATTATCGCAGCCTGTTCCTGTCAGATGTCCATCTCGGCACCAAGGGTTGCCAGGCGGACCTGCTGCTCGATTTCCTGAAATATCACGACGCCGACACCATCTATCTCGTCGGCGACATCGTTGATGGCTGGCGCCTGCGCTCCGGCTGGTACTGGCCGCAGGCCCATAATGACGTGGTGCAGAAGCTGCTGCGCAAGGGCCGTAAGGGCGCGCGCATGGTCTATCTACCTGGAAACCATGACGAATTCCTGCGCGACTATTATGGCAGCCACTTCGGAGGCATCGAGGTCGTGGAGACCGCGATCCATGAGGCGGCCGATGGCAAGCGCTACCTCGTCATCCATGGCGACGTGTTCGACGTAGTGGTGCGCCATGCCAAATGGCTCGCCTTCCTGGGCGATGGCGCCTACAGTTTCGCCTTGGGGATGAACACACATCTCAACTGGATGCGGCGCAAGCTCGGCTTCCCCTACTGGTCGCTCAGCCAGTGGGCTAAGCTCAAGGTCAAGAACGCGGTGAATTTCATCGGCCGCTTCGAGGAAGCGGTCGCCGTGGAGGCCCGCCGCCACAAGGTCGATGGCGTCATCTGCGGGCATATCCACCACGCCATCATGCACGACAACTTTGGTGTGTCCTATCTGAACTGCGGCGATTGGGTGGAAAGCTGCACCGCCATCGTCGAGCACATGGACGGCCGGTTTGAATTGATCGACTGGGCGCGTGAGACCCGCGCGAAGACGATCGCTCCGCTGCTTCTCGAAAGGCCGAAAGTCGCCGCCTGATGCGCATCCTGATCGCCACCGACGCCTGGACACCGCAAGTCAACGGCGTGGTGCGCTCGCTTCAGAACACCGCGCGTGAAGCGGAAGGCCTTGGCGCGCATATCGAATTTCTGACGCCCGGCGATTTTCGCACCCTGCCCATGCCGACCTATCCGGAGATCCGCCTGGCGCTGGCGACGCGCGCCATGGTGGCCCGTCGCATGGACGAGATCGGCGCTGACTTCGTCCACATCGCCACCGAAGGCCCCATCGGCCTGCTCGCCCGCCGGGTTTGCCTGTCGCGCGGCAAGACCTTCACCACGAGCTACCACACCCGCTTCCCGGAATATCTCGCCGCCCGCGCCCCGGTGCCGCAGGCGCTGTCCTATGCGTGGCTGCGTCGATTTCACAATGCCGGCGCGGGGATCATGGTCTCCACCGCCACGCTAGAGCGTGAACTCCACGGACGTGGCTTCCACAACATCATGCGCTGGTCGCGCGGCGTTGATTCCACACAGTTCCGCCCCCGCCCGCCAGCGGAGCAGGACGCCCTCGTCGCCAGCCTGCCGCGCCCGATCTTCCTCTCCGTCGGCCGCGTCGCGGTTGAGAAAAACATCAGCGCGTTCCTGGACTTGGATCTTCCCGGCTCGAAAGTGGTGGTTGGCGACGGCCCCGCGCGGGCCGAGCTTGAGGCCAAGCATCCAGCCGCGCATTTCCTCGGGCTGAAGGAAGGCGAGGCGCTCGCCCGCATCTACGCGTCGGCCGATGTCTTCGTCTTCCCGAGCCTGACCGACACGTTCGGCATCGTGCTTCTGGAAGCCCTCGCCAGCGGCCTGCCGGTCGCCGCCTTCCCCGTCACTGGCCCGATGGACGTCATCGGCGAGGCCCCACACGACGCCCCCGCCGGCGTGCTCGACACTGATTTGCGCCGCGCCGCCATCGGGGCCCTCGATGTGTCACGCGACAACGCCCGCGCCTACGCGCTGCGCTATTCCTGGCGCGCCTGCACGCAGCAATTCCTTACCAACATCCAGACCGCGCAGGATCGCTTCGCCCGGCTCAAGGCCGCCGGCTGAACCTCACGCCGCCGCAAGGCAGCGCGCGAAGACCGTCGCATCGACATTGCCGCCGGAGAGCACGATCGCCGCGGTCTTGCCGGCGAGGTCCACCTTGCCCGCCAGCACCGCCGCCAGCGCCACCGCGCCGCCCGGCTCGACGACGATCTTCAGTTCCTCAAAGGCGAAGGCGACGGCACGCGCCACCTCCTCATCGGTGGCGGATACCCCTTCCCCGACGATTCGCGAGGAAATCTCGAAGGTTAGCTTGCCCGGCGTCGCCGCCATCAGCGCGTCGCAGATCGAGCCGCTGACGCGGTTGTTGCGCTCGCGCCCGCCGGATCGGAAGGAGCGCGCGTGATCATCAAAGCCCGCCGGCTCGGCCGTCATAACCCGCGCCTCGGGGAAACGGTCCTTCACCGCCAGCGCAATGCCGGAGACCAGTCCGCCGCCGGAGGCATTGGCGATCACGACATCGGGGGCCAGCCCCTGCGCGGCGAGATCCTGCGCGATCTCCAGGCCCACCGTGCCTTGCCCGGCGATGATGTAGAAATCATCATAGGGCGGCACGAAGACCGCCCCGCGCTCGCGGGCGATAGCGCCGGCGATGGCGTCACGGTCGTCGGTCTCGCGATCATACTCGACCACCTCGCCGCCAAAGGCGATGGTTCGCGCCTTCTTCATGGCCGGCGCGTCCTTCGGCATGACGATGACGGACGGCATCCCCATCAGCGTGGCGGCCGCTGCCACGCCCTGCGCGTGGTTGCCCGAGGAACAGGCGACGACACCACCGATCCGCTGCTCCGCGCCAAGGCGCGAGATGCGGTTATAGGCGCCTCGGAATTTGAACGAGCCGGTGCGCTGAAGCGGCTCCGGCTTCAGGAAAACGCGCCCGCCGGTCAGTTCGTCCAGCTTGGCCGAGCTGATGAGCGGCGTGCGGACCGCCACCGGAGCCAGGCGCTCGGCGGCGGAAAGGATGTCGTCAATGGTGGGGAGAGCGTTAGCGTGCGTCATGCCGCGAGTTTAATGCGCCGCGCCGCGCTCCGCATCCCCCTTTTACCGACAAGGCGTTGCCGCGTTGCACACAGTCCGGGACAACGGTCCGGTAAATGCCGGCCACGGTTGCGCCAGATGGGCCGGGCACCCTAGATTTCCGTCTCAACGGGGGAACAGAGAGAGCATGTCGGGCCGCACACGCAGTCTCGATCGCAGCGGCATGGAAGCCGGCGCGCAGGCGATCACCGGCCAGCTCGGCCGCACCATCCAGCGCCTGCGCAAGGCCTATAATCTCTCGCTGTCGGAGCTTTCCGAGCAGTCGGGCGTGGCCAAGTCCATCATCAGCCAGATCGAGCGCAACGAGACTAACCCGACGCTGGCTACGGTCTGGCGGCTGTCTCAGGCGCTGGACATGTCGATCGACCGCTTCATGTCCGCCACCGACGATGAACCCTTTGTCGAGCATCTGACGCGCGCGGATACCCCGATCCTGGTCTCGGAAGACGGCAAATGCCGCCTCACCATCACCGGCTGGATCAAGACGGTGGAGTGGCTGCAATGGTTCGACTTCTTCGCCGAGCCGGGCGGCGAATTGATCTCGGACGGCCACCAGCGCGGCTCCATCGAGTGCCTGTCAGTGCTCTCCGGCGAATTGCAGGTCGAATGCGCGGATGTCACCGAGGTGGCGCGCGCTGGCGAGACGCTGCGTTATCGCTGCGACCGGCGGCATGTGATCCGCAATCTCGGCACGGAACCGGCCCAGGCGACCATGGTCTGCCTGCTGAAGGCCGCCGTACTCGATTGAACCACTGACGTCGTGAAGAAAAAGGCGCCCCGCAGGGCGCCTTTTTTGTTTCCTGACGGCCTCACTGCGGCGTCGACGACGCCTCGCGAGCGCGCTCCCGCCGCCGCTCGCCGAAGCCCGCGATCCAGCGGGTGACGACATAGAAGGTCGGGGTGAACAGCAGGCCGAAGAAGGTCACGCCGATCATGCCGGAGAACACCGCCGTGCCGAGCGCCTGACGCAGCTCCGCACCCGCGCCCGTCGCCCAAACCAGCGGCACCACACCGAGGATGAAGGCGAGCGAGGTCATGATGATCGGACGCAGACGCAACTGCGCCGCATGGGTCGCGGCCGTGAAGCGACCCTCCCCGCGGTCCTCCAGCTGCTTGGCGAATTCGACGATCAGGATCGCGTTCTTCGCCGCAAGACCGATCAGGACGATGAAGCCGACCTGACTGAGGATGTTGTTGTCCTGGCCGCGCAACAGAATGCCCACCACTGCCGCGATCAGACACATCGGGACGATGAGGATGACCGCCAGCGGCAACGTCAGGCTTTCATACTGCGCCGCCAGCACGAGGAAGACAAAGACCACGCCCAGCGCGAAGGCGAAGATCGCCGTATTGCCGGCGCGCACCTGCTGATAGGCCAGCGCCGTCCACTCAAAGGAGAAACCGTCCGGCAGGGTCTCGGTGGCGATTTGCTGCATGAGCTGGATCGCCTGCCCCTGCGAGATGCCGGCCACGTCGCCGTCAAGTTCCGCCGATGGGTAGAGGTTGTAGCGCGGCACGCGGTAGGGGCCGGAAATGTCCCGCACCGTGGTGAAGGAGCCGAGCGGCACAGTCTGGCCCTCGGCATTCTTCACCCGCAACTGAAGCACGTCCTCTGGCGTCAGGCGGTAGGGCGCGTCGGCCTGCGCCTGCACCCGGTAGGTGCGGCCGAACAGGTTGAAGTCGTTGACGTAGCTTGAGCCGATATAGGTCTGCAGCGTCGAGAACACATCGGCAATATTAACGCCGAGGAGCTGCGCCTTGGTGCGGTCGATGTCGAGGAAGAGCTGCGGCGTGGAGGTCTCAAAGAGCGAGTAGACCTGCCTCAGACCCGGCGTCTGGTTGGCCCGGCCCATCATCGCGTAGACCGCGCCCTGAAGCGCGCCATAGCCGCGCCCGCCGCGATCCTCGATCATCATGCGGTAGCCGCCGGCATTGCCGATGCCCTGCACGGGCGGCGGCATGACGACGATCATGAAGGCTTCCTGGATCGAGGCGAGCTTGCCGAAGAGCTGACCCTGGATCGCCGGGGCAGACTGCCCCTGATGCTGCGCCCGCTCGGAAGCCGGACCGAGGATAACGAACATCGCGCCGGCATTGGGGGCGTTGGTGAAGGTCGCGCCGGAGAAGCCGACGATGTTGACGACATGCGCCACGCCGGGCGTCGCCAGCACTTCCTTGGCCGCGCGATTCATCACCTCATTGGTGCGCGCCAGCGAGGCCCCACCGGGCAGCTGCGCCGCGACAATGAGGTAGCCACGATCCTGCGCCGGAATGAACCCCTGCGGCGTCATCGTGAACAGTTTGAAGCCGCCGGCGAGAATGGCGACGTAGACGAGCAGGACCACCACCGCGAAGCGCACCAGCCGGCCGGTGAGCCAGCCATAGCCGCCCGACAGCCCATTGAAGCCTTTGTTGAAGTAATAGAAGAACCCGGTGATCGGCCGCGCATACCAGGCGGGCTTGTGGTCCGGCCCCTTGTGCGGCTTGAGCAGCAGGGCGCAGAGGGCCGGCGACAGAGTCAGCGAGACCAGCAACGAGATCAGCGTCGAGCCGGCGATGGTCAGCGCGAACTGGCGATAGAACTCGCCGGAAATGCCGGTGATGAAGGCTGTGGGGATGAACACCGACGCCAGCACCAGCGAGATCGCCACCAGCGCCCCGCCCACTTCGTCCATTGTCTTGTAGGCGGCGTCGCGCGGGCTGAGACCCGTGGAGATGTTGTGCTCAACGCTCTCCACCACGACGATGGCGTCGTCGACCACGATGCCGATGGCGAGCACGAGGCCGAAAAGCGACAGGTTGTTCAGCGAGAAGCCGAACAGGCTCATGACGAAGAAGGTGCCGATAAGCGAGACTGGAATGGCGAGGATCGGAATGATCGCCGCGCGCCACGTCTGCAGGAAGATCACCACCACGATAACGACGAGGATGATAGCCTCGAAAATCGTGTGTTCGACCGCGCGCACCGACTCGGCGATGAATTGGGTCGGATTATAGGCGGTTGAATAAACGACGCCGGACGGGAACCCCTTGGAAATTTCCTTGATCTGGCGCTCGATGGCCTCGCCCGTGGCGAGCGCGTTGGAGCCGGGCAACTGGAAGATACCCAGCGATACCGACGGCTTGGAATCGAAGTACGATATCGACGAACTGTCCTGCGCGGCGATCTCGATACGCGCGACATCGCGCAGGCGCACCACGGCATTGCCGCTCTGGCGGACGACGATGTTGCCAAACTCCTCCGGCGTCGACAGGCGCCCGAGGGTGCGTACCGCCACCTGAAAGGCCAGTTGCTTTTCAACGGGCGGGGAGTTCAGCACACCCGAGGCGACCTGAAGATTCTGTGCCTCAAGAGCAGCGGTCACGTCTGTCGCGGTCAGGCCTAGCGCCTGCAACTTCAACGGATCGAGCCAAACCTGCATCGCATAGTCGCGCGACCCGAACACCGTAATGGAGCCCACGCCCGGCACGCGCTGGAGTTGGTCCTTGATCTGCAGATTGGCGTAGTTGGAGATGAACAGCGAGTCGCGCGTATCGTCCGGCGAGAACAAGCTCACCACCATCAGCATATCCGGCGAGGACTTGGCGACGGTCACGCCGATCTGCTGCACCTCCTGCGGAAGGCGCGGGGTCGCGGTGGCGACGCGGTTCTGCACCTGCACCTGCGCGATATCGAGATCGGTGCCGATGTCGAAAGTGACCGCGATGGAGAAGCGGCCGTCCGCCGTCGAGTTGGAGGAGATGTAGAGCATCCCCTCCACGCCGTTGATCTGCTGCTCGATGGGCGCGGCGACCGTATCGGCCACCGTTTCCGCCGACGCTCCGGGATACTGGCCGGTTACGTTGACCACCGGGGGCGCGATGTCGGGATATTGGGCGACCGGCAGCGCGATATAGGCCACGGCGCCGAGGATCATCACGACGACCGAGATGACTGAGGCGAAGATCGGGCGGTCGATGAAGAAGTGGGAGAAGCGCATGGCTGGTGCTCCCCCGCTCAGTTGGCAGGCTTGGCGGCGGGAGCTTCCGTACCGGTGCCCGCCGGCGCAGCCGGCTGCTCGAGCTTACCGATGACCTGCGCGCCCGGACGAATGCGCACGAGGCCGTTCACCACCACCAGATCGTCCTTGGTCAGGCCGCTATTGATGATGCGCTGCCCGTCGATCTGACGACCCAGCGTCACATACTTCATCTGCGGCACCTGGGGCTGGTCGCCCGGCTGCATCACATAGACGAACTTCCGCGTCTGCTCCGTACCGATGGCGACATCCGGCACCAGCACGGCGTCATGCGGCGTGGAGGACGGCACGCGGATGCGGCCGAACATGCCGGGCGTGAAGGTGGCGCCCGCATTGGCGAATTCGGCGCGGCCACGGATCGTGCCGGTCTCGGTACTGATCTGGTTGTCGACGAAGTTCAGCGTTCCCTTGTGCGGGAAGCCCATTTCGTCGATCAGCCCCAGTTCGACCGGGATCGGCTTGGCGCCCTCGCCCATCTGCTTGGCCATGCGCTGGTAGCGCAGGAACGAGGCCTCGTCATAGGTGAACTCGAAATAGATCGGGTCGATCGAGACGATGGTGGCGAGCAGTGTGTTGGTGTTCACCCCGCCCGCGCCGCCGGTGACGAGGTTGCCAACAGAGACCTTACGGTCGCCGATGCGGCCGGTGACGGGCGAGCGCAGATCGGTGAACTCGAGGTCAAGCTGTGCCGAATGGACCGCCGCCTCGGCGCCGGTGACGCTGGCGCGCGCCGAACGTTCGGTCTGCAGGCGCTGGTCGAAGGTCTGCTTGGAAATGGCGGTCGAGGTCCGGTCCTCGATCAGCGTCTGGGCGCGCTGGAGGTCGGCCTGGGCAAAATCGAGATCCGCCTGCGTCCTGGCAAGGTTCGCCTGCGCCTGATCGAGCGCCACCTGGAAGGGGCGCTTGTCGATGGTGAACAGCAGATCACCCTGCTTCACCAGCTGGCCATCGGTGAAGTTGATCGACTGCAGATAGCCGGAAACGCGGGCATAGACCTGCACGAGATCGACAGCCGTGAAGCGGCCGACATACTCGTCATAATCTGTGACGATGCGCACGGTCGGCTTGGCGACGGTCACCGGCGCGGCCTGCGGTGCGGCCTGCGGCGCCTTGTTCTGTTCGGAGCATCCCGCGAGGGCGAGGCCCACCAGCGCAAGGGCGAAAAGGGGGAAGCGCGGCAACGCTGCAATCATACGAATCTCTCCGAAAATTCGGTCAGGCAGACCGCAATACGGTCGCCGCATGGCGCGATCCGCCCCGCATCGGACGCACACAGCCCGGAGCCACTAGCACAGTTTTGCTGCACTGCGTAAGCACTATCACGGAGAGGCCGGCACCCGCCGCGGACACAGAAGAGTGCGCAGATAGCCCCGCCCCAGAAGCAGCAGCACCAGCAGGACATAGGCAACGCCGCCACTCGCTATGCAGAGTGCAAGCCGCGCTTCCTCCTGCCCGACGGGTAGCGCGGTAACGACAACGTCACCGTAGCGGGACGCTGCGTAAAGGACCGCCGCGAGCAGGGCGGCGATCAGCGCGAGACGCGGGAGCGCCCGCCGCAACGGGGCGTCCCCGCATTCATAGCCGCGTCGATGGGCCAGAACGGCAAGGGCGATTACCGTGATCCAGCCACCGATGGAGGTGGCGAAAGCAAGGCCGACCTGCGCGAGGTGATCGATGAGCGCGATCTTCAACGCGATGTTCACCGCCGCCGCTCCGAGCGTCGCCAGCATGGGCGTGCGCGTGTCGCCGCGCGCATAGAACGGGGCCGAGAGCGAGCGGATGATGACGAAGGGAATAAGCCCGACACCATAGGCCGCGAGCGTCGCCCCGGCGGCCTGGGCCGCCTCGGGGGTGAAGGCGCCGCGCATGAACAGCCCGCGCATGATGATCTCGGGGATCGTGAGCGACGCCGCGAGAAAGGGAAGCGACAGAAGGACCGTCAGCTCGATGGCGCGCGACTGGGCATAGCGCGCCCCGTCATAGTCGTTCGCAGCAATGCGGCGGGACATTTCCGGCAGCAGAACGATGCCCGCCGCGATGCCGACGACACCGATGGGAAGCTGGTTGATGCGGTCGGCATAGAACAGCGCCGCAATCGCTCCCTGCGGCAGGAAGGAGGCGATGATGGTATCCGCGAAGATGGCGAGCTGGGTGCCGGCCGAGCCGAGGATCGCCGGCCCGAGCGCCACAAGGAAGCGCCGCGTCTCTGGATCGAGGCGCGGGCGGCCAAAGCGGGGGCCAAGCCCATGCCGCTCCGCGTCGAACACCAGCAGCGCGACCTGAAGAAAGCCGGAGATCAGCACGCCCCACGCCGCCGCGTCGCCAGCCGTGGGGAAAAGCCCGACCACGCTCAGCGTGCCGACCATGGCAACGTTCAGCAGGATGGAGGCCGCTGCCGCCGCCCAGAAGCGATCATTCGCATTGAGCACGCCGCCAACCAGCGTCACCACGGCGATGAGGCCGAGATAGGGGAAGGTGATGCGGGTGAAATCCACCGTCAGCGCAAAGCGCTGGGGATCATCCGACAGGCCGGGGGCGAGCAGCGCGACCACCCAGTGGGTGGCGAGCAGGGCCAGCGCCAGCAGGGCGAGCTGCACCACCACGACGGCGGTGAGGATGCCATTGGCGAAGCGCGCCGCGCTGGCATCCCCCAACTGCGTCTTCACCCGCGCATAGGCGGGAATGAAGGCTGTGTTGAAGGCGCCCTCGGCGAAGATCGAGCGGAAATGGTTGGGCAGGCGGAAGGCAATGTAGAAGGCATCCGCCACCGGACCAGCGCCCAGCACCGCCGCCATGACGATATCGCGCACAAAGCCGGTCAGCCGCGAGAGCAGCGTCCAGCCGCCGACCGAGAAGATGCTGCGAATCATGACGGGAGAATGCCGGGCTGGGGGTGAGACCGGCGGAAGCTAGCCCCGCCGGCCGGTGTCCACCAGCCCCCTGCCCGGCCCTATCAGGCGCCGAGCGCGCGGCGCACCGCCGCGATCACCCGCTCCTGGCTCGCCGGATCGAGATAGGCGTGCATGGGCAGGCTGATCACCTCGCCCGACAGGCGCTCGCAGACCGGCAGGCCGTTGCCGGCGGACGGGTACTGCGCATAGGCCGGCTGGCGGTGCATCGGGATGCGATAATAGACCGCCGTCGGCACGCCTTCCTTCTGCAGCGTGGCGGCGAGGCCGTCGCGCACGCCATGCGGCAGGCGGATCGTGTACTGCGCCCAGACCGAGGTCGCGCGCGGGTCCACCACCGGCACGACGCAGACATCGGCCAGCGCCTCATTGTAGCGAGCGGCGACGCGCTGGCGGGCGGCGATCTCATCCTCGAAAATCGTCAGCTTTTCCAGAAGGATCGCGGCCTGGATGGTGTCCAGCCGGCCGGTCATGCCGATGCGGACATTCTCGTATTTGTCCACGCCCTGGCCGTGCTCGCGCACGCTCTTGAGCACCGGGACGAGATCGTCGTCATCGGTGAAGATCGCCCCGCCATCGCCGAAGCAGCCGAGCGGCTTGGCCGGGAAGAAGCTGGTGGCGATAGCGTCACCAAAGGAGCCGGTGCGCTTGCCATGCCACGTCCCGCCAAAGCCCTGCGCGGTATCACACAGGATCTTCAGCCCATGCGCCTTGGCGATCGTCTCGATCGCATCGAAATCGGCGGGCTGGCCAAAGAGGTCCACCGGCACCACGACGCGCGGCGTCAGACCCTTGTCGATGGCGACCTTGATGGCCGCCTCGAGGCTCGCCGGGTCCATGTTGAAGGTATCTTCGAGCACGTCGACGAAGACCGGCGAGGCGCCGACCCACGGCACCACCTCGGCGGTAGCGCAGAAGGTGAAGGCCGGGCAGAACACCGCGTCCCCCGGACCCACGCCCCAGGCCATCAGGATCATCGCCAGCGCATCCGTGCCGCTGGAGCAGGAAATGGCGTGCTTGGCCCCGGCGAAGGCGGCGAGCTTCTGCTCGAGCTCGGTGACCTCAGGCCCGTTCACGAAGCGGCAGTGGTCGAGCACGCGGGCGACCGCCTCGTCGATCCGCGAGCCCAGCCGGGCGCGCTGCGAGGCGACGTCGATGAAGGGGATCGGCGCGGCGTCGGTCTTCACATGGGAGTTCATTGTCGTCCTCGCTCAGCCGGCAGCGGCGATACGCAGCGGCGCGGCCTCGGGCTTCACCGAGCCGGGCACGTCCAGGCAGCGGATGGCGGTGGCAATGGCGGCGACGCCGTCCTCACCGGTGACGGCCGGGGCCTTCTCGCCGCGAATGGCTTCCAGGAACCGGGTGAGTTCCACACGCAGCGGCTCGGCATAGGCCACGGGAAGATGGCGCATCGAGTAGCTGCCATCGGGCTTGTAGTCGAAGCACTCGGTGACCTGCCGGGTCAGCAGGTCGCCGGTTACATATTTGTTGCGCGTCGCCACCTGCACGGTGCGCGCCTTGAACGGCGTCAGCCAGTTGGTGTTGATGTGCGCCAGCACGCCATTGGCGGTGCGGAACTGCAGCAGCGCGATGTCCTCGCGGTCGGCGACCGCCGCCTTCACCTGCGGCTGCACCTCGGAAATCTGCGAGCCGGTGAAATGGCAGATCAGGTCGATATCGTGGACCGCGAGGTCGATCACCACACCAACATTCGACATGCGCGGCGGGAAAGGGCCGACGCGGGTGATGCCGATGGAGAGGATCTCCTCGCCGCGAATGGCGTTCTTCACCGCCTCGACCGCCGGGTTGAAGCGCTCGACATGGCCGACCATCAGCGCCACGCCCTTGGCCTTGGCCGCCGCCACGATGGCCTCGGCCTCGGCGACGGTAGGGGCGATGGGCTTTTCCACCAGTACATGCTTGCCCGCAGCGATGGCCGCCAGTGCGACGTCGTGATGGAGATGGGTCGGCGCGGCGACGACCAGCGCGTCGACGCCCAGCGCGATCAGTTCCTCGGTGCTGGCGACAGCGGTGCAGCCGAGCATGGCCGCGACCTTGGCGCGCTGGGTCTCGTCCGGGTCGGCGATGCCGACCATGATGGCGCCCGGCAGATCGGACAGCACGCGCGCATGATTGTAGCCCATGACGCCGACGCCGATGACGCCGACACGGATCGGAGCTTTTTCCACAGCGGTGCTTTCACCCATTGAGCAGACCTCGCGACGCACGCCGACCAAACAGTTCAGTTGGCGTCTAACATGCGCCCTCGGGCATGACGAGCCGCGCGGGGCGCCATCCACGCACCTGCCGGCTCAATAATTGATTCAAGATGTTACCGACGCGCCACGCTCAGGGCGTCGCGGTCTCCAGCGGCTTCACCGCCGAGACATCCACAAAGCTCTTGTAGATGAAGCCGCGCTTGCCCTCGGCAATGACCTCGCACCAGCCCGAGCAGGCGACGAGTTCGACCTTCTGGCCGCTCGACAGATTGCCGACCGGCGCGGCGCCCTTCTTCGGCGCGGCGCGCATGGTGACGGGCGAGCGCAGGGTGATCGTCCCAACCGGCGCGCCACCGAATCCGGCGCCGTCAGCGGGCGCCTCATCCTCGCCGGCCGGGGCTGCGTCGCTCTCCGAGGCCGAGGCGGCGACAGGGGCTGCTGCGGGCGGCGCAGCAGCCACCATAGCCGGCTTGGGCGGCGCCGGCGGTGGCAGCGGAGCCTGACGCGGCAGCGTCGTTGTGGCGCTCTCTGTCGTGCCCTTGGGCTTGTCGGCGTGAAGCACCTCAGCGCCCGCATCGCCCGTCGGGGCGAAGGCGGTGACGCCGGGCAGGTTGGCGGGGGCCGGTGAGGTCTCGAACAACGGCTCGGCGTTGCGCAGCGTGGGCTGGGGCACCTCGGCGACGACGGCGGCAACGCTCGGCGCCGCGCTCGGCTGCGGCTGGGCCGCGATGGGGAACGGCGCGTTGGACGGGGCTACCGCCGTGTCCGCCACTGGCTGCACGGCCAGCGGGGCCGACGGCGCAACGCTGGCAATGGCGGCATTTCCGATCGCCTCCGGCGCGACCTTCGCTTCCTCGCGACCGACGACCGACTGAAGGGCCACCGCCCCGCCGCCGGCAATCGCCATGAAGACGGCGAGCACGCCAAGGCGCTGCCAGGTGAAGGCGTCCTTGGATGAGGAACGGCGCTTGCGTGCCGGCGTCTCGCCCTCGGCGCAGCGTACAACAACGCCAAAGCCGCGGCGGCGGGGCTCGGAGACGGACGAATCAGCGAGCGGCTGGGCAACCGGGCGCAGGGCTGCGGGGCGAAGCTGGGCGGGAACAGGCTGAGCTTCGGAAGAAAGCGGCGCCGGCGGATGGGCGGGTTCGCTCGTCGCGGGCCGGGAGGGGAACATGTCCCGGACGTCCCCAAGGGCGGCGATCCGGCTGCGGACTTCGGAATAGGGAGCCGGCGCCGGTTTCTCGATGGGTTCGCGGCGCGTGACCAACGGCCGTACCGGCTCGGCGACCGGCTCGGCTACTAGAAGGCGCTCAGGCGGCGCGCTATCCGCGCGGGTCGCCTTCTCCTGCTCAAGAGCCGTGAGAATGGCGCGGAAATCCTTGACCAGCGTGGACGAAAGGCCGGAGCCGCGCTGTTCCTGCGTCGAGGTCGACATGGCGCGCATCACTCTGCGATCACCGCGGCCGGGACCATCGTCCACGACCAGCGAAGGCCTGCGGATGTCGGCATCATACGACCGGTTTCGGTACGGGATCGAGCCTCGGGCGAACCCAGTCCGCCCCTATCCACTACCATCCACTCGGTTTCGCAGTGCTCGACACGCCGCATGCGTTGCTTCCGATTTTGTGGCCAGTCCCGAGGGACTCACGCCACTACCAAGTTACTTCCCGCACGCTCCGGCGACACACTAACCGCATCGGGCGCGTTGATGCAAGAAAGCAACATCGCGGGTTTTTCAACTTGTATGGCGATTGCGGCAACTCTGGGCCCACCGGCGCGGCGCATTCGCACACGCGAAATTAATACCTCCGCTCCGGGCCTAAACGGCGAGTTCGCGGCGGGGCTGTTCGGTGGCATGGAACACCCGCCGATAGCGGGCGATTTCGTCAGCCGGACCCATAGCCTTGGTGGCGTTGTCGGACAGTTTCACGGTGGGATGGCCGTCGGCGGAAATCACCTTGCAGACGATGGAAATCGGGTCGAGCCGCCCCTCCGGCACGAAGTCGCGGAAATCGTTGGTCAGCAGGGTCCCCCAGCCGAAGCCGATACGCATCCGGCCCTGGAAGTGGCGATAGATGGTCTCGATGTCCGCGATATCGAGGCCGTCGGAGAAGATGGCGAGCTTGGTGCGCGGATCCTGTCCCCGCGCGATCCACCAGGCGATCGCTTCCTCGCCACCCTCGATGGGATCCTTCGAATCGATTCGAATGCCGGTCCAGTTCGTCACCCAGTCGGGCGCCTCCTGGAGAAAATGCGTCGTGCCGAAGGTGTCAGGGAGGATGACCCGCAGATTGCCCTCATAGTCCTTCTGCCAGTCCGACAGCACCTTGTAAGGCGCGTCGGCGAGTTCCGCGTCGGAGCGCGCCAGCGCGGCATAGACCATGGGCAGTTCATGGGCATTGGTGCCGGTAGCCTCGACCTCGCGGCGCATGGCGATGAGGCAATTGGAGGTGCCGAGGAAGCTCTCGCCCAACCCCTCCATCATCGCCTGCACGCACCAGTCCTGCCACAGGAAGCCATGACGCCGGCGCGTGCCGAAATCGGCGACATTGACCCCGCCGAGCGCGCGCAGCCGCTGGACCTTCTCCCAAACCCGCGTCATCGCCTGGGCGTAAAGCACCTGCAGTTCGAACCGCCCCAGACTGCGCAAGACGGCGCGCGAGCGCAGCTCGTTGATGATGGCGAGCGCCGGCACCTCCCACATGGTGGTCTCGATCCATGGGCCCTCGAAGGTCAGCTCATATTGCCCGTCGCGCTTTTCGAGGTGATAGGCCGGAAAGCGGAAGCCCTCGAACCAGGCCATGAAGTCCGGCGAGAACATCTGGCGCTTGCCGTAGAACATGTTGCCGCGCAGCCAGGTCGACTCGCCTCGGGTGAGGGAGAGCGAGCGCACATGGTCGAGCTGCTCGCGCAGTTCGCCCTCGTCGACAAAATCAGCGATGCGCACATGCGCGGTGCGGTTGATGATGCCGAAGGTCACCCGCGTCTGGAAATGCCGACGGTAGATCGTCTGTGCCATCAACAGCTTGTAGAAGTCAGTATCGAGCACCGAGCGCACGATCGGGTCGATCTTCCAAGTGTGATTGTAGACGCGCGAGGCGATATCGATCATGCGGGAACGCTCTGTGGGCCGGCCCCCCCTTCTAGTGCATCGCGGCGCCCATGTGCAGCGATCCGGCCGAGAATGCCCAGATGTCGGACACGCGAAAAAGCCACGGCTCGACGCGCTGCATTGCAGCAATGCACGTTGGGCGCCTCTTCCCTCCGCCGGAAGGATGACTACGTGCAACGCGATCACAGTCTCACGGACAGGATTTCCGCAATGCCGATTTCTCTTTTTGATAGCTACCGCCTCGGCGACATCACGCTGACAAACCGCATCGTCATGGCTCCGTTGACCCGCAACCGCGCGGTCGAGGGCCTCGTCCCCTCGCCGCTCGCCGTGACCTATTACGGCCAGCGCGCCTCGGCCGGTCTCATCATCACCGAGGCGACGCAGGTTTCCGCGACCGCGCAGGGCTATCAGGACACGCCCGGCATCTTCACCGAAGCTCAAGTCGAGGGCTGGAAGAAGGTGACGGACGCCGTCCATGCCAAGGGTGGGCGCATCTTCGTGCAGCTCTGGCATGTCGGGCGCGTCTCGCACCGTTCGCTGCAGCCCGGCGGTGGCGCACCGCTCGCGCCCTCGGCGATCCGTGCCGAGACCAAGACCTATGTGAATAACGGTTTTGCCGATGTCGACGAGCCCCGCGCGCTCGAGACGGACGAGATCCCCGGCATTGTCGAGGACTTCCGCCTTGCGGCCGCCAACGCCATTCGCGCCGGCTTCGACGGTGTCGAGATCCACGCGGCCAATGGCTATCTGATCGACCAGTTTCTGCGCGATGGCGCCAACAAGCGCACCGACCGTTATGGCGGCTCGATCGAGAACCGCGTGCGTTTCCTAAAGGAAATCATGGAAGCCGTCACGGCCGAGATCGGCGCCGCGCGTACCGGCATCCGCATTTCCCCGGTGACGCCGGCCAATGGCCTCTCCGACAGCGACCCTGCCGCGCTCTTCGCGCATGTGCTGGACGTGCTGGAGGCGATCAAGCCGGTCTATATCCACATCATCGAGGGCGCTACGGGCGGCCCGCGCGACGTGGTGCCGGGCTTCGACTTCGAGGCGCTGCACAAGCGCTACAGCGGCGCCTGGATGGTCAATAACGGCTACGACAAGGCGATGGCTGAAGATGTCGTCGCCAGCGGCAAGGCAGACCTTGTCGCCTTCGGCAAGGCGTTCATCGCCAATCCGGACGCGGTGGAGCGCCTGCGTGAAGGAGCCGCCTTCAACGAGCTCGACCGCGACACGCTCTATGGCGGCGGCGCCAAAGGTTATATCGACTATCCGGCCCTTGCCGAAGCCGTGGCCTGATCACCTCAGCGGGCCTGCCGGAAATACGGCAGGCCCTTTGCCTTGAGCAGGCAAACCGGAAACGCCATCAGCAGTGCGCCGGTGAGAAGGGCGCCAAGGAGCGTGGTGCCGGACAGCTTCCCCTCCTGCGCCGCAGCGAAGAACATGCCGAAACCGACCGGGTAGAAGAACAGCACGGCGGTGAAGGTGCCCGGCGAAAAACGCCCTCGGGACACGATCATCGGCAGGACGTGGAAGAAAGTGGCGTTGATGAGCATCAGCGCCGCAAAACTCAGCGGCGCGAGGGCCAGCAGGTCGGACATCTGCGCCTGCGCGAAGCCCAGCACAACCACAGCCGCATTGGTGAGATAGAAGTCGCTCCACTCGACGGGCAGGCTGATGACCGAGCGCGCCCAGTTTCTCCAGTCGAACGAGAATTCTTCGAGGATGTGAAGCGTGTAGGCGATCAGAGCGAGCCACGCCCAAAGCTGAAGCGACACGGCAACATCCCCCGCAAAGGTGCTGCGGGGGATTTTAGGTTGAGAGGTCTCAGGCGGCCAGCGGCTCGGGCTGGGAACGTACGGAGACGTTGACCTCCATCCCCAGATAGTCGCCGGTGAGACCGGTAAAGCCGCCGGTGACGGGAACCGCCTGGCTGGGGTCGCGCGTGACCGCAACGCGGATCAGGTTGTCGGCCGCGATGGTGCCATTCGTCGGGTCGAACTCGACCCAGCCCGCGCCCGGCAGATAGATATCCGCCCAGGCATGCGTCGCCCCCGCGCCGATAACCGCCGGCCCGTCGCCATCCAGCGCCGGGTCGTAGAGGTAGCCGGTCACGAAGCGCGCGCCGAAGCCAAGGGCGCGCACAGCCTCGATCAGCAACAATGCGAAATCGCGGCAGGAGCCCGACCCCAGCCGCAACGTTTCAAGCGGCGGCTGCGTGCCCTGCTCATGGCGAACCTGATAGGCGAAGCCCTGATGGATGCTGTTGTTGATGTCGGTCACCAGAGCCATCGTATCGGTCGGGCGCCCGGCGATGAAGCCCTTGGCCCATTGCTCAAGCTCGCCCATAGGGTCGGGATAGTGCGGCTCGAGCATGCGCCCGAGATCGGTTCGGTCATCGGGCGAGTAGACGAAGGGGTACTCCTTCGCCGCCTCGGCGATCTCGAAGTCGAGGCCGCCCAGCCCATAGCGTTCGATGGTCAGCACACTTTCGATCGACAGCTCGTTGGCCGGCTCGGTGAAGTCCACCGTCGCCACCGAGTTGCCGAACACGTCATGCATCCAGCGCACATTGGCGGGCGGCCAGAGCGTGAGCTGCGCCGCGACCAGACGCAGGTCATGGCTGTCACGGGGACGCAGCATCAGCCGATGCGGCTGGAACTCGACAGGGTTGGCGTAGGTGTAGCGCGTGAGGTGGCGCACGGTGAGAGTCTGCATAATGACCTTTCCGGGAGCCGCTCAGCGCGGGAGCAGGCGCCCGAGCGCGTAGCCGGCGACAGCCGTCGCCAGCAGCATGTTGAAGGAGAAGCGGCGTTCACTCGCCCCGCCGGTCGAGTTCAGGGCCGTGCGAGCATCGCGCTCCAGGCCCGCCCCCAGCCCTTCGGTCGGCGACGTACGGGCGCTGCCGGACGTGGAAGCCGTCGAGCCGCTGCCATAGGCGCTAGAGGTCGTGCCGGAGCCTGCCGTTGCGCCGCCATGGCCCGTGGTGCCCAGAGCCTTGTCAACATTGTTCGAAAACGGATCGCCATTGGCCATGTCGCTGTCCTCCCGTCGAGTGCTCGCCGTCGAGTGCTCGGGCAGACAACGCGGCAAGGCTCGAATGGTTCGCCGCGCTAGAGCCGGCCGGACAGGAAGGCGATCATTTCCATCGGCCCACGCGCACGGAACAGCGTCACGCGACGCCCGCCGCACATGTCGCAGCGCAGGCGCGGCGCCGGCTCGGTGGGATCGGCTTCTTCAAGAGCGGTCGCATCGCCCGTGCCAAGCGCGGAGCGACGGCCGCAGCGTTGGCAATGCGCGCAGATCATCGACAGTTGGTGGGAAATGACAACGCCTCCGGCAGTGGCGTCCCCGGAAGGGATCGCCGTGACGTTTCAACCTAGCACAGCCGGGCGGCGGACGCGTTCACGAGCCGTCGATGACGACCCGGCCACGGCCGGCGGCTTTGGCCCGGTAGAGCGCCCGGCCTGTCGCTCCATCAGCCCATCGACGTCGCACTCGCCCGGCCCGCGCGCCCTCTTCCAGAGTCGGCTGATCGAGCAGCCCGCACGCCGCCGCATTGGCCGCGACGATCCTGATTTGCGGACCCTCCACGACGAGAAGCTGCTGATCGGCGCGATGTATCCCGTCGAACATGGAAGCAGGCTAGCGCGCACCATAAGCGCGGTAGTGGTATAATGAAGCTAATCTAAAGAAACTACCGACCACCTGCCGGCGGACACCCGTC